>DATAEI010000001.1:0-7721 GCA_036258075.1 Gaiellales bacterium
CCATGGTTCTCCTTTCGAGACCACACCGAGACCACACGGCCCCGGCATTCTAGGACGTAATACAGCGTCGACGACTGTGGAGGAATGCCGGTTCCCGTATGGTTGGGCGGGCTTGTCCTTTCCGGGCCGGAAACCGCCAGGGTGCGGGCGGCGTCCCCGGCGGGTACTCCGAGAGCACGAGGCCCGTCTCGATGATCCGGCGGTGAATCCCGGAGTTGGTGCGCGGGTAGGCGACGTCGGGGCCGCAGCCCAGAACCGCGATCGTCGCGCCGCCGACGTCGAGCGCGCCCTGGTGGCCGGCGGCGTCGACGCCGAGCGCGAGGCCGCTCACGACGCACACCCCCGACGACGCGGCGAATGCCGCGAGCCGACGGGCCAGCGCCACAGCCGGGGCGGCCGCGCGGCGGGCGCCGACGATCGCAAGCGTGCGTCCCGGAACCTGCGGCGGCGGCCCTGCGGCGGCGCCGGCCGCGAAGATCGCCAGCGGCGGGTCGTGCAGCTCGCGGAGCGGCGCCGGATAGGCGCGATCGGAGCGGGCGACGCAGACGATCCCGCGGGCGGCGAGCTCACCCGTGAACTCGGCGACGTCGAGCCGGCGCGCGGCCTTCAGCTCGGCGACCAGGCCCGGCAGCGCGCCGAGCGCGTCGAGCCGTGCGGCGGAGGCGGTGAGCAGCCGGGAGGCGCCGCCCGCCCGCCGTACGAGCGCGCCCGCGTCGATACCTGCCCTCGCCGCCGCCGCGACGACCCGAAGCTCCGCCTCGGCGCTCATCCGGCCGCACCACGGAACGAGAGGGCCTCGGCCATGTGCTCCTCGGCGACTCGCTCGCGGCCGGCGAGCGCGGCGATCGTGGCGGCGACGCGGCGCGCCCGGTCGGAGCCGCGGCCCGAGAGATGCAGGCGCAGCACCGCCCGGTCGAGCAGCGCCAGCGCCCCGGGCTCGAGGGGCGGCGGCCCGGCGTCGAGGGCGCTGCGCGCCGCCGCGACCCGGGCCGCGACCGCCCGGGACGGCTCACCCGGAGCGGCGTGCGCCGCCGCGCGAGGCGCCTCGACGCGCAGGTCGAAGCGGTCGAGAAGCGGGCCACTGATGCGTCCCAGGTAGGCCACCCGGCGCACGGGCGAGCACGTGCACTCGCGATCGGGGTCACCCGCCATGCCGCACGGGCACGGGTTCATGGCGGCCACCACGATGCAGTCTGCGGGCAGCGTCACCGCACCGGTCGCGCGGGCCAGGTGGACGCGCCGCTCCTCGAGCGGCATGCGAAGGCCCTCGAGCGCCGGCCGGGTGAACTCGGGCAGCTCGTCCATGAAGAGCACGCCGCGGTGGGCGAGGCTCACCTCGCCGGGCCGCAGGCGCGCGTTCCCGATCAGCGCGGCCGCGGAGGCGCTGTGGTGCGGCGCCCGAAACGGCCTCGACCCGACGAGCGTCCCGGGCGCGAGGAGCCCTGCCGCCGAGTGGATGCGCGTGACCTCGAGGCGCTCCTGCGGCTCGAGCGGCGGCAGGATGCCCGGCAGGCGGCGGGCGAGCATCGTCTTTCCCGAGCCGGGCGGGCCGGTCATGAGCAGGTTGTGGCGCCCGGCCGCGGCGATCTCGACCGCGCGCCGGGCCCGGGACTGGCCACGCACGTCGGCCAGGTCGGGAACGGCGCCCTCGTCGCGCACCGGCGGATCGGGCACGGGCGCCGGATCTGCGCGCCCGTCCAGGACCTCGACCGCGTGGCGCAGGTCGCGGGCCGCCATGATCTCGACGCCGCCCACCAGCCGTGCCTCGGCGGCGCTCTCGACCGCCACGACCAGCGCCTCGACCCCCGCCCGCCTGGCCGCCTCGGCCATCGCCAGGGCGCCGCGCACCGGCCGCAGGCGCCCGTCGAGGCCGAGCTCGGCCGCGGCGGCGACCCGGGCCACGCGCTCGACGGGCGCCTGGCGCGACACCGCGAGGACGGCAAGGGCGATCGCGAGGTCGAAGCCCGATCCCTCCTTGCGCTCCTGCGCCGGCGCCAGGTTGACGGTGAGGCGTGTGCCGGGGAAGCGGAACTCGGCCGACGCGATCCCGCTTCGGACGCGCTGGCGAGCCTCCTGGACCGCCCGGTCGGCGAGCCCGACGACCACGAAGCTGGGGACGCCGTCGACGAGGTGCGCCTCGACCTCGACGCGGCGCGCCGTGATCCCCATGAGCCAGAACGTGAGCGCCCTCGCGACCATCCATCCGAGCGTATTGAGCGCCGTGCAACAGGTGTGTCACGACCCGTGCCGACCCACGCCCGGAAGTGTTCAGAAGGCCGCGCGGATGTGCCGGATGCGGAGCCCGTCGACGGTGATCACGTCGAAGCGCACCCGCTCGGCGCCGGGATGGGCAGGGAGCAGCATCTCGCCCGCCTCGAGCATCCGGCGCTGCTTGCGCACGTCGACCGCCTCCGCGGGCGCGCCGCGGACGCGGCTCCTGCGCCCCTTGACCTCGCACACGACGAGTGTCCGCCCGCGGCGCGCGAGGACGTCGATCTCGCGGCCGGCGACGCGGACGTTCCGGCCGACGATCCGGTAGCCGCACAGGCGAAGCCAAGTGGCGGCCAGCGTCTCGGCGAGCCGGCCGTACTCAGACGCCGAGATCGAGCTGCGCATAGGCGATCGCCTCGAACGACCGCCGGTGAAGCGGCGTCGGCCCGAGCGTGCGCACCGCGCGGGTGTGCTCGGGCGTGATGTAGCCGACGTGCTGATCGAAGCCGAACCCGGGATAGCGCGGAGCGATGCGGCGCATGAACCGGTCGCGCGTGACCTTGGCGATGATGGACGCCGCGGCGATCGCGGCGCTCCGGCCGTCGCCGCCGACCACGGCCCGGTGCTGCCGCGGGCACCCGGGAACCGGGAAGCCGTCGGTCAGGCACACGTCGGGCTCGGGGTCGAGCGCGCAGAGCGCGGTCCCGAGCGCGTGCAGGTTGGAGCGATGCAGGCCGCGGCGGTCGATCTCGGAGGCCGGGACGACGCACACGGCGACCTGCGCCGCGCACGCCACAACCACTTCGAAGAGCTCCTCGCGGCGGGCCTCGGTGTGGCGCTTCGAATCGTCGAGGAGGCCGAGCGGCGCGCACCGCGATCCCCGCAGGCGGTCGAGGTCGAGGCAGACCGCCGCGGCGACCAACGGGCCCGCGAGCGACCCGCGGCCGGCCTCGTCGGCCCCGGCCACCAGCCGGGCGCCGAGGCCGCGGTCGTGGGCCAGGAGGCGCCGCCCGGGCCTGCGGCGGGAGCGGCGGGGTGCGGTCACGGCCATGCGGCCACCCTATCGCGGGGAGCGGACGCGCGGCCGGGGCGCTGAGGGACGAAAGGGTGCCGGAAGCGTGCCGAGGTCAGCGCGACTTCTCGCGCACCCGCGCGGCCTTGCCGACCTTGCCGCGGAGGTAGTACAGCTTGGCGCGGTTCACATCGCCGATCGAGACGACGTCGATCTTCTCGATCTTGGGGGTGTGGACGGGGAACGTCCGCTCCACCCCCACGCCGAACGACTGCTTGCGCACCGTGAACGTCTCACGCACGCCTGCGCCCTGGCGCTTGATGCAGATGCCCTCGAAGACCTGCACGCGCTGGCGCTGGCCCTCGATGACCTTGAAGTGCACGCGCAGCGTGTCGCCCGCCTTGAACTGGGGCAACTCGCGCAGCTGGCGCCGTTCGATGTCTTCGATGACGGTCATGGCAGGCAGAATCGGGCGGAAGAGCGCGCGTATGCTAGCCGAGCCCCGGCAAGGGTCACAACTGCGACCCGGCTCGAAGCCGCGACTGCTCCTTGCGCCAGCGCGCAACCTCGCCATGGTCGCCCGAGAGGAGCACCGGCGGGACCGGCCAGCCGCGGAACTCCTCCGGGCGCGTGTAGTGCGGGTACTCCGGACGACCCTCGAGCGCCTCGGAGAACGAGTCCTCGAGGTGGCTCTCGTCGCGGCCGAGCGCTCCGGGCAGCTTGCGGGTGACAGCGTCCAGCACGGCCATCGCGGCGACCTCGCCGCCCGAGAGCACGTACGGCCCGATGGAGATCGCGTCGTTCGCGAGGTGGTCGTGCACGCGCTGGTCGAAGCCCTCGTAGCGCCCGCACAGCAGGGTCAGCCGCTCGAGCCCGGCGAGCTCCGTCACGACGCCGTCACGGAGCTGGCGGCCGACCGGCGTCAGGACGGCCACCCGCCGCTCCGCGAGCACCCAGTCGACAGGCGCCGCATAGATGCCCTCGAGCGCTGCGCAGACCACGTCGACCCGGATCACCATCCCCGCTCCACCGCCGTACGGCGCGTCGTCGACCTGGCGGTGGCGGCCCGGGGCGTGGTCGCGCAGGTCGAGCACCCGCAGCCGCAGCGAGCCGGACGCGATCGCGTTTGCGATGGGTCGCGAGCCGCGCATCCACTCGAAGTGGCCGGGGAAGAGCGTGAGCACGTCGAGCTCGAGCGTCACAGGAAGTCCTCCCGGATCTCGACCCGGCGGCCGGCCACGTCGACCGTGAGGACGACGTCGTCGACGAACGGAACCATGAACGGCTCGGAGCCGTCGCCCGGGCGCACCTGGAGGATGTCGTTCGCCGGGTAGGCGAGCACGTCGGCAACGGTGCCCAGCTCCCGCGCCCCGGCGCGAACGGTGCAGCCGACCAGGTCGACGTGGAAGTACTCGTCGCCCTCGGTCTCGGGGAGCGACCGGCCCGGTACGGTGACCTCGCTGCCCCGGAGCGCCTCCGCGCCCTCGCGGTCGCTCGCGAGGTCGAGCCGCAGGATGGGCCGCTCGGCGGTGCCCTTCCTCGCCAGGATCACCGCGGCACGGCCGCCGACCTCGACCTCGGTGCCCGCGGGGAGCGGCACCGCGCCGCCGTGGCCGTCGAGGTGCACGGAGCCGTCGAGCCCGTGCGGTCGCCCGATCCGGCCGACGACGATCCGGTCAGGCCGCCAGGGTGCGTCAGCCGGCGATCTCGACATGCACTCGGCGGCCGGTCCTGACCGCCGACGCGCGGACGACCGTCCGCAGCGCTCGGGCGACGTTGCCCTGCTTGCCGATCACCTTGCCGACGTCGTCGTCCGCCACGTGCAGCTCGAGCACGACGTCCGGGCCGGCGTCGTGCCGCTCCACGCGCACGTCGCCCGGGTTGTCCACGAGCTCGCGGGCCAGGTACGCGAGGAGCTCCTCCATGACCGCTCGCTAGACCCCGGCGATGGTGAGCAGCTTCCGAACGGTGTCGGTCGGCTGCGCGCCGCGCGAGAGCCACTCGCGCGCCCGCTCGGCGTCGATCTCGACCAGCGACGGCTGCATCTGCGGGTTGTAGCGCCCGATCTCCTCGATCGCCCTGCCGTCGCGCGGGACGCGCGAGTCGGCGACGACGACCCGGTAGATCGGGTTCTTCTTGGAACCATGCCGCGCAAGGCGGATCTTGACTGACACTCGACCTCCGTCGGACGGTACGCGGCGGGAGTCTACCCTGGAATGCGGAAGGGCCGCCCCGGGGGCGGCCCTTCTCGGCGAGGATCGGGCATGAGCCCGAGGTCTTCAGTGGTTCCCGGAGTGGTGCCCGTTGTTCGCGTGCTTCGGGCCCTTCCCGGGCTTGCCGTACTGATCCTTGAACGGCGAGTGGTTCGACTGCGACGGGTTGAACGGGTTGAACCCGAAGAACCCGAAGCTCGCGTACCCCACGCCCCCGAACGCGCTCAGACTCACGAGCGTGCCCACGGTCAGCACGACCGCGAAGACCGTCCGGCGCCCACCGCCGGACCGGGCTTGCCCGACCCTGCCGCAGATGGCACCCTCGACGTCCCCGCCGAGGCGCGGCCGCTCGGAGCGCAGGGCCGCTTCGATCTGGCCGAGCTCGTCGTGGTTCGAGAACTCCATCTGTGCTGCCTGCCCCTCCGCCCGTCCTACCTGCACAGATGACTACGGGCGGATCGCCCGGAACCCTTACACGCCGTCTGCGGACGCGCGCAGCTGCGGCCGCGTCGCGCGAGGGGCGACGGGGGCCGGTGCACCCTCGAGCTCGGAGCGCAGCCGTCGAAGCGCCCGGTGGAGGGCGACCTCGACCGCGTTCGGGCTGAGCTCGAGCAGCTCGCCGATCTGGGCGGCGGTCAGGTCGGCGCCGTAGCGGAGGGCGATGAGCTCCCGGTCGCGGTCTCCCAGGCCGGCGACTGCGGTCTGCATCGTGAGCCGGTTCACCGAGTCGTCCTCGAGCGTCCCCGGCGCCGGCGTGTCCGGCACCTCGGCGACGGGCTGCGGCTCGGCCCCGGCCCGCTCGGCGAGGACTCGCCGCGCGATGCCCGTGAGCCATGCGACCGGCGTGCCCCTGGCCGCGTCGTAGCCCTTCCGGTAGCGCAGCGCGCGGGCGAATGCCTCGCTGGTCACGTCCTCGGCGTCGGGACCAGCGCCGATCCGGTAGGCCACGTACGCGTACACGCTCTGCGTCAGCCGCTCAGGGTGCGCAAGCGGATCGGGGGCCCGACGTGCCACCCCTTGAGGCTACGGGCGAGGTGACCGGTTGGGAAGTCTGCGAGCGGAGTCCGTTCTCCGCGGCTATTGCATCCCGATTCCCGGGAATTGCGGCATCTTTCCGCGCCCGATCTGGCGCATCATCTTCTGCACCTGCTTGAACTGGCCGAGCAGCTGGTTCACCTGCTGCACCGACGAGCCGCTGCCGGCGGCGATGCGCCTGCGCCGGCTGCCGTCGATGATGCGCGGGTTTCGCCGCTCCGCGGCCGTCATCGACAGGATGATCGCCTCGACGCGGTCGACCTGGCGCTCGTCCACCTTCAGGTTCTTCACCTGGCGGCCGACGCCGGGCAGCATCCCGAGCAGGCCGGCGAGGCCCTGGCCGGCCGTCATCTTCCGCACCTGCCGCAGCTGCTCCAAGAAGTCGTCGAGGGTGAACTCGGCCTTCTTGAGCTTGGCCTCCATCTCCTTGGCGTCCTTCTCGGAGATCTGCTCCTGGGCGCGCTCGATGAGCGACATGACGTCGCCCATGCCGAGGATCCGCGAGGCCATCCGGTCGGGGTGGAACGGCTCGAGCTGGTCGAGCTTCTCGCCGACCGACACGTACTTGATCGGCTTGCCGGTGACCGCCCGCACGGCGAGGGCGGCGCCGCCGCGGGCGTCGCCGTCGAGCTTCGTCAGGATCACGCCGTCGTAGTCGACCGCCTCCGCGAACCGCTCGGCCACGGACACGGCGTCCTGGCCCGTCATCGAGTCGAGGACGAGGAGGACGTTGTGCGGCTTCACGGCGTCCTTGATCCGGACGAGCTGGCCCATCAGCTCCTCGTCGACGTGGAGGCGGCCGGCGGTGTCGACGATCACCACGTCGCGGCCCTGCGCGCGCGCCTGCTCGACGCCCCACGCGGCCACCTTCACCGGGTCGGCGTCGACCCCCTGGTCGAAGACCGGCACCTGCAGCGAGCGGCCGAGCGTCTGGAGCTGCTGGACGGCGGCCGGGCGCTGGAGGTCGCAGGCCACCATCGCGGGGCTGCGCTTCTGCTTCGCCAGGAGGCGCGCCAGCTTGCCGCAGGCGGTGGTCTTGCCCGATCCCTGGAGGCCCGCCATCAGGATGACCGTCGGCGGCCGGCTTGCGAACGAGAGCCCCGACCCGGCCGTCCCCATGAGCGACGTCAGCTCCTCGTGGACGATCTTGATGACCTGCTGGCCCGGCGTGAGGCTCTGCATGACGCCGGCGCCGAGCGCCCGCTCCTTCACCGCGGCGACGAACTCGCGGACGACGCCGAAGTTGACGT
>DATAEI010000002.1:0-7933 GCA_036258075.1 Gaiellales bacterium
AGGCGAGCCGCTTCCGACCACGCTGCACACCGGCGGCGCGGTCCGCGGCGGCTGCACGAACGCCGGGGAGGCGTTCGAGATCGAGGCGACCACGCCCGCGTCCGGCAGCGCCTACGCAGCGCTCGTGCGGCTCGTCCGCGCGGCCGAGCAGAGCCAGGCGCCGTTCGTGCGCATGGCCGACCGCTACGCGATCGCATTCCTGCCCTTCACGCTGCTCGTCGCCGCGACGGCCTGGGCCGTGAGCGGCAGCCCGCGCCGGGCCGTCGCAGTGCTGGTCGTCGCCACGCCGTGTCCGCTCATCCTGGCCGCGCCGATCGCTTTCGTGGCCGGCGTCTCGCGCGCCGCCCGCGAGGGGGTCATCGTGAAGGGCGGCGCCGTCATCGAGGCGCTCGGGCGGGCCCGCACGGTGCTCTTCGACAAGACCGGCACCCTCACCCTCGGCACGGCCGAGGTGGACCGGATCGTGACGACGGACGGCATCCCGTCCGACGAGGCGCTCAGGATCGCGGCGTCGCTCGACCAGTTCTCGACCCACGCCATGGCCTCGGCGCTCGTGCGCGCGGCCGGCCGGCGCGGACTCCGGCTGAGCATGCCCGAGCACGTGCGCGAGGACGCCGGGCAGGGCATCGAGGGCAACGTCGACGGCCACCGGGTGAGCGTCGGCAGCACCGCGTTCATGTCCACGCACGGGATCGACGCCACGCCCGGCCGCTCCGGCGCGGCGCCGGGAGAGGCTCGGGTGACCGTCGCCGCGGACGGCCGCGTGGTCGCCGTGATCGTGATGGCCGACCACCTGCGCGACGACGCGTCCGGCCTCGTCGCCGCGCTGCGCCGGTCGGGGGTGCGGCACGTGGCCCTCGCCACCGGCGACGTCGAGACGACGGCCGAGGAGATCGGCCGGGCGGCGGGTGTCGACCGCATCTACGCCCGCCAGTCGCCCCAGGACAAGCTCGAGCTGGTGCGGGCGCTGTCGAGCAGGGAGGAGCTCGCGCCCGTGGTCATGGTCGGCGACGGGATCAACGACGCGCCGGCGCTGGCGCTCGCCGACGTCGGCATCGCCCTCGGCGCGGCCGGGGCGACGATCGCGTCGGAGGCCGCCGACGCCGTCATCGCCGTCGACCGCGTCGACCGCGTCGCCCGGGCGGTGGCCATCGGGCGGCGCTCGCTCCGCATCGCCCGCCAGAGCGTCATGGTGGGCCTCGGGCTCAGCGTCGCGGGCATGGCGCTCGCCGCGGTGGGATACCTTCCGCCCGTGTCCGGAGCGCTCTTCCAGGAGGTGATCGACGTGGCGGTGATCCTGAACGCGCTGCGAGCGCTGGGAGGAGGCGGATCCTGATGTCCGGTACCGAGGTTCTCTACGTCGCCCAGATCGACCCGGCCCGCCGCGAGGAGCTGCTCGAGACGTTCTCGGGCGACCCGCCCTACGACATCGAGGCGACCGGCCTCGACCGGCACACCGTCTTCATCGGGCCGCGCCACGTTGCCTTCCTGTTCGAGGGGGACGACCCCAAGGCCACCGTCCGCAGGCTGGCGGAGCAGCACGACCTCCAGCTCAAGGTGATCGAGCTTGCGGGCGCGGTGCGCGCTCCGGAGGCGCTGGACGTGGTCTTCGACTGGAGGCGGTAGCCCGGCGGCCTACGCGGCCGCGCGGACGCTGATCGCCCCGACGGGGCACACGGCGCACAACCGCTCTGCCCGCTCGCGCGACATGAGCGGGACGAGCGCGCGGGCGCAGCCGTTGTCGTCGAGCTCGACGGCCTCGGCATCCTCGGCGATGCACTCGCCGTAGCCGACGCACATATCCGGGTCGATGATGATCTGGGTGTCCATCGCAGTCTCCTCTCGGGGGTGGTTCAGGCCGCCACCATGCGGCGGGCGTCGTTCAGCCGGTTCGGCGAGTTGAAGAAGAGGACGCACGCGGGCCGGCCGTCGTCCGCGTGGCCGACGTGGAGCCCGTCGCGCACCGACCACTCGCAGGCGGCGGGCTCGAACCCGACCTGCTGCACGCGCAGCGGGCCGATGTCCGAGAACCAGTACGGGTCGCGGACGAACGGGGCGTCCGAGCCCAGGATCGCGCGGGCCACGTGCTCCCCGCCGGCCCGGGCGTTGTCCCAGTGCGGGATCGTGATGCTGCCGAAGCGCGGGTGCGGGAACCTGGCGGCGTCGCCGCAGGCCCACACTCCATGAAGCCCCGCCACGGCGAGGCGCTCGTCGGTGTCGACGGCCGGCCCCTCGCCGAGGGCCGCGGGCAGCGTCGAGGCCATGCCGGTAACAGCGATCACCACGTCGGCGGCGACCCGGCCGTGGGTCGAGGTCTCGATCAGGTGCGACCCCCCGGGCATGGGCACGATCCGCTCCAGGCCGCAGCCGCCGGCGAACGACACTCCGAGCGTCGCGAGCACGTCGCGTGCGGCCTCACCGACTGCGTGGTGGAGTCGGCCGAGCGGGAGCTCGTCGCGCTCGATCAGCGTCACCCGGTGGGCGGCCGACAGCGTGGCGGCCGTCTCGGTGCCGATGAGGCCGGCTCCGATCACGGCCACCCGCCGACCCGGCCGCTCGAGGCGGGGAAGGAGTTCCTCGAGCCCTGCCGGGTCGGCGTTCTGGTGGGCGACCGCGATCCCCTGGATCGGCGGCCTGCGCAGCCGCAGGCCGGTCGCCCAGACGAGCTCCTCGAAGCCGAGCTCCTGGAGCTCGCCGCGGGCGGTGGACCTGACCCCGAGGCGGCGGCGAGCGAGGTCGAGGTCCACCGCCCAGCCGTCGACGTGGCGGATGCCCGCGCCGGCCAGGCTCGCGGCCGTCGCCATGTACGGCGCGGCGCGGCGGACGAGCGCCCGCTTCGAGAGCGGCGGCCGGTCGCACGGCAGGCCGGGCCCGACGAGCGTCACCGGGACGCCGCTCTCGGCCAGGCGGCGCGCGCAGGCGAAGCCGGCGACGCCGTTCCCGACGATGGTGACCCGGCCCGCGACGCTCATGGCTCGCCTCCCTCGAGCTCGAGCGCCGCACGGGCCGGGAGCCGGTCGGGGCGCGGCCGGGGCTGGAGCGCCGGGAGCGGCCGCTCGAGCCACCGGTACCAGGCCGCCCCGCCGACGATCGCGGCGGACGTCCCGTAGACGACCAGCGCCGGGAACGACCGCGAGTCGGTGCCGGCGGCGATGCCGTGGACGAGCGAGAGCCCCCACACCGCGTAGCCGAAGTAGTGCAGCGACCGCCAGGCGCGCTGCGACATGAACCGGGCCTGCTTCAGCCTGAACGAGAGCGGCAGCGCCAGGATGAGCCACATCGCCGCCGCGCCGACGACCACGCCGGGCCGGGGATCGCGCCCGACCAGCGACGCGACGCTGACCCGGGCGTAGTGGTCGAGCATCAGGGCCCCGACGTGGATCGCGACGGCGGTCAGGCCGAGCGATGCCAGGAACCGGTGGTAGGCCATGTGCGGGGCCGGCGGGCGCCAGACGCGCGCGGAGAGCGCGATCCCCCAGGCGACGACGAGCGTGTAGCACGCGAACGCGATGAAGGCGCTCGCGCGGGCGACGTCCCAGACGATCATGCGACCACCCGGTCCCATGCCGGAGTCGTCCGGAGATCGCCGTCGGTCATCACCATCGCCGCCTCCTCGAGCGCGGCGATCCGGCCCGGCCGAAGCGTCAGCACCTTCGCGAGCACGTCGGCGGCGACCGGGCTGTCCGAGAGCACCGTGGCGTGCGCCCGCGGGCCCGGCGCGCCGGTCTCGGGATCGATGAGGTGGTGGGCGGCGCGGCCGTCGCCGTTCTGCCACCGGCGCCTCCCGAACCCCGAGGTGGCGATCCCCTGGCCCTGGCCGACGCGGACGTGCACGAGCGCCGGTGCGGCGGGGTCGCGTGGATCCTCGACGGCCACCAGGTGCGTTCCGCGGGCGACGACCAGGTCGCCGCCCGCGTCGACCAGCACGGCGGGGTCGTCGCAGCGGGCGTGGACGAGCGCGGCGGCGCGGCCCGCCATCCAGCTCTTGGCGATGCCGCCCAGATCGAGCCGCGTGCCGCGCGGGATCTGCACCGTGCCGTGGTCGCGGTCGACCTGGGGCCGGCCGTCCAGGCGGCGCGGATCGGGGCTCTCTGCGGCATAGGCACCGCGGTCGGTCAGGCTGCGCCGGTAGCCCCAGGCGACGAGCGCCCCTCCGACGAGCGGCTGGAACACGCCGCCCGTCAGCCGGATCCAGTAGACGCACGCCTCGACGATGTCGAGCGTCGCGGGCGAGACGGCCACCGGCCGGCCGGCGGCGGCGTTCACGCGCGCGACCTCGCTCGAGGGCCGAAACCGCGACCAGCGCGCCTCGTCGCGCTCAACCGCCTGGGCGACCGTCGCCGCCAGGCCCGCATCGACACCGCCGGTGTGGTGGATGCGCCACGTGGTGCCGGTGGCGCGCCACTCCCAGGCGGCGGTCGTGGCCGGGGATGTCGTTGCCGTCGCCATCAGCTCGTCTTGGTGGTCGGAGCGGCCGGGGCCGGCGCGGCGACCGGCGCAGAGGCCGTGGCCGAGATCGGCGCCGCGACGCTCGTGAACGACCCGGCGGGCAGCGCCGCGGCGCTGGTCTGCGACCGCATCGCCGAGAGCAGCCGTCGCTCGGAGCGGCGGGTACGGACGACGAGCTGGTTGTAGCGGCCCACGAGGTGGCGCATGTGGGCCGCGGTCATGCGGTCGTGCGCGACGGTGCGCTGGGCGACGGCGTGCCACGAGCGGGCGTCCGCCTGCCACGACGAGGCCAGCGACGCCTGGTGGATCGACCAGGCGACCGCCCCGCCGCAGATCAGAGCGATGATCGTGGTGTAGATCCGAAGGCCGGTGCTAGTCATCTCCGCCGCCTCCGTCGTCGCCGCCGGTCGGGCTCGTGCGGGTGGTCGGCGGGGCCGGGCTCGTGCTCGTGACGGGCGCCGCCGCGGGTGCCTGTGCCACCGCGGGCGTGGCGGAGATCGTCTGGAAGACCGCTGCCGGCTGCCGGCGGGGCTTGACGTGCGGGACGCGCGGCGCGTGCCAGTCGAGCAGCTGCCCGCGCCGGCCTGGGCGACCCGCCGGGATCTGCTCGCCGATCCGCGCCCGGGCACCGGCAGAGGCCGTGAGGCCGTCGCCGAGCCCGAGGTCGTGGCTTGCGGCATAGGCGCCGCCGCCGACGACGAGCCCTGCTGCGAAGGCCGCGAAGGCGACTGACGGGTGGACGGTCACGAAGCTCCTCCTCGGGTTGGGGCGCCGCGGCTCTCGCGGCTTGCCTCCCACCGTACGAAGGCGAAGTGAGCTAGGCGTGAACCGCGGGTGAGACTGCTCTCACGTCCGCGGGCGCGACGGCCGCCGGCAGCTTCACCGTGAACGTCGCACCCCGTCCGGGCGCGCCCGCGGCCGAGATCGTGCCGCCGTGGGCCTCGACGATCGCGCGGCAGATCGCAAGCCCCAGGCCCGCGCCGCCGGTGTCGCGCCCACGGGCGTCGTCCGCCCGCGTGAACCGGTCGAAGAGGGTCGGCAGGAGCGCCGGGTCGATCCCCTCCCCCGCATCGGCGACCTCGATGACGACGGTGTCGTGCTGCGCGGCGACGCCCACCCCGATCGCCTGGCCGGGCGCCGTGTGGCGGACGGCGTTCGAGACGAGGTTCACGAGCACCTGCTCGATCGCGTCGGCGTCCCCCTCGACCGTCGCGCCCGGGAGGGCGTCGATCCGCCAGGCGCGCTCGCCGAGCACCTGCGAGCGCTCGACGACCCGCTGGGCGATCTCACCCACGTCGACCAGGTCGCGGGCATGCGGCTCGCCGGCGCCCGTGCGCGCGAGCCGGAGCAGGCTCTCGACAAGGCGGGCCATGCGGTCGAGCTCGGAGATCGCGACGCGGGCCGCCGCCTCGAGCTCTGCCTGGTCGTGGCCGGGCGTGAGCGCGGTCTCGAGGTGGCCGCGCGCGATCGTGAGCGGCGTCCGCAGCTCGTGCGAGGCGTCGTGAACGAAGCGCGTCTGGGCGGCGAACGCGCCCTCGAGCCGGTCGAGCATCCCGTCGATCGCGTCGGCGACATCGGCGATCTCGTCGCGCGAGCGCACCGGCCCCATCCGCACCGAGAGGTCGCCGCCGGTGACCCGCGAGGCGCGCTGGGCGATGCGCGAGAGCGGCGACAGCGCGCGCCGGGTCACGAGCCACGCCGCACCGGTCGCGGGGACGAGGCCGACCAGGCACACGACCAGCATCGCGTCGAGCAGGGTGCGAACACCGGCGTCGGCATCGGCGGCCGGCACGGCGGCGAGGTACCGGGACGTCCCGCGCCGGGCCGACGCCACGACGTACTCGCGGCCCTGGATCTCGATCCGCTTGGCGTGCCCCGGCCGGATGTCCTCGCGCGGCCACAGCCGCTTCGCCAGCTTGCTGTTTGCCCGGTTCCGCTTGCCGGGGACGACGGTCGCAAGCAGCTGCCCCGTCCCCCGCCTGGCGCTCAGGTACGCCGAGACGAGCTCGTCCTCGGACTCCACCTGCGACTCCCGCCCGGAGTCCTGCGCGCCGCTGCCGTCCTCGCCCGTGCCGTCCTGCGATGCCGTGGACGCCGGCGTCGGTTTGGGCTTCGGCGCCGGGGCCGGGTGCAGGCCGGACGCGGCCAGGTCGTTGGCCGCCCTGCGCGCCGAGGCGGCGAGCGACTGGTCGACCTGCCGGCGGTCGATGAGGTAGACGGTGAGCAGGCCCGCGGCGAGGACGCCGACGGCGAGGGTGGCGCTCACGATCGCGAGCCGCGTCCGGATGGCCAGGCCGCGCCTCATGCCTCGCGAGCCATCCGGTAGCCCATGCCGCGCACGGTCTCGATCGGCGAGCGGCCGTTCGCCGTGAGCTTGCGGCGCAGGTAGCCGATGTAGACGTCGACCAGGTTCGAGCGCGGGTCGAACGTGTAGCCCCACACGCCGTTCAGGATCTGCTGGCGGGAGAGCACCTGGCCCGGGTGGCGCATGAGGTATGCGAGGAGCGCGAACTCACGGGCTGAGAGGTCGACCCGCTGCCCGTCGACCTCCGCCTCACGCGAGAGGAGGTCAAGGCTGACCGCGCCCACGGCGAGGGTCGAGGCGGGCGCGCCGTTCACGGCCGGCCGGCGCGTGCGTGCGCGAATGCGGGCCAGAAGCTCGGCGAACGCGAACGGCTTTCCGAGGTAGTCCGTGGCGCCGAGGTCGAGCCCGCGCACGCGGTCGGCGACCTCGCCGCGCGCCGTCAGCATGATGACCGGCAGCTCGGCGTCGTTCGCCCGGATCGCGCCGAGCACCTCGAAGCCGTCCATCCCCGGCATCATCACGTCGAGGATCACGAGATCCGCCGGGTGGCGGCGCAGCGACGCCAGCGCATCCTCGCCGCACGCCGCCGTGTCGACCGCGTACCCCTCGGCCTCGAGCCCGCGCCGGAGGAAGTCCGTGATCAACGCCTCGTCCTCGACGACCAGGATGTTCATGTCCGGATCTCAGTCTGACGGGTCGAGGTGAGAGAGCTCTCACCTACCCGCAGTATCGGAAGCACGGGCGTGGCGCCGCATCGGTGGCCGGCCGGATCAGCGGATGCGGGAAAGCCGCTGCTACCGCACCATTGGGGCCTGACCCTGATGGTGCGCGTCAGTACAGGAGGTTCGGGTCGAGCACGTTCCTCAGCGGCCGGCCGTCCAGGTAGGCGCGCAGGTTCTCGCAGAAGATGCCCACGATGCGCGCGTTCTCCTGGGGGACGGTGCTGGCCGAATGCGGGCTCACCAGCACGTTCGGCAGATCCCAGAACGGGCTCGACGGCGGCAGCGGCTCGGTTGAGAACACGTCGAGTGCCGCTCCCCGCAGCCGCCCTTCGGCGAGCGCATCCGCGAGCGCCGCCTCGTCCACCACCTCGCCGCGCGCGATGTTCACGACGACGGCGTGCGGTGGGAGAAGGCCGATCCGGCGCCGGTCGAGCAGCCCCTCGGTCTCCGGCGTGTG
>DATAEI010000003.1:0-2389 GCA_036258075.1 Gaiellales bacterium
ACGGGCGCGGCGCTGGCCTTCTCGTACCGGGATCAGCCCCACGCCGTCCTGTGCCAGTTCGGCGACGGCGCGATGGCCACCGGCGCCTACCACGAGGCGCTCAACCTGGCCTCGCTCTGGAACCTCCCGATCGTGTTCCAGGCGATCAACAACCAGTACGGCATGGGCACGCGCGTCGACCAGTCGAACGCCGAGCCCGACCTCGCCAAGCACGCCGCCGGGTACCGCATGCACGGCGAGCGGGTCGACGGCAACGACGTCCTGGCGGTGCGCGACGCCGCGGCACGGCTCCTCGCCGAGGCCCGAAGCGAGCGGCGGCCGGCCCTGCTCGAGACGATCACCTACCGCTACCGCGGCCACTCGGTCGCCGACGCGGGCAAGGTCTACCGGACGCCCGAGGAGGTGCAGTCGTGGCGCGAGCGCGACCCGATCACGCGCTACGGCCTCCAGCTCGGCGAGCGCGGCATCGCGACCGGCGCTGACCTCGAGGCGATCTGGGAGGAGGTCGCCGCCGAGGTGAAGGACGCGATCTCCGAGGCGCTCGCCGCATCCTTCCCGAGCCGCGACGGCCTCTACGACCACCTCTACGGCGACGAGTCGTGGCGCGAGCAGTTCGGCCGGATGGCGGCCGGCGCCCCGTTCGGCGAGCGCGGCGAGGAGCCCGAATGGCAGACGTGACCTACCGGGAGGCGCTGCGCCGGGCGCTCGACGAGGAGCTCGGCCGCGACCGCGACGTCTTCCTCATGGGCGAGGAGATCGGCAAGTTCGAGGGCTCCTACAAGGTGACCGCCGGCCTCTGGGAGAAGTACGGCGCCGAGCGGGTGCGGGAGACGCCCATCTCGGAGGAGGGCTTCGTCGGAGCCGGCATCGGCGCCGCGATGATGGGCCTGCGGCCCGTCGTCGAGATCATGACGATCAACTTCATCCTCGTCGCGATGGATCAGGTGATCAATCACGCCGCGAAGATCCGCTACATGTTCGGTGGAACGGTAGGGGTACCGCTCGTGATCCGGACGCCGGGCGGCGCCGGGGCCCAGCTCACGGCCCAGCACTCCCAGTCGCTCGAAGCGTGGTTCGCCGGCTGCCCCGGCCTGAAGGTGGTCGCGCCGTCGAATCCGGGTGATGCCTACGGGATGCTGAAGACCGCGATCCGCGACGACGACCCGGTGCTCTTCTGCGAGAACCTCGTCCTCTACAACGTGACCGGGCCCTTGCCCGAGAACGGCGACTTCACGGTGCCGTTCGGCGTGGCGGAGATCGCCAAGGAGGGCGACGACCTCACGATCGTGGCGCACTCCTACACCGTGCAGCGAGCCCTGCGCGTGGCCGACCGGCTCGGGCAGGACGGGATCTCGGTCGAGGTGGTCGACCTGCGGTCGCTGCGGCCGCTCGACGTCGACACGGTCGTCGAGTCGGTGCGGAAGACCAACCGCGTGCTCGTCGCCGAGGAGGGCTGGTCGACGTTCGGCGTCGGCGCCGAGCTCGCCGCGCGCATCCAGAAGGCCTGCTTCGACGACCTCGACGCGCCTGTCGAGCGGGTCGGAGCAGCCGAGGTGCCGATGCCCTACTCCAAGCCGCTCGAGCTGGCCGCGCTGCCGCTCGAGTCCAAGATCGAGGCGGCCGCGCGGTCGCTCCTTCGAGAGTGTGGGCTGTGAGGGAGGTGCCGTGTCCGAGGAGCTGACCATGCCCCGCCTCTCCGACACCATGGAGGAGGGCCGGATCGGCCGCTGGCTGAAGCGCGAGGGCGACGTGATCGCCGAGATCGAGACCGACAAGGCCACGATGGAGTTCCAGGCCTACGACGCGGGCACCGTCCTTCGCATCATCGTCGACGACGGCGAGACGGCCGCGCTGGGCGCCCCGATTGCGATCGTCGGCGAGGCGGGCGAGGCGGTCGCGGAGCCGGCCGAGAAGACCGCCGAGCCGGAGGAAGCCCCCGAGCCTGAAACACCGGTGCCTGATGCCAATGTTTCATCCGATGCGGCGCCGCCCGCACCCGCCTCGCAGGGGAACGGCAAGACCGAGGTGCTGCGCGTGAGCCCGATCGCCCGCCGGATGGCCGACGCCGCCGGGCTCGACCTGCGGACGCTCGCCGGGCAGGGCAGCGGGCCCGACGGCCGGATCGTGAAGGCCGACGTCGAGCGGGCGCTCGGCGGAACGGGCGATCCTGCAACATCTGTACCTGGTACAGCCGTTTCACCGGCACAGGAGCAGAAGCCCCCGCGTGATACACGTGAAACGGCTGTACCAGGTACTGCTGTTTCAGCGCCGGGTGAGGGTGACGAGGTGCGCGAGCTCTCCCCCATGCTGAAGGCGGTCGCAAAGCGCATGGGCGACTCCAAGGCCACCGTCCCGCACTTCTACGTCTCGACCGAGATCGACATGACCC
>DATAEI010000004.1:0-17764 GCA_036258075.1 Gaiellales bacterium
TGGCCGCGGACGGCCGACGTGCGCGGATGGAGGCGGGCGATGAACGTCGTGGTGCGCACCCCCTCGTGGTGCTCGGGAAGCTCGCCGCCCACCTCGGCGGCGAGATCCCGGGTGTCCTCGGTGATGACCGGCCCGGAATCGACCGTGAAGTGCGCGTACACCTCGGCGCCCATCGCCTCGCGGTGGTCGACCAGCACCGGGATCTGGGCGTCGGGGATCTGCGTCGGCACGAACAGCGGATCCTCCATGTCCTCCGGCCGGATCCCGAGGACGACGCTCTTGCGCAGGTAGTCGCCGAGCGCCGGGCGGGTCTTCATCGTCTCGTCCGGCACGCGCAGGCGCAGGCCGGCGAACTCGGCGAAGCAGCCGCCGTCTTGCGGGGCGAGCGTCGCCTCGACCATGTTCATCGACGGCGAGCCGATGAACCCCGCCACGAACAGGTTCGCGGGCTTGTCGTACATCTGCTGCGGCGAGGCCACCTGCTGGAGGACGCCCCGGTTCATGACGGCGACGCTGTCGCCCATCGTCATCGCCTCGGTCTGGTCGTGCGTCACGTAGATCATGGTGACGCCGAGGTCGCGCTGGATGCGTGAGATCTCGGTTCGCATCTGCACGCGCAGCTTGGCGTCGAGGTTCGAGAGCGGCTCGTCCATGAGGAAGGCCTTGGGCTCGCGCACGATCGCGCGCCCCATCGCAACCCGCTGGCGCTGGCCGCCCGACAGCGACTTCGGCTTCTTCTTCAGCTGGTCGTCGAGCCCCAGCGTCGACGCCGCCTCGCGCACGCGCCTGTCGATCTCCTTGCGCGGCAGCTTCCGCAGCTTGAGCCCGAACGCCATGTTGTCGTAGCACGTCATGTGCGGGTAGAGGGCGTAGTTCTGGAAGACCATCGCCAGGTCGCGGTTCTTGGCGTCGACGTCGTTGATGACCCGGTCGCCGATCTTGATCGTGCCCTCGGTGATCTCCTCGAGGCCCGCGACCATGCGGAGCATCGTCGTCTTGCCGCACCCCGACGGCCCGACCAGCACCATCAGCGACCCGTCGCCGATCCCCAGATCGACCTCGTGCACCGCCTCGGTGCCGTCCGGATAGACCTTCGTCACCTGCTCGAAGCTGATATCAGCCATGCGCCGCGCCCTTCCCGCTCGTTCTCACACCAGCACTCGCAATGATGCCAGACCGTCCAAGCCGGCCTAGCCTCCGGCCACGTCGGCCCACCGCCCCTCGCGGTTGCTCTCGAGGATCGCCTCGACCGCGCGCGTGATGCGGTGCGCGTCCGCGAACGTCGCCACGCTCGACTCACGCCGGCCACCGCTCGAGTGCTCCTCGACCGCGGCGTAGAAATCGAGGAAGAGGTTCTTCAAGCCGTCGGGCCATCCCTCCTCATGGCCGCCGGGGTAATGCGCCAGGGCTGCGGCGGCCGGTGAGAGCAGCGCCGGATCCCGCACCAGCACCTCGTTCGCCCGGTCGCGGCGGCCGATTCGAAGCGCGTTGGGATGCTCCTGGTCCCATGCGAGCGAGACGGCGCCGGCGTCGATCTCGAACGTCAGGCCGTTGCGCTTTCCCGGCGTCACCTGCGACACGGTGAAGACGCCGGGGCAGCCGTCGTCGAGCTCGAAGAGCACCGTGGCGAAGTCCTCCGTGTCGACCGCCACCCGCTCGGCATCCGCACCGCCGCCGCGGTCGAAGGTCTGCGCCGGGCCGGCGGGCCGCAGGCGCTCCTCGTGCAGCCGGCCGAGCCGCGCATAGACCCGGACGATGCGGCGGCCGGTCACGTGCTGGAGCAGGTCCATCCAGTGCGAGCCGATGTCCCCGATCGCCCGCGACGCCCCCGATCGCTCGGACTGGAGCCGCCAGTTCCAGTCGGCCTGGTCGAGCAGCCAGTCCTGGAGGTACGCGCCCCGGATGAGATGCGGCCGGCCGGCGCGGCCGTCGGCCAGCATCGCCCGGGCCTCCGCCACGAGCGGGTAGTGGCGGTAGTTGAAGCACACCCCGGTGACGGTCCCCGCGTGCTCGGCGCGGGCCACGAGATCCGCGGTCTCGGCCGAGTCCATCGCGAGCGGCTTCTCGGCCAGGACGTGCTTCCCGGCCGCGAGCGCCGCGGCGGTGACCTCGTGGTGCAGGTCGTTCGGCGTGCAGTTGTGCACGGCGTCGATCGAGCTGTCCGCGAGGAGCGTGCGGTAGTCGCCCGTCGCGACCGGCACGCCGAGCCTCTCGGCGGCGGCGCGGGCACGGTCTTCCGAGCCTCCCGCGACCGCCGCGACCTCGACGCGTGGCACCCGCCGCAGCGCCTCGACGTGCGAGCCGCCGGCGAAGCCCGTGCCGATCACGGCAACTCTGACCGCAGGCCCCAAAGCGTCGGCATACTACCGGCTCGGTGTCGGACACCCCGCCCAGCGACGGCCCGTCGGCCCGAGACATGCGCCGGATGGCGGAACGGGCCGCGGAGGTGGCCGCCGAGTGGGGCCTCGAGCTCGGCCGGCCGTTCGCGCTCTCGCGCTACTCGTACGTCGCCCCGGCCGGCCCGGACGCGGTTCTCAAGGTCACGTGGGACGAGGACGACGAGTCCGACCACGAGGCCGACGCGTTCGAGCTGTGGGGAGGCGACGGCGCCGTTCGGCTCCTGCGCCGCGACGTGCCCCGGCGGGCGCTCCTCGTCGAGCGCGCCGTGCCGGGGACGGACATCTCGGAGCTTCCCGACGCGGAGGCGACCGCGATCGCCGTCGATCTGGGCCACCGCCTGTGGCGCCCTGCGGGCGCGCCGTTTCGCTGGGTCGGCGACCACGTCCCCCGCTGGCTCGACGACGCCGAGCGGGACGGCGCTGCGCTCGTGCCGCTCGCCCGCGGCCTGTACGCAGGCCTCGAACCGGGCCGCGAGACGCTGGTCCACGGCGACTTCCATCACCACAACATCCTGCGGCACGCCGGCCGGCACGTCGTCATCGACACCAAGGCCATGCTCGGCGACCCCGAGTACGACATCCCGAGCTTCCTGTGGAACCCGCTCGGATCGGCGATGACCGCCGAGCGCACCGAGCGCCGGATCGCGGCGTTCGCCGCATCCGGCCTGGACGAGGGCCGCATCCGGGCCTGGGCCGTGATCCGCGCCGCCTACCTCGGCATGGGTGATGACCCCGCCCGGGCGCAGGTGCTCCGCGATCTGCTCCGGTAGCCCGAACCCTGAACAATTGGGGTCTGACCCCGATTCTTCAGGCGAGCGCTGCGCGGACGTGCTCGGGCAAGCCGTCCACGCTCGGGTAGGCCGTCGCCCGCCGCAGGAGGCCGTCTGCGAACTCGGCGACCCAGGCGATGTCGGAGTCGACGATTCCCTGCGCGGGCCGCGACGCGTGCAGGTGGATGATCGCCACCGCCGTCGTGTCGTCGACGCGGACGACGCGGCGGATCACCGGCTCCCAGACGAGCGCCTCGCGGGCGGCCCTGATCCATGCCGCCGCGCCCTCCCGGCCGCGGTGGATGTCGCCCGTGATGATCGGCCGCAGCTCGGCAGCCGGATGAACCAGCTCCAGCACCTCGTCGTCGCGCCCGGTCGCCGCGGCGCGCGTGATCGTCTCGACATAGGTGCGAGCCAGTGTCTCGGGATCGGGCTTGATTGGGCGAGTATGACACGATGCTTCCCATCCCGGAACCCAGCCGTACACTGGGATCATGTGGACGAGGCTCCTTTCGGCGGCGCTTGCGCTTGCCGTCGTCGCGGCCGGCTGCGGCTCGGAGGCGAAGCCCCACCGCGTGAAGCTCCCCCACCGCGCCGCCGACGCCGTCGCGCCCTGGGTAACGACCCAGGACGGCCGCTTTGTGGACACCCGCACGGGCTCTCCGATCGTGCTGCGCGGCGTGAACGTGGCGGTGAACTCGAGCTCGATCATCTACGACAAGGCGTCCGCGATGGGCGCCAACCTGGTGCGGATCATGGCGCCGTGGAGCGCGGTCGAGCCCACCGCGCCGGACGGCTCGACCCACCACTGGGACGAGGCCTTCCTCCAGCGGCTCGACGCTGCGGTCGAGGACTTTCAGAAGGCGGGCGTGAACGTCCTCATCGACTTCCACCAGTTCCACTGGTCGCCGTACTTCGCCAAGGTGGAGTGCAAGGCCCACGCCGCCGTGTGCAACGCCTCCGGCGTGCCGGGCTGGTACTACGCCGACGGCCGCTTCCCCGACACGAAGCGGGGCGAGTCCGACGCCAAGAAGGCGTTCTGGACGAGCGAGGCGGCCCGGTCCGAGGACGCCTACGCCGCGTTCGCCGGCATGATGGCGCGCCGCTACGCCGACGCCCCGAACGTCGTCGGCTACGAGGTCTTCAACGAGCCGCATCCGGGCGGGCTCGGCGACTCCACCTCGGCGACCGACACGATGCTCCAGTGGCAGGCCCAGATCCGCCGCGTCATCCGCGCAGTCGACCCCGGCCGCACCGTCTTCATCATGTGCCGTGGCGGCGGCGAGGGCGTCGGCACCGCCGATCTGGACGCGTTCGGGCCGCTCGACCACCTCGCGCTCGATTACCACGACTACTTCAACGGCGTCCCCGGGATCGGCCTCACGGCGAACGGCAACGACTGGACTCCGAGCTGGCCGGCCACCCACAACCAGAACGCCGCGAGCTACGCGGGCACGACGGCGTCGCAGGCGGCCGTCCTGGCGGTGCCGCTGCGGCGAACGTCCGAGTGGAAGATCCCGCTCCTCGTCGGTGAGTGGGGGATCCACACGGGCGTGCCGGGCGCGCTGGAGTACCAGCGCCAGATGCTCGACATCTTCGCGAGAGAGAACATCTCCTGGACGCGCTGGAACCTCGCCCGTGGCGGCGGCTTCGGCCTCCTCCAGGGCACCGGGTCGCCGACGGCCGAGGCGATCCAGCTCGAGGCCGCGCTCCGCGGAACGCCCTAGCCGGACGCGCCCGGTATGGAGCCTCTCGTTACGCCGTAACCGGGCGGGCGCGGCGGCCACGCCGGGCGCGCAACGTGCCTGCCAGGAGCTCGAGCTCGGCGCGGCTGCGGAAGCGCCACATGAGCGCCGCGTAGCTGACTGACGCGACGATGAGGAAGGCGGCGAACGAGGGGATGCTGAGGCCGACGCTCATCCGGATCGCGAGCCCGAACGCGCCGAAGCAGATCGCTGCGCTCGTGCTCACCACCGGGAAGCCGCGCCCGAACGGGTGCAGCTTCAGGAACGCGCGGATCTCGGCGAGCGGCGCGAGGTTGTTGAAGAGGATCGACGCGGCCCAGGCGCAGGCGGCCCCGGCGATGCCGATCCGCGGCACCAGGATGAAGCTGAGCGCCAGGTTCAGGACGAGCGCGACGACGACGTTGAAGAGGTTCCACATGCTGCGCCCGCCCATGAGCAGCACGATGTCGACCGGGCCGATCGCCGTGGCCACGAGCATCGCGATGGCGAGCACCTCGAGCGACGACGCACCGGCCGCGTACTCCGGCTTGAACACCTTGAGCAGGAGCGGCGCGAAGATCGCAAGCGTGAAGTAGAGCGGCCACGCGAGCGTCATCAGCCAGCAGGTGGCGACCTGGTAGACGTCCCGCGCGCGCTGGTGCTCGCCGCCGGAGAGGAGCTCCGAGAGCTTCGGCGCGATCGCCGTGATGATCGCGTAGTTCACGACCGACCCGGCGACCAGATAGCGCGTCGAGGCCGTGTAGACGGAGGCGTGGGCGGCGTCGAGCAGCGAGCCGACGAGAAGCGTCCCGATCCAGAGGATCGTCACCTGGAAGACGCCGGTCAGCCCGCGCGGCGCGGTGAACTTCCAGAACTCCGACCAGAGCGCCCCGCCGCTCGTCGGGGCGACCCGGTCGCCCGGGGTGTTCTCCACCTTGGTGATGAGGCGGACGAGCCAGACGAGCGTGATCGCAAACGCCAGGAGGATCGGCAGCCCCCACCCCAGCGCGACGCCGAAGGCGCCGCCGCCGGCGATCACCACCGCGCCGACCCCGGCGAGCTGGAGCACAGCCCGGCCGATCCGGTCGACGAGCGCGTTCGGGAGCATCGTCCCGAACCCGCGCGTCGCGGCGACCGAGACCGTGTACGCCGCCGACACGGGCAGGAACGCCGCCAGCACGCGGATGTAGGTCGCCACGCGCTCGGCGTCGGTGTGCTGGTGGTTGGTGAAGATCGCCGCCAGTGGATCGGCGAGGAAGAACGTGATCTCGGCCAGCACGATTCCGGCCACGAACCCGGGCAGGATGCCGACGGCCATGCTGCGGCGGATGTCGGCGATGCGGCCGAGCACGCGCAGACGCGGGATCATCCGCGTGAGGCCCGTATCGGCGCCGAGCTCGCAGGTGTTCGAGAGGATGATGAAGAGCGCGACCGCCTCGAAGAACGCGCCCGCCTCGCGCTTCGTGAGCGCCTGCGTCACGACGACCACCAGTACGAACTGGAGCAGGCCGTTCACGACCGACCCGATGAAGTTGAGCGTGCCGCCGCGCGCGACGCTCTTCAGGTCGGACTCCCGCTCCGCTCGGACGCCGTCGTCAGCCATGCGTGGCCCGGGAGGGGCTCGTCCAGTCAAGGCGCCTGCCGAGCAGCTCGGCAAGCCGCGCGTTTGGCTCGGCGAACCGGGCGGCCAGCCGCTCGCGTGTCTCGGCCCGCATCCCTCCCGCCGGGCGGGCGTTGAAGGCCTTGAACTGCGGCGGCTGCGCCGGCATCGGCAGGCCGAGGAAGTCGAGCACACCGCGGTAGGCCACAGCCGGGTCGGCGAAGAACTCCTCCGCCACGATGACGTGGATCTGGGCCGGGTCGAACCGCTCCCGCCACGCCTCGAGCTGGGGCGCGTACTCACCGCGGGCGACGTAGGCGTGGTGCTGCATCGCCTGGCTGTCATACCCGGGGTCGGCCAGCATCCGCTCCCGCTCGCCCTGGAGCCGGCCGGGCTCGAGCTCGAGCGCCTCCTCGAAGCTCTCGGCGTCCTCGAACCCGCGCGCGTACTCCTGCTGGTACTGCGAGAAGGCGCGGATGACGGGGTCGCGCAGCATCACGATGAGGCGGGCGTCCGGCACGGCGGCGTGCACCCGGTCCGGGCCGTGGGGGTGAAAGACGTAGTACGGGCTGGCCTCGCCGGTGACCGCGGCGCCGCCCGCACGGGCCCGCCGGCGCCGCGTCGGGAAGTGGGCGCGGTACCAGCGCAGGCTCCGCTCGTGGTTGACATCGAAGTAGTGGACGCCCTTCGACGGCGCCGCGCCGATCACCTGCGGGTGCTGGGCCAGGTAGCGGTAGAGCGACGTGGTGCCGCAGCGCTGGGCGCCGATGATGAGGAAGTCGGGGAGCGGGCGCGAGCCGGCGTTCACCATCCGCGTGCCGACGTAGGCCGCCTTCACCGCGTCGGCCACGGGCTCGGGCACGCGCGAGTAGTTGTCGTTCCGGGCCCCGCGCTCGCGCCGCATCAGGCCTCCGTGGCCACGAGCGACCGCGCCATGGCCGGCTCCGTGGGAGCCGAAAGCCGGCCGGGCTCGCGCAGGCTGTAGCCGAACCGGCGCACCCGCTCCTCGAACCGGCTCACCGCCCGGTCGGTGTCCATCCGCTTGCGCGGGTTCCAGCGCCGCGCCGACCAGCGCCCGAAGTAGGCGTCGTTGATGCCGGTGCGCACGGTGATGCCGCTCGGATGCGGGTCGAGCCCGGAGGCGCGGTAGGCGGCGCCCAGCACGCGGTCGGGATCGGCGACCAGATCCTCGTAGCGCAGGATCACCGGATCGCGCAGGTGGGGCGCGTCGGCCATCAGCGTCTCGTGGCAGACCAGCCAATGCTCGATGAGCTCGGTGTAGGAGCTCCACGACCATTTGCGCGTCGCGCACGCCACGGCGATCGGATGGCGCATCATCATGACGAGCCGCGAGCCCGGGAACATGGCCTGGAGGAAGCGGCCGCGGATCAGGTTCGGCGGCGACTTCTCGATGAGGACGCGCCGGCTCATGTCCCAGTGGGGGCGCCAGTCGGCGGCGAGCCGCTCGCGGTTCTCGTCGGTGACGAGCGGCGAGTCCTCGGTCAGGTGCGCTCCGGGATCGAAGCCGAACCGGCCGGGGCCGCCGTGCGCCCGTGCCGGCCGGTAGACCGACTGCAGGTGCTGACCCTCGTCCTCGGGCACCCCGGTGTCGCGGAACCCGGTCGCATCGGGATGCTCGGCCAGGCAGCGGTGAAGGAGCGACGTCCCACTGCGGTGGAGCCCCCCGACGAACACCAGCGTCTTGCCCTCGAACGGGCTCGTCACGTCGGCACCAGCGCCTGGCGGCGCGCCCGGCGCAGCTCGCGCGTCGACGGCTCCGGCTCGGGGTGGCGGGCGATCTCGCGGTAGGCGATGGCGGCCGCGACCATGACGAGCGGGATGCGCTCGGTGATGTCGTAGTAGGGGAGCTGGATGCACGCCACGAGCAGCGAGATGTGCGCCCAGAACCCATATGCCGTTCTCCATCGCCCGGAGCGGAAGAGCGTGTAGAACATCCAGATCAGGAAGAGCGCGAGCCCCGGAACGCCGTGCGAGAAGACGAGCAGGAAGATCTCGCTCTCGGTGCCGAGGTTCGACTGCTTATGGGTCGGCGTCTGCACCGCGCCGAGCGGCGCCCCGAATCCGAGGATCGGCGACTGGCCGATCTTCTCCTGCGCGCCCACATCGCGCTGAAGGCGGCCGGTGTCGCCGGTCTTGTGGGAGAACCGGCTGGTCGCGAGACTGCCGAGCGGGCTCGCCACGAGGACGATCCCGACCACCGCGAACGCCACGATCACCTTGATCGCCTGGCGGAAGTCGCCGCGCAGCCAGAACCGGAACATGGCGTACATGAGCGCCAGCCCCAGGCTCAGCCATAGGCCGCGGTTGAGCGAGAACACCACCGGCACGATCGACGCCACCATCGCGGCGCGCAGCACGAGCTTCCACCCCGGAGAGGTGGTCGTGAGCAACGCGCAGATCGCGCACGGCGCCAGCATCGCGAACGCCGAGCCCCACGCGTTCGTGTAGGCGAAGAACGTCTCCGGCCGGCCGATCGGGAAGCCGAGGAAGTGCTGGATCTGGGCGAACTC
This sequence comes from Gaiellales bacterium, assembly GCA_036258075.1. GTDB lineage: Bacteria > Actinomycetota > Thermoleophilia > Gaiellales > JAICJC01 > JAICJC01. The sequence continues at coordinate 9,025 of DATAEI010000004.1, forward strand.
CAGATGCACGTGCGCATACACGTACTGGTTCTGGGTGAGCCCGTGCGGGAGGAGCTTCTCCATCGGGCTCGCGAAGTTCATCCCGGGGAAGGCCACGCCGAGCCATCCGCCCACGACGACCATCACCCACAGGGCCGCCATGGAATTCATGATCGCCCTCGTCGAGATCCGGCGCTCGGGCACGTTCACGAAGTAGAGGAAGATCGCGGCGCCGGCGACGTAGAACGAGAGCCGCCACCCCCACGCGAGCGCGCGGCTGGGGTCGCTCAGCTCGACGCCCGACGCGATCACCCACACGATGAAGAGGAGCCAGATCCCGAACCGGCGCGGGGCCAGGATCCGGCCGCGCACCACCATGGCCGCGATCAGCGGGAACGCGATCAGCGGCCACATGAAGAACGACGCCCCGATCAGCCACCACACCGGCAGGAGCGTCACGATCGCAAAGGCCTGCCATCCGCGCGGGAGCACGTACTCCCGCGGGACGCGCATGTCGACGGCGTCCGCCGGGACCCTAAACATGCCGGCCCCGCAGGTAGCCGTAGCGCCAGAGCAGCGGCCACGTGAGCGCGAGCACGGCGCGCCGCACCGGCCGGGCCATCTCGCGCCGCCAGGCCTCGTCGGACTTCACGCGCTGGCGGCCGTGGGCGAACCGCATCGGGTTCCCGCGGACGCTGTGCTGGCCGGAGACCTCGACGGAGCCGCCCGTGAGCGACGAGACGTCGACGTTCTCGCCCAGCTTCCGCATCGCCCTCGCGACCTCGGCGGCCGGCTCGGCGGCGAGCGCCTCGTAGCGCATGCGGACGGTCGGCGTGCGCAGGCGCAGGACGTCGAACGCCAGATTGCACTCCATCCAGCGGATGCCGGCCTTCCACGGGCTGAACTCCTCGAAGTAGGCCGCGTCGCCGGTGATCTCGGGCCGCTCCACCTTCTTCATCCATGAGTGGACCACACCGCGGCTGTCGCGCACGAGGTGCAGCACCCGCAGGCGCACGCCGGGGGCGCGGCGCAGGAAGTAGGCATAGGGCGGGTTCTTCGTCGAGTCGACCACGGTGTGGGCGCCGGACACCGTGAGGATCGCCTCGTACAGGCGGCCGGTCAGCTCGGCGTAGCGGCCGACCTTGGCGGCGTGCGCCGGGAAGAGCCGTGGCAGGGCGAGGAGCGGGATGTTGCGGTGGCGCAGAACGTCGGCCTCCAGCTCGAGCACCTCGTCGACGTCGACGTGCTCCCAGCCGCCGAACGCCTCGCGGCCGACCGCCTGCCAGAACTCGCAGTCGGCGAACTGCCGCCCGCAGCCGCAGAGCTCGTTGGCCGCCGGGCCGGCCTGCCACACGTAGCGCAGCTCGCCGACCGACACCATGCCGTCGAGCTCGCCCAGCAGGTGGGAGAGGAGGGTGGAGCCGCTCCGGCCCCAGCCGCCGATGTAGAGGACCGGTGCCGGCGTCATACCTTCGTGCGGGACGGCCGGGGCGCCGGGTTGGTGGGCGGTGGGCCGGCCGTCGCCTTCGACTCGAAGAGCCCGTCGACGAGCTCCTCGAAGCGGCGGACGGCGTCCGCGGGGCTCGTGCGCCGGGGCGGCAGCGGCTCGCCGCCGTTGGCGTGGAGCATGCCGCTCAGGAATCCCCGGAAGTCCGCCTCGGACTCCGCCAGGACGATCGCGCCGTCGGCGGCGATGCGGCGGGTGAAGGCATGTTGGTGGTCGTCGACGTGCTCGCCGGCCGCCTTGCGCCGCGGCACGACGATCGGCCGCTTGCCCATCGTGGCCGCCAGCATGATCGTGCCCGGGCCGCCGTGGCAGACGACGACGGCGGCCTCGCGCATCATCGCCTCCATCTGCTCCTGGCCCAGATACTGGCCGTGCTCGGCGTGCGCCGGCGGCGTCGACGTGCCGGTCTGGACGAAGCAGCGCGCATGCTCGTCGCCGCCGTCGGCCAGCCACGTGTCGATCCAGCGGCACAGCCGGTCGAACGGGTGGTAGTCGGTCCCCACGGACACGAAGACCAGGGGGAGCTCGGCGGTCAGAACAGCCCTCCGATGACCTTGGCGCCGGGATACTGGCGCTGCTGCTCCTCCCACTGGACGAGGAAGAGGCTCGAGAGCGGACGGCACAGGCGGCCCGTGAGCGTCGCCGAGTCGATGCGGTCGTAGACCTCGAGGTAGACGGTCTTGATCCTGAGCATGCGCGCGACGAGGAAGAACGGGAACGCCACGCCGGCGCCGTCTGAGACGACGATGTCGGGCCGGTAGCGCGGCAGGAACCGCACGGCCAGCATGAGGTTCTTGAACGCGTTTCGGACGTTCCGGGTCGTAGGGTGGTAGGCCCAGACGACGTCCTCACCCTCGAGCAGCGAGCGGCCGTCGGGCAGGTCGAACGTCACCCAGGTGCGCTCGTGCTTCTCCCACCACGGCTTCAGCTGATGAAGCTGGATGAGATGGCCGCCCGACGAGCAGACGAGCACGACTCTCACAGCAGTTCGCGCTCCCGGCTCGGCGTCCGGGCCTGCGACATGCCCGCACCGATGCCGCCGACGTAGCCGCCGTACTCGTTCTCCTCCGACACCGAGACACCGGTGAAGAGGAAGCCGAGGGTGGGCGCCGCGCAGGCGTCGAGCGCTCGCGCCAGCGCCACCATGTGCGGCCGGCTGGCAAGCCGGGCGCGGGCGACGACGATCACGCCGTCCACCTTCGAGCCGAGCATCATCGCGTCGGTCACGGGCAGCATCGGCGGGGCGTCGATGAGGACGATGTCAGCGCGGCCGCGCAGCTCGCCCAGGAGCTCCGACATGGCGCGCGACTCGAGCAGGTCCGCCGCGTCTGCGGGCGGCGGCCCGGCGGGCAGCACCTCGAGCAGGCCGCCGGTGGCGGCGCGGCCGTTCGTGCCGGCGTCGTCGGGGGCCGGGCCGCCCACGTCGACGATCGTGAGCGCATCGGCGAGATCGCCGTGGCCGCTCAGGATGTCGGACAGGCCGGTGCGGTCGTCGAGGCCGAAGAACCGGTCGATGGACGGCCGGCGCATGTTGGCGTCGACCAGGACGACGTGCGAGCCCGAGCGGGCCAGTGCGACGGCCATGTTGGCGACCGTGCGCGAGGTGCCCTCGGAGTCGGCCGCCGCGACGAACATCACGGCCTTGGCGCGGTTGGCGCGCATCACCGTGCCGAGGTTCAGCTTGGCGATCCGGTAGGCCTCGGCCGACGGTCCCTGCGCGCCTCCGCGGGGCGCGAGCAGCACGAGCGGGTGCTCGCGCAGCGACCGCGGCGGAGCCGGGATGGACGCCAGGAGCGGCACGCGCAGGCGCCGCCCGACCTCGTCGGCGGTACGGATGCGCTTGTCGAGCAGATCCTGGAGAAAGGCCAGGATCACGCCGAGCACGAGGCCCAGCACCAGGCCGAGGATCGTGTTGCGCGTCGTCTGCGGCTGGGTCTGGTTGGCGTTGGATGCGGTCTGGACGTCGGGCGGCGGTGGAGCGGTCAGCAGCTTGTTCTTGATCGGAAGCTCCGCGGCTGTGATCGCGTCGATCTGCGCTTGCGTCAGACATCCGGTGGTGGCGCCGCCCGTGCAGGGGACCGGATCCTTCGCGCCCGACGCGTAGAAGCTCGGATGCAGCTGCTGGTCGGTCGTGATGAAGTTGTTCACCGTCTGCTCGATGTTCTGGTACGAGACGTGGTTTCCATACGTCACCGCCCACGCCGTCGCGAGCCGCTCGGCCAGCACCGGATCCGAGGCCGTCACGGTGAAGTCGATGCCGTCGCTCGTCGCGTTCGGGGCGACCGCGGTCGCGTCGTAGAGCTGCTGCGCCGTGAGGCCGCCGGCCGGGTGCGCCACGAACGGCGGCGTGTTCACGATGACATCCTTCGGCAGCGTCGGAAGCTCGCGCTCCTTGCCGGTGAGAACCAGGTTTGCTATCCCGAGAGTCTTCGCGAGGGGCGCGTTCTGCACCGACCAGCTGACCCCCGACTTGGACGCGCTGGCGACCGGGATCGGCGACAGGAGCTCGGCGGTCGCCTGGTACTTCGGCGTCTGGTTCTTCGAGTACGCCACCGCGCTCACCGTCATCAGGACCGTGACAAGAAGCACGATCCACTTCCGGCGAGCGATCACGCCGAAGTAATCGCTCAGCGAGACAGACTCATACCATCCTGTTTCCACCGTGGAATCCTCTCGGGTCGTCTGCGATCGAGCCGCGCGGCCCGGTCGGAAAAGCTCGGTAACCTTACGAACGCGACGCGTGCTCTGACGCCGGTCGTGGGAGAATTTGCCTCGCCGTCCAACCTTTGGCCTCCCAAGCCAATGGTACCCCCCTGGGTTTGAGCGTCAACCCTGGTAGGGACGCCCTCCGCGCCCGACCGATACGGTTTACGCCGTGAGAGCGGCGAACGCCTGCACCCGCGGCCTGACCGCCGACGACGAGCGCGTTTGGGCTGGAATTGGCCCGGTTGCGCCGGGCTGGAGGCCGATTGAGCGCTACGTGATCCTCCCGAGCACCCGCCGTCCGCAGATCCTGGCGCCGGCATCCGCGCCCGGGCCCGCGGCCGCCGCCGTCACACAGTTCTCCAACGGAGCACCGGCCCGTGAGCGGCTCGCGGCCGCTGCGGCCGCCGCAGCGCTCCGCGCGGGCCTCGCCCAGCGGCTCATGCGCGGGCGGGCGTCGATCGCGGTCGCACCGGGAGTCGGGGACGCCGACCTGCCCGGCCTCGTGCTCTCCCACCACCTCGCGCGGGCGCTCGGCCTCGCCCGTGCCGACCTCGCCGTGCGGGTCGGCGCGGCCCGTCCGAACGGGAAGCCCGTCGTCCAGGTGTCAGCCCCCGACGGCCGCGTCGTCGCCTTCGCGAAGGTCGGCTGGAACGACCTCACCCGCTCGCTCGTCGCAGCCGAGGCCGGCGCCCTGCGCGAGCTCGAGGCCGCGCCGCCGGCCGCGTTCGCGGTGCCGGAGCTCCTCCATTCCGGAGACTGGGCCGGGTCGACGGTGACGGCGGTCGTCCCGGCGATGGGCGGGCGGCCGCACGTCTCTCCCGATCCGCCGCCCGCCGCCACGCGGGAGCTGGCCCTCGGCGCGGCCGTCGAGCGCGAGCCGCTGGCAGCGTCGGGCTGGTGGGCGCGGGTGCTCGCCCGGATCGACGCCTCGAACGGGGCCGAGCAACGCGACGCTGCGGACCGGGTCGGCGGGCGGGCGGGCGGGCGGGGGCTGGCCTTCGGGCGCGGCCATGGCGACTGGACTCCCTGGAACATGGCCGAGGTTCGCGGGAGGCTGGTGGTCTGGGACTGGGAGCGGGCCGCCGCCGGCGTGCCCGTCGGCGTCGACGCCGCCCACTACTGCCTGCTGGTCGCCCTGAACGCGCGCGGCCTCCCACCCGACAGGGCCGTCCCCGACGTGCTCGGTCGCCTGCCGCGCGTGCTCGCCGGTCTCGACGTGCCCGCCGAGGACGCTCGCCTCGTGGTGATGCTGGAGCTGCTCGAGATGTCGGTGCGGTTCGCCGAGGCGAGCGCCGCCGGGGTCACCGGCCTGCGCGACAGGTTCGGGTCGGCACTGGCCGCCCTCCTCGACGGCCGGTACGATGGGGTCGAGGCATCGTGAGCATCGACCTTTCGACAATCCTCTCGCTGGCCCCGGTGATCGCGATCGTCGCGATCTCGGTGCTGATCGCGTTCGTGCTCGCGCGCGGCGACGAGGTCACGAGCACGCGCGCGAGACGCTGACCCCGCCGGCGGGGTCGAGGCCGGCACCCCGGGGGGCGTAGCTCAGGGGACAGAGCGAGAGCCTTCTAAGCTCGAGGTCGCAGGTTCGAATCCTGCCGCCCCCGTCTCCCGTGGTCGCGCGCTACCGCGACGCGTGCGGCCGTGAACGGCCCGAGCCCGCCTCGAAGAGCAGGACGAGCACGGCGGCCACGATCACGGCGGTCAGGAACTGCCCGAGCCAGCCGACGTCGAGGACGTCGTTGGCGATGATCCCGCCGAGCAGCGATCCGGCGATGCCGAAGAGCGCGGTCTCCAGAAGGCCGATGTCCTGGCGGCCGGACACGACGAGCCGGCCCAGCCCGCCGATGACGAGCCCGACGATCCCGTACCAGATGAGCGACCAGAGGACGGCGAGCGCGAACCCGAGCAGCCCGATCCCGAACGCCAGGAGGAGCACGATCAGGATCAGTGCGACGAGGGCGGAGCTCATGGGCAGGAGCGTAGCCGCAACAAGGGGGTCTGACCCCGTTGTTGCGTGAGGGCGCCGTCCGCCCGCCCGGATAGCCTGAGCGGCCGTGTCCGGCCGCACACAGGCGGCGCTCTACGCCGAGATCGACCACGAGCTCTCCTGGTCGGAGCGCGACCTGCCCCAGCGCGAGCGCACGAAGCACGTCCATCGCCTGCATCCCTACCTGGGCAAGTTCGTGCCGCAGCTCGCCGAGACGCTCCTTCGCCGCAGCCTCGCGGCCGGGGCGCTCGTCTACGACCCGTTCGCCGGCTCGGGCACGACGCTCGTCGAGGCCAACGCGCTCGGGATCGACGCGATCGGGGCCGACGTGTCCGCCTTCAACTGCCTCCTCATGCGGGTCAAGGTCGGCGCCCACGACCTGGCGGCGCTCCGGCGCGACCTCGACCGGGCGCTCGCGGCGCCGCCGGCCGATCCGCCCGCCTCCGAGTGGCTCGCGCGCTGGTATGCGCCGCGGGCCCTCCGCGACCTGGCCGGGTTCTGCACCGCGATCCCGGGATCGGCCGAGCCCGAGACGCTCATGGTCGTCGCCTCGCGGGCCGCACGGTCGGCCCGGCTGGCCGCCCACCATGACCTCGACATGCCGCGGGCGCCGGTGCACGGGCCGTACGCGTGCCACAAGCACCGCCGCACCTGCCGGCCGGTGGAGCGGGCCGACCACTTCCTGCGCCGCTACGCCGCGGACACGCTGCAGCGCCTGGCGGAGTTCGACGCCGTCCGCACCGGCGCCTCGGTGGCCGTCGAGCACGCCGACGCGCGGTCTGCCGACCTGCCCGGGGGGATCGACGGGATCGTCACCTCTCCCCCGTACCCCGGCCTCATCGACTACCACGAGCAGCACCGCTACGCCTACGAGCTCCTGTCGCTCGCCGACCGGCGCGAGCTCGAGCTGGGAGCGGCGGCCGCCGGGACGGCGCGCAGGGCGATCGCCGGCTACTGCGAGGGCATCGCCGAGGCGCTGGCCCGCGCACGCCCCCGGCTGAGCCGCGACGCCACCGCCGCGATCGTCGTGAACGACCGCCGCGCGCTCTATGACGACATCGCCCGGCGCGCGGGCTATGAGATCGCGCGCCGCGACACCCGGCACGTGAACCGGCGCACCGGCCGCCGCGCCGGCGAGTACTTCGAGCAGATCCTGTGGCTTCGGCCCGTCAGGCCGAGACCGGCAGTCCCGGCCGCCTGACCGCCCGGCCGGCCCTCCCGGCGAACAGCCTGAGCGTTCGCTGGTCGTGCTCGGAGAGCTCGCCTGCGCTTGCCATCACCAGGACCCCGGCGACGCCCATGTCGGCGAAGATCGGGATCGCGGTCGTGACCACGCCGTCGCGGCGGGTTGCACACGGCATGCGCCGGGCGATCGCGGCATCGGCCAGATGCTGCCAGGCATCGTCCCCGTAGACGATCGGCGGGCGCCCGTCGTCGGACAGGTAGAGCGTGGCCCAGATGGCGTCGACCAGCTCCGGGATCGCGTACGCCACGAGGTTCTCGGCCTGGGCCGGCGATGCGCACCGGCGAAGCCGCGAGAGGAGTGCCTCGAGCCCCTCGATCCGGCCCGCCGCTCTGGCGGAGGCGAAGCTCGACATGGCGGGGATGATGACGACTCGCGGAGAGCCTGACATCACCCGGTTAGGGGATCCGTCGCACCCGACGTGCGGTAGCTGCGGTCGAGTCCCTAGACGAGGTAGTCGCCGACGAGCTTCTTGAACTCGCGCGTCTGCCGGTAGTCGCGAGGCCGCGTGCGAAGGAAGACCAGCATGGGAACGGCGACCGCCGTCGCGATCATCGCCAGCCCTCCCAATGTCCGATGCCTGCCCATGAGTGTGCTCCAGCTCGGGGGTTTCACCCGGTGTATCGGCCGGAGGGCGCCCGGTCTTGACGCGGATCTATTTGCTAAAGAAGGTCTATGCAGGTGCCGATTTGCTAGGACGCAATGGGTCGGGCACTTCCTCTGCTGGCTGCCGTGTTTGCCATGGCGGCAATGCCGTACGCGGCAGCCGCGTATCCCGTCGGGGTGGGGATCGCGCATGCCGGCCCGTCCGCGCGCCCGCAGGCGCGCCCGCACGCACCCGCGGCCCGCGCCCACGCCAAGCCGCACCACCGCTTCACGCTGGTCGACGCGTCCACCGGCGCGGTCATCCGGACGCGACCGAACGGGCGCATCGCGGGCACCCTCCCCGGCCGCACGTCGCTCGGGACCGCCACCTGGCTCTGGGCCGTCCAGACCTCGCCCGACGGCCGCTGGGGGCGGGTCATCCTGCCGTGGCGGCCCAACGGGCGCACGGGCTGGGTCTCGCTCCGCGGCCACCGCACCCTCACAAGCCGGATCTGGGTCCGGGCGGATCTCTCCCGGCGCCGGGTCGACCTCATGCGCGGGGACGCGATGCTGCGCTCGTTCGTCGCGGCGATCGGTGCAGCGGGCTCCCCCACGCCGGTCGGCCGCTTCAGCGTCACCGACCCGATCGCCACCGGCGACCCGGGCGGGCCGTTCGGGTGGTACGCCTTCGGCCTCTCGGGCCACCAGCCCAACCTGCCGGCAGGCTGGT
>DATAEI010000005.1:0-33034 GCA_036258075.1 Gaiellales bacterium
GAGCGTCTCGCGCTGGTCGTCGCCGGCGTAGGAGAACAGGAGCGGCGCTATGAGGCGGTCGAGGGCCGGCTCGAACTGGAACCACTCGTAGATGCCGCTCGCGCCGACCGGGACGCCGGTGTGGAGCGTGGTCATGTGGGCCGCGGTCGTCGACGGGAACTGGGACGTGAGCTGTGCCACGACGCCTTCGGCGGCGACCCGGCGCAGGAACGCATGGTCGGCGTGGCGTTCGGCGGCCGACCAGCCGAAGCCGTCCACGATCACGAGGACGACGCGCGGCCAGCGCCGGTCGAGGCCGCCGAGCACCTCCGGGTCCAGGCCGCCCCCGGCCGTGCCCGTGAGGAGCCGCATGATCGTGGCGGGAATGCCGGCGAACGAGCGGCCGGCGCCGGCCGGGCGGAGCCCGTCCACGGTGCTACTTCGGGTGCGCGCCGGCGCGCGGGCGGCGCCCGCGCGAGCCGGGAAGCGACCGCGCGAACCGGCGCGTGGCCCGCTCGTCGACGAACATCACGATGGGGCCGTGCGCGATCAGGCCTTCGGCCGCGCGCTCCTTCAGGAGGTCGGGCAGGAAGCCCTCGACCAGCCATTCGCGCCCGTGAGCAACGCTCGCGTGGACGAGCACGCGCACGAGCTCGTCGTCCAGCTGCTCGACCTCGATCACCTCGGGCCGGCGCACGAACCGGGTGGGGCCGGCCGGGACGATCCGGGCGACCTCCTCGACCACCCGGCGGCAGTCGTCGGCGTCAGTCGCCATCATCTCGATCTCGACCTCGCGGACGCCCCTCGGCAGCACGCGCGCGGCGTAGATCGCCGAGTTGTTCACACGGATCATCTCGCCGGTCACCGCCCGGAGCGTCGTCGAGCGCAGCGACATCTCCTCGACCACGCCCGAGAGCGACCACGGCTCCACCGTGATGGTGTCGCCCACCGAGAACCAGCCCTCGAAGAACATCAGGAGCCCGGCGATGATGTCGGTCAGGAAGCGCTGGCCGGCGAACCCGATGAGGACGACGAGCAGCGAGGCGCCGGCGAGCGCGGTGACGCGCGAGAAGCCGGAGATCTGGAGGAACGAGAAGGCCAGCGCCAGCCCGAAGGCCACGTAGCGAACCGTCGTGCGGATGAGCGAGACGGCCGTGTCGCGCCGCTTCAGGCCGCGCAGCGCGGCGGTGTCGTCGGGCGACGGGCCGGACGCGCCCTGGCGCCGCTCCCACCAGCGGGTGACGATCTCGGCGACGCGCCCGGAGGCCTTCGCGAGCACCCAGGCGAGCACGAACGAGCCGACGATGAGCGCGGCCGTGCGCCAGTTCCCGCTGAGCGGGACCGAGTTCTGAAGCGCGCCGATCATGTCTCGGACGGTAGCGCCGCGGCCGGGCGCCGGTCACGATCGGTCAGGCGATCGTGACGTCCTCGCAGAGGTAGACGTCCTGGATCGCGTTCAGGAGCGCGATTCCCTCGTCCATCGGCCGTTGGAACGCCTTGCGGCCGCTGATCATCCCCATCCCGCCCGCGCGCTTGTTGACGACGGCGGTGAAGACCGCGTCGTGCATGTCGCTCTCGCCCGACGCTCCGCCCGAGTTGATGAGGCCCGCCCGGCCCATGTAGCAGTTCGCCACCTGGTAGCGGGTCATGTCGATCGGGTGGTCGGTCATGAGCTCGGAGTAGACGCGCTTGTCCGTCTTTCCGAACTTGAGGTCGAGGAAGCCGGGCGCGGCGGTCTCGGGGGCCTTCTGCTTGATGATGTCGGCCTCGATGGTGACGCCGAGGTGGTTGGCCTGGCCGGTCAGGTCGGCGGCGACGTGGTAGTCGTGGCCGCTCCCGTTCGAGGTCGTGTTGAAGGCGGAGTTGCGCAGGTAGCACCAGAGCACCGTCGCCATGCCCAGCTCGTGCGCGGCCTGGAAGGCGGTCGTGACCTCCTGGATCTGGCGCCTGGACTCCGGCGAGCCGAAATAGATCGTGGCGCCGACGGCCACGCAGCCCTGTTCGCGAGCCTGCTTCACCGATGCGAACATGATCTGGTCGTACGCGTTCGGGAACGACAGGAACTCGTTGTGGTTCAGCTTGAGCAGGAACGGGATCCGGTGGGCGTACCTGCGGGCCGTCGCACCGAGGGCGCCGAGCGTCGTCGCGACCGCGTTGCAGCCGCCCTCGATGGCGAGCTGCACGATACGTGCGGGGTCGAAGTAGTCGGGGTTCTTCGCAAACGACGCGCCGGCGGAGTGCTCGATGCCCTGGTCGACCGGCAGGATCGAGAGGTAGCCGGTGCCCGCCAGCCGCCCGTTGTCGAAGAGCGTCTGCAGCGAGCGCAGGACGGGCGTCGGCCGGTCGCTCGCGGCGACCACGCGGTCGACGAAGTCCGGCCCTGGGAGGTGCAGCCGTTCGGCGGGGATGCTCGTGCTCTCGTGAGAGAGCAGCGACTCGGCGTCGTCACCGAGGATCGACTCGATGGCGGCGAGATCGGATGAGGAGGCGATTGCCATGTGCCCGGGTCCTTTCTGCGCGGCGACACCTGGAGCATACGCCTGAAACAGCGGTACCAGGTACCAATGGTTCAGGCCGACCCGTCATTCGCGGGCGCGGCGGCGCAGGACGCGCTCGTCTCCGATCCGGCGGGTGAGCCCGCGGGCGTCCAGCGTCTCCAGGAGCGCCTGGGCGAACTTGCGCGAGATCCCCAGGCGGTCGCGAAGCTGGGCCAGCGTGACGCTCCCGCCCGCGCCCGCCAGGTCGACGACCGCCGCCTGGGCCGCGGCGACCGCCTCTGTCGTGAACGCGAGGTCGCGGCCGGCCCGAGCTGCGCGTCCGGTCGCGACCAGGTGCGCGAGCGCCCGCTCGTCGGCCGGGCCGATCGCCGGCGGAGTCAGCGGCGTCTCGGCGAGCCGGGCGTGGAGCGCCTCCGCCTCAGCTTCGGGGACGGGCTCGGCGGTGGGCGCCGGCTCGGGCACGGAGGCCGGCTCCGGGGCGGCCCGGCGCACCCGCGGCGGGCTCGGGTCGCAGACCGTCCCCCCGGCGACCGTGACGGCCGGGCCCGTCAGCCGCACGACGGCGTGGTCGCCGGCGGCGGCGACCGCCCGGGAGCGGAGGCGCAGCTGTACACGGCCCGACTCGCCGGGCGCGAGCTCGCCGCCGCCCGGGATCGCGATCCGCGCCGGGATCTCGGCGGTGCCGTGATGCACCATCACCGGCTCGCCGTTTCGCAGGGCGCGGGGAGCGGAGCCGAGGACGTGCAGCTCGCAGTCGAGCCGGAAGGACTCCGGGAAGGCACCCGGCGAGGCGACGACGTGGCCCCGCCGCACCTGGGTGCGCTCGACCCCGACCAGCGCCAGCGCGACCCGCTGGCCCGCCGCGGCGCTCTCGGCCGGCCGGTCGTGCACCTGGACGCTTCGCACACGCGCCTCGCGGCCGCCCGGCTGGATCGCGAGCCGGTCCCCTGGGGCGACGCTGCCCGACCACAGCGTGCCGGTCACGACCGTGCCGATGCCGCGCAGCGAGAACGACCGGTCGACCGGCAGCCGCACCGGGCCGTCCGCCGGCCGGCTGGTGGCCGATCCGGCGGCCCGGTCGAGCGCCGAGCGCAGCTCGTCCAGGCCGAGGCCGGTTCGCGCCGACACCTCGACGACCTCGGAGCCGGCATACGGCCCGGCGTCGAGCAGCTCGGCGATGTCGAGGCGAGCCATCTCGGCGCCCTCGTCGTCGACCAGATCGCGCTTGGTGAGCGCGACGACCCCCGCGGGGATCCCCAGGAGCCGGACGATCGCCGCATGCTCACGTGTCTGCGGCATGACGCCGTCGTCGGCGGCGACGACGAGCAGGAACAGGTCGATTCCGGTCGCGCCGGCGACCATCGCCCTGATGAAGCGCTCGTGACCGGGGACGTCGACGACCGACAAGTGGCGTCCGGACGGCAGCTCGAGTGGCGCGTAGCCGAGCTCGATGGAGATCCCGCGCGCCTTCTCCTGGGGCAGCCGGTCGGTGTCGACGCCCGTGAGCGCCGCGACGAGGGCGGTCTTGCCGTGGTCGATGTGGCCGGCGGTGCCGAGGGTCAGAGGCTGATCCGCTGGCACTCCTCGTCCGTGAGCGTCCGGCAATCGAGCAGGACGCGCCCCTCCTGGACGCGGGCCACGACGGGCGGATCGGCAGCCCGAAGCGCCGCGGCCAGCTCGTCGCCGCCGTCGAGGGCGCAGGCGAAGCTCTCGAGCTCGAGCAGCGGGACGGCGCCCCCGCCGACCCTGGCTCTCGTCTCGACGACCGTGCCGCCGAGCCGCGCCGCCAGCCGCGCGGCCCGCCCGCGGACGGCCGCCGCCGGTTCCGCCACCGCGCGCAGCACCGGCACCTCATGCAGCGCCCGGGCCGGGTCGCGGTAGAGCTCGAGCGTCGCCTCGAGGGCGGCGAGCGACAGCTTGTCGATCCGCACGGCCCGCGCCAGCGGATGGCGGCGGATGCGGGCGATCGCCTCGGCGGTGCCTGCGATCACGCCGGCCTGCGGGCCGCCGAGCAGCTTGTCGCCGGAGAAGCAGACGACCGCCGCGCCGGCCTCGATGCTCGAGCGGGCGGTGGGCTCGTCGGCCAGGTCGGGCAGGTCGATCAGCTGTCCCGACCCGAGGTCGTCGATCACGGGCACGCCGTGCTCGGCGGCGAGGGCGCACAGCTCGCGCAGCGACGGCGACTCCGTGAACCCGACCATCCGGAAGTTGGACTGGTGCACGCGCAGCACGGCGCCCGTCTCCGGCCCGATCGCGGCGGCGTAGTCGCCGATCCGCGTGCGGTTGGTCGAGCCGACCTCCACGAGCCTGGCTCCCGACTGCGACAGCACGTCCGGGATGCGGAAGCCGTCGCCCACCTCGATCAGCTCGCCGCGGCTGATCGGCACCTCCCGGCCGCCGGCCAGCGCCGCCAGCGCGAGCATGACGGCGGCGGCGTTGTTGTTCACCGCCATGCCGTCCTCGGCGCCCGTCAGCTCGGAGAGGATGCCGCCGAGATGCGTGTGGCGCGATCCGCGGGCGCCCGCGTCGAGGTCGTACTCGAGGTTCGAGTAGCCGGCCGCGACGGCGGCGGCGCGCTCGAGCGCGACCGCCGGCAGCGGCGCCCGGCCGAGGTTCGTGTGCACGATGACGCCGGTCGCGTTCAGCACCGGCCGCAGGCTCGGCGGCCGCCCGAGCAGGCGGGCCGCCTCGGAGAGGAGCTCCGCGGAGCTGTCCGCAACGCCGCGGCGGCGGGCGCCGGCCAGCGCCGCCCGGATCGCCTCCACCGTCGCGGGGCGGCCGTGTCGGTCGGCGAGCGCGGCGCCGCGCTCGTCCCCCAGGAGGGCGTCGACCGACGGCAGACCTCGCAGCGGGTGATCGGCCATGGTGCAATTCTATGTCCAGGTGCCGAGGCAGAGACGTCCGACCCTCTATGCGATGCAATCGCACGGCCGCCGCCGGCGGCCGCGGCGGCTCCCGCCCGTGCGCCCGCTGCCGGTGATCGCGGTGGTCGTCGCATCGGCGCTCCTCGCCACGGCGGTCTTCGTCGTCCACCGGCTGTGGCCGCTCACGGATCGCGCGGCGGGGGCGATCGACGCGCCGGGGCTCACGGCGCCGGCCGGCGGAGGCCCGGGGAGCGCCTCGGCCGTCGAGCTCGTTCCGGGAGCTCCTGCGGGGCATCCCAGGAACGTGCATGCGACCGCCGCCATCGTCGTCGACCGCATGACCGGCCGGGTGCTGTGGCAGAAGTCCGCCCACCGCCGCCTTCCGATCGCGAGCCTGACCAAGATGATGACGGCGCTCGTCGCCGCCGGCGGAACGCTCGACGCGCCGTTCGGCGTGACGCACGCGATGACCGGCGCGCCGGGCTACACGCTGGGGCTCCGCGCCGGCCAGCGGGTGACCGAGCGGCGGATGCTGGCTGCCGCCCTCATCGCGTCGGCCAACGACGCAGCCGATGCGCTGGCGGTGCACCACAGCGGCACCGTGGCCCGGTTCGTGCGTGCGATGAACGCCCGCGCCCGCGCGCTCGGCCTCTCCGACACGCACTACTCGAACCCGTCGGGCATCTTCGACACCGGCAACCTGTCGTCGGCGTGGGACCAGGCGACGGTCTCGCTGCGGCTGCTCGACGAGCCGCTCCTGCGCCGCATGGTGGCCTCCAAGGCGTACACGGCCGGGCCGACGTCGTCGTACGTGAGCCGCAACACGCTGCTCTGGGACTACCGTGGTGCGATCGGCATCAAGACCGGCCAGACAACCGCGGCGGGCAACTGCATCGCCGCCGCCGCGCGCCGCAAGGGCCGGTCGATCGTCGTCGTCCTGCTGCACGTGGACGGCGACGAGTTCGCGACCGCCGGCCGGCTGCTCGACTGGGGGTTCCACCATGCCGGCTGAGGCCCCGGCGCTGCTCGCCCAGCTGACCGACCTCCACATCGAGGTCGGCCCCGGCGACGGCCGGGCCGCCCGCGCGACGGCCGCGGCGGTGGACGCCGTCCGGGCGCTCATGCCGGCGCCCCACGCGGTGCTCGTCACCGGCGATATCGCCGAGTCGGCCGCGGAGGGCGAGTACGAGCGCGCCCGCGAGCTCCTAGCGCCGCTCGCGATGCCCGTGCACGTGCTCCCCGGAAACCACGACGACCCGGACGCCCTGCGCGCGCATCTCGGCGGCGACTGGTCGCA
This sequence comes from Gaiellales bacterium, assembly GCA_036258075.1. Lineage (GTDB taxonomy): Bacteria > Actinomycetota > Thermoleophilia > Gaiellales > JAICJC01 > JAICJC01. The sequence goes on from DATAEI010000005.1 coordinate 6,639, forward strand.
CGGGTTCGTGTTCCAGGCCGGCGGCCTCCGCGTGGTCGCGATGGACTCGACGCGGCCCGGGCACGATGACGGCCGCCTCTCTGACGAACGGCTCGAGTGGCTCGCGACCGAGCTGGCGCTGAAACCGGCGACGCCGACGGTCGTGGCGATGCACCACCCACCGATCCTCACCGGCATCGAGTCGCTCGACCGGCTCGGAATCCCTGCCGAGGAGCGCACGGCGCTGGGATCGGTGCTGGCCGCGAACCCACAGGTCCGGCGCCTCGTCGCCGGGCACGTCCACCGGGCGGCGTTCGGGATGGTCGGAACCTGCGGCGTCGTCACCGCGCCGGCGGCCTTCCTCGAGGCCCGGCTCGAGATCGGCGGCACGATCCTCGACCTGGCCGAGGCCGCGCCCGGGTTCGCGCTCCACGTCGCCCTCGGCGGCGGGTGCGCGTCGCACGTTCAGCGGGTCACGACGGCGGCGTGACGTACGCCGCGTGCATCCCCACGACGAGCGCGGCGGCCAGCCCGAGGTAGACGGCGGCGATCGCGGTCCGCTGGGGCCACGTGACGTTGTGGTACGCGCGGAACTCCGGCTCGTGGCGCCGGTTCCAGCGCCGGTAGAGCTCGTACCCGCCCAGAAGCAGGACGAGCAGCGCGAAGAAGTTGTGGTAGGCGAAGAAGAAGAGCGCCACCATGAAGAGCCCGAGGAACCAGAAGGCCGGATGCAGGGCGGACACGGCGCGGCCCCCGTCGAACGGGACGATCGGGACAAGGTTGAAGAGGTTCAGGAGGAACCCGACGTAGGCCAGCCCGCGCAACAGGTTCGAGTTCGTCTCCTCGGCCCAGAGCAGCACCACGAGCGCGCCGGCGCTCCCCAGCACCGGGCCTGCGAGGCCGACCTTGGCCTCGGTCCACGCGTTCCCGGGCATCTCCTTCATCGCGACCAGGGCGCCGAGGAACGGCACGAACATCGGTGCGGACGCGTCGATCCCCTCGCGTTTGAGCTGGATCACGTGCCCCAGCTCGTGGACGAGCAGGAGCAGCACGAAGCCGATGCCGAACCCCCAGCCCCAAGCCCACGCGTAGAGCGCAGCCGAGATCAGGAAACTGAACAGGAACTTGAACTTGAAGAGGAAGGCCAGGTTCCCGATGAGCTTCAGGAGCAGGACGCCCGCGCCCGCGATCCCCGCTCCCGCCCGGCGCAGCAGTCCGCGGCGCTCCTGGACCGGGCTCTGGAAGGGCGGCTCCTCGGTTGGGGCCGGAGGGAAGGTCGCCGGCCGCGCCTCGCGCGGCTCCCAGGGGTCGTAGGTCATGGTCTCAGAGTAGCCGCCGGGGCTGAGATGTCCATGTGCGCGCGGGTCACGTCCCCTCGCGGCCGATCCATTCCTCGCCGCCCTCGAAGACCTCCTTCTTCCAGATCGGCACCGTTTGCTTCAGCGTGTCGATCGCCTCGCGGCAGGCGTCCATCGCCGCGCCGCGGTGGGCGGCGGAGACTGCGATGACGACGCTCGCCTCGCCGAGGGGGACGTGGCCGGTGCGATGCGCCATCGCGACGTGGAGGACGTCGTGCCTCCCCCGGAGCGTTTCGGCGATCCGCGCCATCTCGGCCTCGGCCATCTCGGGATAGGCGTCGTACTCGAGGTGGGTGACCGTCCGGCCGCGGCTGTGAAGGCGCGTGATGCCGACGAACGTCGCCACGGCCCCGGCGCCGGGGTCGGCCACCTCCGCGACGACCCCCTCGAGGTCGAGGGGCGCGGCCTGCACGCGGAAGGCCCCGCCCGACACCGGCGGTATGACCGCCAGCTCGTCGCCCGCCGCGAGCTCGTCGCCGCGGCCGGCGTACTCCCGGTTTCGGGCGTAGGCCAGGCCCGGCGGCTCGTCGCCGAGGTCGAGCCGGGGCCAGACGTCGCCGACGGCGGCGCCGTCGGGCACCTCCACCTCGCGCGCCGACCAGCCGGCCCGCTCGCGGAGCGCGGCGAAGAGCCTGACGGTGATCCGCATGCTCCGCAGCGTATCGACGCCGGCCCTCTATCGTTTGCACCGATGACGAAGCCGGTCTACGGCCCCGAAGACGCTCCCGCCGAGCGCCCGCCCCCGGGCGAGTTCCCGTTCACGCGCGGGATCCGGCCCGAGGGGTACCGCGGGCGGCCGTGGACGATGCGCCAGTACGCCGGCTTCTCGTCGGCCGAGGACACGAACCGCCGCTTCCGGCTCCTGCTCGACCGCGGCCAGACCGGGCTCTCCGTGGCGTTCGACCTGCCCACGCAGCTGGGGCTCGACTCGGACGACCCGCTGGCGCTCGGCGAGGTGGGGCGCACGGGCGTCGCGATCGACTCGCTGGCCGACATGCGGCTCCTGTTCGAGGCGATCCCGCTCGGCGAGGTGTCGACGTCGATGACGATCAACGCGCCGGCGTCGCTTCTGCTCCTCCTCTACGAGCTGGTGGCCGAGGAACAGGGCGTCGGGCCCGAGGCCCTCTCGGGCACGATCCAAAACGACATCCTGAAGGAGTACATCGCCCGCGGGAACTACATCTTCCCGGCCCGGCCGAGCATGCGGCTCACGGTCGACACGTTCCGCTACTGCACGGAGCGGCTGCCCCGCTGGAACACCATCTCGATCTCGGGCTACCACATCCGCGAGGCCGGCTCGACCGCGGCCGAGGAGCTCGCGTTCACGCTTGCGAACGGGATCGCCTACGTCCAGGCGGCGGTCGAGGCGGGCCTCGAGGTCGACGCGTTCGCCCGCCGCCTCTCCTTCTTCTTCAACGCGCACAACGACTTCTTCGCCGAGGTCGCCAAGTTCCGGGCGGCGCGGGCGCTGTGGGCCGAGATCATGCGCGACCGCTTCGGCGCGCGCGACGCCCGCTCGCAGATGCTGCGCTTCCACGCCCAGACCGGCGGCTCGACCCTGACCGCGCAGCAGGCCGAGAACAACGTCGTGCGCGTCGCGGTCCAGGCGCTCTCGGCGGTGTGCGGCGGCGCACAGAGCCTGCACACGAACGGCTACGACGAGGCGCTGGCCCTCCCGACCGAGCGCTCGGCGACCATCGCGCTTCGCACCCAGCAGATCCTCGCGACCGAGGCCGGCGGCACCGCCACGGCCGACCCGCTCGGCGGCAGCTACTACATCGAGGCGCTCACGGACGAGCTTGCCGCGGAGGCCCGCGGCCTGATCGGCGAGATCGACCGCATGGGCGGCGCGGTGGCCGCGGTCGAGTCGGGCTGGGTGCAGGAGGCGATCGAGCAGAGCGCCTTCGAACACCATCGTCGCGTCCAGTCAGGCGACGACGTGATCGTCGGCGTGAACCGTTACCAGAGCGGCGAGTCCGAGCCGATCGAGCTCCAGCGGATCGATCCGGGCTCGGAGCACCGCCAGGTCGAGCGCACGCACCGGATCCGGGCCGAGCGCGACGCCGCGGCATGGGAGGCCGCCGTCGGGGCGGTCAGGCTGGCGGCCGGGTCGGAGGACAACATCCTGCCGCCCTTGCGCGAAGCGCTTCGCGCCGGGGCGACCATCGGCGAGCTGTGCGGCGTCCTGCGCGAAGCCTGGGGCACGTACGACGCGGCCCGCGCTCGCCCGTAGCGGCGACGGCGCGCGAATGGGGCGCCTGCGCGGCCCGAGCGAGCGAGACCGGCGGGCGCCCCTGGGGTACGGCGCCCTAGGCGGCGCCGCGTGTCTTACCCATCAGCGCCGGGACGGTGCGCATGATGAGCTTGATGTCGCCCCACAGGCTCCAGTTCGTCACGTACAGGTAGTCCAGGACGAGCATCTGCGAGAACGTGACCTCGCTGCGGCCGCACACCTGCCAGAGGCCGGTGAGGCCCGGGGTCAGGTCGAGCCGGCGCAGGCCCCAGTCATTCACGAACTGGTGCTCGTGCGGGATCAGCGGCCGCGGGCCGACGAGGCTCATCTGGCCGCGCAGGACGTTCCAGAGCTGCGGGAACTCGTCGATGGAGTACCTGCGCAGGAGCCGGCCGACGCTGGTGACGCGGGGGTCGTCGGGGATCTTGAACATCCGCGCGTCGCCCCGATCGCGGTGCGCGTTCAGGTGGGCGACCTCGGCCTTTCTGTCCTCGGCGTCGCGGACCATCGTGCGGAACTTGATGATCGTGAACGGCTGCTGGCCGCGCCCGATGCGGGTCTGGCGGAAGAAGACGGGCCCGGAGCTGTTCATCCGGATCGCGATCGCGGTCGCCAGGAAGATCGGTGACAGGACGACCAGGCCGAAGACGGCGCCGGCGACGTCCATCGCCCGCTTCGCGAGCCGGTGCGACGCGCCGAGCTCGGGCGGCGTCAGGCCCAGGAGCGGGGTGCCCTCGAGCGAGTAGACGCCGGCGCGGCTGCCGACGACCTCGAAGAGGCGCGGCACGATGTCGACCTGCACGCCGAGCTCGTTGCAGACGCGGACCACGTCCAGCCCGGCCTCATGGTCGGCGGTGAACGCCAGCACCACGTGGTCGATGTCGTGCGTCTGAAGGATCATGCCGAGCTCGTTCGTCGAGCCCAGGATCGGCACGTCGGCAAGCTCGTCGTGCAGCGGCAGCGGGTTCTGGTCGACGAAGCCGACCAGGTCGAGGCCGTAGTTCGGCGAGCGCCGGATCTTGCGCGCGATCTCCTGGCCCACGAGGCCCGCGCCGACCACGACCGCGTTCTGCTTCAGCGCGAGCTGGCGGCGGAGCACCGAGCGCGAGAGGCTGCGGTATGCGGGGATGGCGACGGACGCGACCGCCCAGAAGGCGATCACCCGGCCGCCGTGCAGCGACGTCGGCGAGAGCACCTGCACCACGCCGAAGACCGTCCAGGACGCGACGGTGACGCAGTGGAAGATCGGCCAGACCTCGTCGAGCGTGGCGTTGTCAGCGCCGACGCGGTCGCGCCGGTAAAGGCCGTAGAAGCCCGACAGCACCGCCCATGCCGGGAGGACGATCAGGAGCGGATCGAGCGTGGTGCCGCCGCTCGTCAGGAAGTACGCGCCTGCGAGCGCCGTGACAAGTCCTGCCAGGTCGGCCAGGCCGAGCGCGTAGCGCACCATGCCCCGCCGGACGCGGCCCGTGGGGCGCGCGGAGCGCGGCAGCTGATGCACCGTTGCGGTCTGGCGCGGTGCGCTGACCACGCCTGCCTGGACCGTCTCCTGGTCCAGCCGTACGGCCGTTCTCGACTCTGCTCGAACCTGCTCGCCCACAGGGTGCCCACCCTTCTCGGATTTCTGCCTCGCTTGGTCGAACGTACCCGTCTCTTTGCGCTGAGTCAAGATGAATTGTCACTAATTCGTCGCATTTAACGCCCTTCTGCCCCCACCTTGCTCCCGCGGCGCATCCTACCGCTCCCGGAGGACTTCGGTAGGCTGCCGCCGCGATGACGCCCCGTACCACCCGCGAGCGGATCGAGGCGGTCGAGCGGCTGCGCGAGGAGGCGGCGCATTCCGGCTCGCCCGCGGCGGTCGACCGCCAGCGCGAGCGCGGCAAGCTCCTGGCCCGCGAGCGGATCGAGCTCCTGCTCGATCCCGGCTCGTTCACCGAGCTCGACGCCTTCGTCCAGCACCGCAACCCCAACTTCGGGATGATGGACAAGCGGCCCTACGGCGACGGCGTGGTCACCGGGCACGGGACGGTCGAGGGCCGGCGGGTCTTCGTGTTCTCGCAGGATTTCACCGTCTTCGGCGGCTCCCTGGGAGAGGCCTTCGCCGAGAAGATCGTGAAGGTGATGGACATGGCCGTCCGCTTCGGCTGCCCGGTCGTCGGCATCAACGACTCCGGCGGTGCCCGCATCCAGGAGGGCGTGGTCTCGCTGGCGGGCTACGCCGACATCTTCCTGCGAAACGTCAACGCCTCCGGCGTGATCCCGCAGATCTCGCTCGTCATGGGCCCCTGCGCCGGCGGCGCCGTCTACTCGCCGGCGATCACCGACTTCGTGATGATGGTCGAGGAGACCTCGCACATGTTCATCACCGGCCCCGAGGTCGTAAAGACCGTGACCGGCGAGGAGGTCAGCTTCGAGGAGCTGGGCGGTGCGGCGACGCACGCCTCGCGCTCCGGCGTCGCCCACTTCACGGCCCCGGACGAGCGGGCGCTGATCGAGGACTGCCGGTATCTCCTCTCGTTCCTGCCCTCGTCGAATGCCGCCAAGGCTCCCTGGGAGCCGCCGTCCGACCCGGCCGGGCGCGAGGACCCCGAGCTCGACGAGCTCATCCCCGACGACGCGGCAAAGCCCTACGACATGCATGAGGTCGTTCGGCGGGTCGTGGACGACGCGGAGTTCCTCGAGGTGCAGCCGCGCTGGGCCGAGAATCTGATCTGCGGATTCGCCAGGCTTGGAGGCTACCCGGTCGGCGTCGTGGCAAACCAACCGCGCGCGCTGGCGGGCGTGCTCGACATCTCGAGCTCCGTGAAGGGCGCCCGGTTCGTGCGCACGTGCGACGCGTTCAACCTGCCGCTCGTCACCTTCGTCGACGTGCCCGGGTTCCTGCCCGGGACCGACCAGGAATGGGGCGGCATCATCCGCCACGGCGCGAAGCTGCTCTATGCGTACTGCGAGGCGACCGTGCCGAAGCTCGCGGTCATCACGCGCAAGGCCTACGGCGGGGCCTACGACGTGATGAGCTCGAAGCACGTCGGGGCGGACTTCAACTTCGCCTGGCCGACCGCCGAGGTGGCGGTGATGGGGCCCGACGGGGCCGTGAACATCGTCTTCCGCAAGGAGCTCGAGGTCGCCGAGGACGCCGAGGCGCGCCGTGCCGAGCTCGTCGAGGAGTACCGCGATCAGTTCGCGAACCCGTTCACGGCCGCGGAGCGCGGCTACGTCGACGACGTCATCGCCCCGCGCCGGACGCGGCCGGTGCTCATCACCGCGCTCGAGGCGAGCGCCGGAAAGCGCGTCGAGCCGCCGCGGCGAAAGCACGGCAACATCCCGCTGTGACCGGCGAGCGCATCGACGTCACCCCCGAGCCGAGCGCCGCTGAGGCCGAGGCGATCCGGCGCGCGCTCGAGGCGCTCGGCCTCCTCGAGCCGGGGCCGCCGGACCGGGGTCAGACCCCGAACGGTCCGGGTGACGCTTCCGTGACCCCGAAGAGACAACCGTCGTGACGGCTGCTCGAGGTCATGCACCCGTCCGTCATGGCTCGGGTGAAGACCGCGTTCTTCGCCGGAGCGCGGCAGTACCTGCCGCCACTCCCAAGGAGGGGGCCGCGGGTGAACCCTGGGTTCCCCCGCGCGGAAGACCCCGAACGGTCCGGGTGACGCTTCCGTGACGGGTTCGATGCCAAACCTGGTTTCGGAGCCGTAGGATCGCCGCGTGTTCACCAAGGTGCTCGTGGCAAACCGGGGCGAGATCGCCGTACGCGTCTTCCGGACGCTGCGCGAGATGGGCATCGGCTCGGTGGCCGTCTACTCGGACGCCGACCGCGAGCTGCCGTTCGTCGCCTACGCGGACGAGGCCTACCGGATCGGCGCCGGGCCGGCGAGCGAGAGCTACCTGCGCGGCGAGACGATCATCCGCACCGCCCAGCGCGCCGGCGCCGAGGCGATCCATCCCGGCTTCGGCTTCCTGGCCGAGAACCCGGAGTTCGCCCGCGCCTGCGCGGCCGCCGGCCTGACCTTCATCGGCCCGCCGCCCGAGGCGATGGAGGCGATGGCGTCGAAGACGGCGGCGCGACAGGCGATGGCGGCCGCCGGCGTGCCGATCGTCCCCGGCGTGACCGAGGCCGTTGCCTCGCTCGACGACGCGCGCAGGGCGGCCGAGGAGATCGGCTACCCGGTCGCGGTGAAGGCGGCGGCCGGGGGAGGCGGCAAGGGCATCAAGCCGGCCGCGAACGCCGACGAGCTCGAGCGGGCCTTCGAGTCGGCCCAGCGCGAGGGCAAGGCGTACTTCGCCGACGACGCCGTCTACCTCGAGCGCTATCTGGAGCGGCCGCGGCACGTCGAGGTGCAGGTGCTCGCCGACCTGCACGGCAACGTCATCCACCTCGGCGAGCGCGACTGCTCCGTGCAGCGCCGCCACCAGAAGATCCTCGAGGAGACGCCCTCGCCGGCCGTGTCGCCCGAGCTGCGCGAGCGGATCGGGGAGATCGCCGTGAACGCGGCCAGGGCGGTCGGCTACACGAACGCCGGCACCGTCGAGGGGCTGCTCGACGCCGACGGCTCGTACTACTTCCTCGAGATGAACACCCGGCTCCAGGTGGAGCACACGATCACCGAGATGGTGACCGGGCTCGACCTCGTGCGCGAGCAGGTGTGGATCGCGGGCGGCCGCCCGCTCGGCTGGACGCAGGCCGATGTGCGCCTCCACGGCCACTCCATCCAGTGCCGGATCAACGCCGAGGACCCCGCCGCCGGCTTCGTGCCGACGCCCGGAACGATCACGCGCTACCGCGAGCCGTCCGGCCCGGGCGTGCGGGTCGACTCCGGCGTCGCCGAGGGCTCGGAGGTCTCCGGGCTCTACGACCCGATGATCGCGAAGCTCGTGGTCTGGGACGAGGACCGCGACCTGGCCCGCCACCGGATGCTGCGCGCCCTCTCGGAGTTCGAGATCGAGGGGCCGCGGACGCTCATCCCGCTCCACCGCCAGATCCTCGAGCACCCGGACTTCGTCGCCGGCGGGCTCGTGCACGAGTTCGTCGAGGCGGGCGGCGAGCACGACGGGGAGATGGAGCCCGCAGGCGTCCAGGGCCCGGTCCCGCAGGCCGGCGAGACCAGGTCGCTGCCCGTGGAGGTCGACGGCAAGCGCTTCGACGTGACGGTGACCATGCCCGAACATCGGGGCCGCACCCGACTGCGCGCCCGCCGGGCGGCGATCGCCGAGCGCGAGCGGACGGCGCACGGCCATGGGGATGTCGTGCGAAGCCCCATGCAGGGCACCGTCCTCACCGTTGCGGTCGCCGAGGGCGCGACGGTCGCCGCAGGTGACGTCCTCGTCGTCGTCGAGGCGATGAAGATGGAGAACGAGATCGTCGCTCACGGCCCCGGCGTGGTCGAGGCCGTCGAGATCGCGACCGGTGACCAGGTTGCAACGGGCCAGGCGCTCGTCCGCCTGGGCTCCGAGCCCGTCTAGGACCAATTACCCCGGCGAGATCCGCCCGGCGGCCGAGGCGCCGCGTGTGGGCCGTGCCTACCGTGGATGCATGGAACCCACTCGCACCGCCATCGTGACCGGGGCGTCGCGCGGCCTCGGCCTCGCGCTCGCCCGCAACCTCTCCGCCCGCGGCTGGAACCTGGTCGTCGACGCCCGCGACCCGGACGCCCTCGCGGCCGCCCACTCGTCCTTCGCCGCCCCCGGCCGCACGATCGCGCTCTCCGGCGATGTGGCCGACCCGCTGCATCGCCGGGCGCTGGTCGCCGCCGCCTCGAACCTGGGCGGGCTGCACGTGCTCGTGAACAACGCGAGCGCGCTCGGCCCCTCGCCGCTTCCGCCGCTGGCCGAGCTCGACACCGCCGCGTTCGAGGCGATCCTCGCGACGAACACCGTGGCGCCGCTGGCGCTGATCCGGGAGGCGCTCCCGCTCCTCGAGGCCGCGTCCGGCCGCATCCTGAACATCACCTCCGATGCCGCCGTCGAGGGCTACGAGGGGTGGGGCGGCTACGGCGCGTCGAAGGCCGCGCTCGAGCAGCTCTCGAACGTGCTCGCCGCCGAGCGCCCCGGCCTTCGCGTCTACTGGGTCGACCCCGGCGACATGCGCACGCAGATGCACCAGGAGGCGTTCCCGGGCGAGGACATCTCGGACCGCCCGCCGCCGGAGGAGAGCGTCCCCGGGCTCGTCGACCTGATCGAGGGCGACCGCCCCAGCGGCCGCTACCAGGCCCGGGCGCTGGTCGCGGCGGGAGCCGCCCGGTGAGCACCGCGGCCCTTCAGGCCTTCGACCTCGGCCCCGAGCTCGAGGCGGCCTCGCCGCCTGAGGAGCGCGGCATCGCCCGCGACGGCGTCCGCATGATGGTGGCCCACCGGCTCGCCGGCTCGATCGAGCACTCCCGGTTCGACCGGATCGCCGAGCACCTCGCCGCCGACGACGCGATCGTGGTGAACGTCTCCCGCACCCTCCCCGCGGCCGTCACCGCCGTCTCGCCGCGCGGCGAGGAGCTCGTGCTGCACTTCTCATCGCCGTACCCGGCCGACGAGCGGCTGTGGGTGGTCGAGCCGCGCCTGCCGGCCGGCGCCGGCACCGCCCCCTTCCTCGGCCTCCGCGCCGGCGACCGCCTGGCGCTGCCCGGCGGCGCCTCGGTCGACGTTCGCGAGCCGTACCTGGGCGAGCGCCTCTGGGTCGCGCGGCCGCGCCTGGTCGGCACCGTCGAGAGCTACCTCGGTCGCCGCGGCCGCCCCATCCGGTACGCCTACGCCGCCGGCGAGTGGAGCCTCGGCGAGTACCAGACGATCTTCGGGACCGAGCCCGGAAGCTCGGAGATGCCGAGCGCCGGCCGCCCGTTCACCGTCCGCACCCTCGCCGCGCTGGCGGCGCGAGGCGTCCGGGTCGTGCCGATCGTGCTGCACTGCGGCGTGTCGTCGCTCGAGAACGGCGAGAGCCCCTTGCCTGAGCGGTTCGCCGTCTCCGCGGCGGCCGCATCGCGGCTGAACGGCGTGCGCGGCGCCGGCGGCAGGGTCGTGGCGATCGGGACGACGGTGGTTCGGGCCCTCGAGTCGGCGGCCGATGCCGGCGGGCATGTCCACGAGACGGCCGGCTGGACCGACCTCGTCATCGGGCCGGACCGGCCGGTCACCGCCGTCGACGGCCTCCTCACCGGCTGGCACGAGCCCGGCGCGAGCCACCTCGACATGATCGAGGCGATCGCCGGCCGCTCGCTGGCCGCCCGCTCCTATGCAGCGGCGGTCGCCGGCCGCTACCTGTGGCACGAGTTCGGCGACGTGCACCTGATCCTGCCGTAACCTCTGGCGATGTCCGAGACCGGGCTGCGCTCCGTGACCGACGTGCTCCTCGCCGTGGCTGCCGAACCGTCGACCGGCCGGCGCCTGCACATGCTCGTCGACGCAGCCCGCGACCAGGTCGGCGCCCGCTACGGCGCGATCGGCGTCCCCGACGGCGAGGGGGGCTTCGCCCGCTTCGTCACGTCCGGCATGAGCGAGGAGGAGATCGCTGCGATCGGGCCGCTGCCGCGGACCCACGGCCTGCTGGCAGCGATGGTCGAGTCGCCGCAGCCGGAGCGGATGCCGGACATCCGCCGCGACCCGCGCTTCCGCTGGTGGCCCGCGGCGCATCCCGTGATGACCTCGTTCCTGGGCGTGCCGATCGTGGCCGGCGGCGAGATCGTCGGCGCCTTCTACCTCGTGAACAAGGACGGTGGCGGCGAGTTCACACAGGAGGATGAGGACGCGATCGGGCTCCTCGCCGCGCACGCCGCGATCGCGATCCAGCACGCCGCCGCCGGCGAGCGCTCGCGTGAGCTCTCGGTGGTCGAGGAGCGAAACCGGCTCGCCCGCGAGCTTCACGACTCGGTGAACCAGACGCTCTGGGCCGCCGTGGCCACCGCCGAGGCGGCGACCGAGCGGGTGGCGAGCGACCCGGCCGGCGCCGCCGCCGAGGTGGCGCGGGTGCGCGAGCTGGCCGGCTCGGCGCTCGAGCAGCTCCGCGCGCTCGTGTTCGAGCTGCGCCCGGCGGAGGTCGCGGCCGACGGGCTCGCCGGCGCGCTCCAGAAGCACGTCGACGTGCTGCGCCGCGTGCAGGCGGCGGCGATCGCGTACACGCCGCCGCCCGAGCCGGTGCTGCGGGCGGGGGCGAAGCGGCAGGTGCTCCGGATCGCGCAGGAGGCGCTCGCCAACGCCGTCCGCCACGCCGGCGCCGAGACCATCGACGTGCGCCTTTCCGATCATGACGGTGTGGTCGAGCTCGAGGTGGCCGACGACGGCGCCGGCTTCGACCCGCAGGCGCCGGCGCTTCGGGGTCGCCACCTCGGCCTGAGCTCGATGGACGAGCGCGCCGCCCTCCTCGACGCGGCGCTCGAGATCCGCTCCCGGCCGGGCGCGGGGACGACCGTGTCGCTGCGGGTGCCGGCCGCGCGGCACCGGCCCCGGGGAGGCGAGGAGGCGTGACGCCCGCCATCCGCGTCCTCCTCGTCGACGACCACCCGGTCGTGCGCCAGGGCCTGCGCGCATTGCTCTCGACGCAGGACGGCATCGACGTGGTGGGCGAGGCCGGCGACGGTGAGGCGGCGGTGGCGGCGGCCGAGCGGCTCTCGCCCGACGTCGTCCTGATGGACGTCGTCATGCCCGGGATCGACGGCGTCGAGGCGCTGCGCCGGATCGGCGGGCGCCGGCCGCAGACGCGCGTCGTGATGCTCACGAGCTACGCCGACGAGCGCCGAGCCATGGAGGCCGTCGACGCGGGCGCGAGCGGGTTCCTCCTGAAGGACGCCTCGCCTCGCGACGTCGTCGCCGCGATCCGGGCCGCCCACCGCGGAGAGGCGATCCTGCACCCATCCGTCGCGGCGAAGCTCCTCGCCGAGCGGCGCCGGCCGCCGGCGGCGCACGCCGACCTGACGGCCCGCGAGCTCGAGGTGCTGCGCCTCATCGCGCGCGGGCTCCCCAACAAGCAGATCGCGGCCGAGCTCCACGTCTCCGAGAAGACCGTGAAGACGCACGTGTCGGCGATCCTGCGCAAGCTCGCCGTCGCCGATCGCACGCAGGCCGCGATGTACGCGGTCAGGGAGCGGCTGGCCGAGCCGGGCTGACCGGGCTCGCGCGCAGCCACGCGACGACGTCGGCGGCGTTCCTGTCGGGCGGGAAGACCGGGTAGAAGACGTGCTCGATCCGGCCGGAGCGGGCGACGAGCGTGATCCGGCGGTAGAGCCGCATGCCCCCGATCTCGAACGTGGGGAGGCCGATCGCCTCCGCGAGCCGCAGCCCCGGGTCCGCGAAGATCGGATATGGGATGTGCTCGCGCGCGGCGAACTCCTGCTGGTCGGCGAGCGACTGGGCCGACATGCCGGCAACGTCCGCCCCGAGCTCTGCCAGCTCGGCGCGATGGTCGCGAAACGCGCACGACTGCGGCGTGCAGCCGCGGGCGCCGGGCGTCGCGTCCCAGCCCTCCGGCATCGCCACGCCGGGGCGGCCCGTGCGCGGATAGATGTAGAGGATCAGCGTGCCGGCGGCGGCGGCGCGCAGGTCGAGCTCGCCCGCCGTCGAGGCGAGCGTCAGCGCCGGCAGCTCCAACCCGGGGAGGTGGCGGGCGGCGCCGTCGTCCTCGGGCGCCGGCAGGCCGGGCGGGAGGATGTGCGGGTCGAACGCGGTCACGAGCCGTGGCAGCGCTTGAACTTCTTGCCCGAGCCGCACGGGCACGGGTCGTTGCGGCCGACCTTCGCGCCGCCGAAGCGGGCGTCGAGCGACGGCAGCGCGTCGACGGGCGTCGAGGGCTCGCCGACGTCGCGGGCCATCCGGATCCGCTCCAGCTCGCGCACCTCGTCGTGGTCGAGCGTCAGGACGAGCTCGACCGGCTCGGGGGTTGCGACGGCCCGCGGCGGGTCGCCCTCGACGAGCCCGAGGTCGGCCAGGAGCGCGTAGCAGTCCTCGGGCGTGAGGCCGTCGGCGCTCGCCGGAATGTCGATCCGCGACGGGGCGGCGAGCGTGAACCGCTCCCAGCGATCGCGGGCCGCCTCGTCGGGCCCCTCGGCCAGCCTCTTCGCGAAGGCCCGCCGCCCCGCGGCGTTGGCGTCGAGCGCGAGCATCGCCTCGGCCAGCTCCTGCGGGAGCCACGCCGCCCACCCCGAGTCGATCAACCCCGGCATGGGCTCAGGATATCTGCCTACCAGGGATCGCCCGGCCGCCCGCCGTCGCACACGAGCAGCCCATCCTTCCGGAGCTCGGGCGCCGCTTCCGAGATGCGGAGCAGCACCTTGCCGTCCTCCGCGGGGGTCGGGCGCACCCCCTCCGGCGTCCTCACGCCGGTTCGCCCCGGCCACCGCACCCAGCCCAGCCGTTCGTAGAACCCGGGCGTCGCCGTGTCGAGCGCGCCGAGCTCGTACCGCTCGTCGACGAACGCGTTCACGGCATGCATGACGGCCGATGCCAGGCCCTGCCCCTGTCGCCCGGGCAGCGTCGCGACCGCTTCGACGTACCCCGTGCGCAGCGGCCGTCCGTCCCATTCCAGCGTCCGGTCGACCACCGCGGCGTGCGCGACGAGGGCGCCGCCGTCGGCGACGACGAAATGCGTACCGCCCAGCGCGGCCCGCCAGTCGCTCGCCCGAAACTCGCTGCCCTTCGCGATCCAGGCCAGCTCGCAGAGCGTCCGCAGCTCGGCTTCCTCGCGCTCGCCGAGCGCCGCCGATATGCGGACGTCAGGCAAGCTCGCCCATCCGCACGGCCCAGACCTCGAGCGCGAGCTCCACGCGCGTCTGGGGCAGGTCGGGGTCGAGGTCGTACCGCGCCCGGAGCGCCGCGATCCGCTCGTAGAGCGCCTGGCGCGAGATGCGAAGCCGGCGGGCGGCGGCGGCCTTCGACCAGCCCGTCGCGACCAGCGCTTCGACCAGCGCGAGCCCGCTCTCGTCGAGCCGCGGCTCGATCCGCTCGCCGGCGAGGACGTCTCGCGCGATGCCGCCGAGTGCGCCGAGCTCCGACCCCCGCCGCACGGCGGGACCGGCTGCCTCGGCGACCAGGCAGGCCCGCTCGGCGCCCGCCAGCGCGTCGCGCACCTGCCACGGCTCGTTCCCGCGGCTGTCGTATCCGACCGCGGTGACGTCGCGGCGGGCGAGGTCGCGGGCCAGGGCCGCCGGATCCAGGTCGCCGCGCACGGCGACAAGCGCGCGCGGCCCGTCGACCAGGGCGTCGAGCCCCATCCGCTCGAGCCGGCCCAGGCTCCCGCGGCCGTGGAAGGCCCACAGCGTCGCGCGCGAGAAGTCGACCCCCACCGACCGTGCGCGGCGGACGATGTCGGCGCCCGCCCCGGCCCGGCCCTCGGCCAGCCGCTGGAGGAGCCGCGCCCGCTCGGCTGACGGCACCTCCTCGCGCGGCGGCTGGGCCGCCATCGCGACCGAGAGCAGGAAGGCCGCCTCGTCGACGGCCAGCAGGTCGAGCTCGTCTCCGCGCCGAGGGAGCATGTGCAGGCGCGCGGCGGGGTTGACCGGACGGGAGTGAAGCGGCGTCGGCAGCCGCTGGCGCCGGCGGTCGAGCGCGTCCATGAAGGCGACGTCGAGCCCGCCCTCGGGCGACGACGCGATCGGCGTGCGGTCGGCGCGTTCGAGCAGCACCTGCGCCTCGAGCACGTCGCCGAGCGCCGCCACCAGCCCCGCCGGCCCGAGCCCCTCGCGGGCGGCCTCGCGCAGCTGCGCCTGGAGGCCGACCGCGCGCCGCAGCGTCGCGAGCTCCGACGACACCAGCCGCTCGTGGACGACGTGGGTGACCTCGACGAAGCGGACGTCCTGCCCGAAGACGAGCAGCGGCAGCTCGTGGCGGCGGCAGGGCTCGACCAGCGTCGCCGCGGGGGCGTGTGTGGGCTCGAACCCGATGCCGGCCGCGCCGGCCCGGGCCAGCTGGGCGACGAGCGCCTCGACCTCGGCGGCCCGCATCCCGGCGAGGCCGATCCCGGTCGTGAGGAGGAACTCGCCGCCCCGGATCACCCCGGCCACGAACGGCGTCTCGAACACGTGCACCCATTCGACCCGGTTCCCGAGCCGGTGCCCGGCGGCGGCCACCGAGACCTCGGCCTGCATGAACTCCTCCAGGCCCAGCAGGTCACCCACCGTCAGGACAGAGTGTCCGGATTCAGCCCCTTCCATGGACACAGTGTAAGGTGGCGGCGAGGACGGTGGAGGGCTTGAATGCAGCCATGCCCACGCACACCGACACCCGTCTGCTCTCGAACTACATCGGCGGCCGCTGGGTCGCCTCGACGTCGTCCGACCAGCTCGACGTCCAGAACCCCGCAACCGGCGAGACCCTGGCCCGCGTCCCGCTGTCCGGCACCGCCGACGTCGACGCCGCCGTGAAGGCCGCCCGGGCCGCGTTCCCGGAGTGGCGCCGCCGTCCCACGATCGAGCGCGCCCGGTGGCTCTTCGGCTTCCGCCAGGTCATCGAGGCGCACGCAGACGAGCTGGCGCGCTCCGTCACCCGCGAGATGGGAAAGACGCTCCCCGACGCGCGCGCCGAGGTCGGCCGCGCGATCGAGATGGTCGAGGCCGCCTCCGCGATCCCGCAGACCATGCAGGGCCGCATCCTCGAGAACGTCGCCACCGGCGTCGACTGCGAGACGATCCGCCAGCCGGTCGGCGTCTGCGCCGCGATCGTCCCGTTCAACTTCCCCGCGATGGTGCCCTTCTGGTTCCTGCCCTTCGCGATCGCCTGCGGCAACACGTTCGTGCTGAAGCCGTCGGAGCAGGTGCCGCTGACCCAGGAGCTCTTCTACAACCTGATCGACGAGGCCGGCGGGCTGCCCGACGGCGTCGTCAACCTGGTGAACGGCTCGGTCGACGTCGTGAACGGGCTGCTCGACCACCCGGACGTCGACGCGATCTCCTTCGTCGGCTCGGCCAAGGTGGCCCGGTACGTCTACGAGCGTGCGGCCGCCAACGGCAAGCGTGTCCAGGCGCTGGGCGGCGCCAAGAACTTCATGGTCGTCATGCCCGACGCCGTCATGCCGAAGACCGTGTCGAACATCATCGGCTCCGCCTTCGGCGCCGCCGGCCAGCGATGCATGGCCGGTTCCGTCGTGGTCGCGGTGGGCGACGCCAAGCGCCCGCTCCTCGACGAGCTCGTGGCCCGCACCGAGAAGCTCTCGGTCGGCGACGGCCTCGAGCAGGGGACGGACGTCGGCCCGGTGGTCTCGTGCGCAGCCCGCGACCGGATCGTGGAGTGGATCGAGAAGGGCGTCGCCGGCGGCGCGACGCTGGCCGTCGACGGCCGCAGCCCCGGCGCGAACCCCGAAGGCGCGTTCGTCGGCCCGACGATCCTCGACGGCGTGACGCCGGACATGGACGTCGCCCGCGAGGAGATCTTCGGCCCCGTGCTCTCGGTCATCCACGCCGCCTCGCTCGACGAGGCGATCGACATCGTGAACGGCTCGCCCTACGGCAACGGCACGTCGATCTTCACGGAGTCGGGCGCGGCCGTCCGCCGCTACCGGCACGACGTTGAGGTGGGGATGGTCGGCGTGAACGTCGGCGTCGCCGCCCCGGTCGCGTTTTTCCCGTTCTCGGGCTGGAAGGGCTCGTTCTTCGGTGACCTGCACGCCCACGGCTCGGACGCGGTCGAGTTCTACACGCGCAAGAAGACGATCACGTCGCGCTACTTCTCGGGCGGCGAGACCGGCAAGTTCTTCGTGGAAGGCGACTGAGTGGCGACCACCGAGCGGCCCCTGCTCAACACCGACCTCGATGCGGTCTTCGACCCGCGCTCGGTCGCGATCTACGGCATCTCGGAGCGCACCTCGATGCGCATCGCCGAGAACATGACCAAGCCGGGCGTGCCGTTCTACGGCATCAACCCGACCAAGACCGAAGCGTGCGGCGTCACCTGCTATCCGTCGATGGCGGAGTGCCCGGCGGTGCCCGAGATGGTCGTGATGGGCGTCGGCCATAACCGCATCGAGGCCGCCATCGACGACGTGCTCTCGGTCGACGGCGTGAAGGCGATCATCACGCCCGGGCTCGGGAACGAGGCCGGCCGCGACGGCCCGCCGATCTCGGAGCGGATCTCGGCCAAGGTGCGCGACGCCGGCATCGCCATGGTCGGCCCCAACTGCATGGGGATCGCGACGCCCGGCGCGCCGTCGCCGTGGATCGGGAGCCTGCACCCGACGTTCGTGGCGGGCCCGGTCGCGACGCTCGCCCACTCCGGCTCGATCGGCGAGATCCTCGTCTCGCTCGGCCCGCGGGTGGGCTTCCGCACGATGGTCTCGGCCGGCAACGAGACGGTGGTCGACGCCGCGGACTTCGTGGCGTGGTTCGCGCAGGATCCGGGCACGCGCGTGATCGGCCTCTTCCTCGAGGCCGTCCGCCGGCCGGAGGCGTTCGAGGAGGCGCTTCGGCGCGTGTCCGAGGCCGGCAAGGTCGCCATCGTCCTCAAGGTGGGGACGTCCGAGATGGGCGCGACGGCCGCGCTCGCGCACACGGGCGCCCTCGTCGGCTCCGACCGCAGCTTCTCGGCGATGCTCCGCCACTACAACGCGATCCGGGTCGACGACTTCGGCGACTGGATCGAGCATCTCGAGGTGTTCGGCCGCGAGAAGCCGCCGCGCGGCCGCCGTATCGGGGTGGTCACGAACTCGGGCGGCGAGGGCGAGTACTTCGCCGACAAGGCCGAGCAGGCCGGGATCCCGCTGTCGCTCTTCTCCGAGGGCCTGCGTGCCGCGATCATGGACGAGTTCCCGAACTTCATCCACGTCGGGAACCCGGTCGACTGCTGGGCCATCGACGACGACCGGGTCGTGTTCCCGCGCGTCTTCCAGATGCTCGCCGAGTCGGGGGAGTTCGACGTCCTGATCTCGGCGATCGACCACTCCTACTGGCTCCGGGGCACCGAGCGCCACCTCGCCACGGCCATTGCCGACGACCTGCGAAAGGCGGTCGAGGGCACCGACATCTTCCCGGCCGTCATCGGCGTCACGACCTGCGACGCACCGCTCGAGGATCTGGAGTGGGCCCGCCGCCACGACATCCCGTTCCTGAAGGGCAGCCTGCCCGGGATGAAGGCGATCGCGGCGCGCCTCAACCACACTCCCTACACGCCGCCTCCACGGGCCGTGCCGGCCGACACGCCGCTCGAGGGCTCGGGCGCGCTGTCGGAGCTCGACTCGGCCGCGATCCTGGCCGAGCACGGCGTGCCGTACGTCCGCGCCGAGCGCTGCGCCTCGCCGGACCACGCAGCGGAGGCGGCCGAGCGGATCGGCTTCCCGGTCGTCTGCAAGATCGACAACGTCGCCCACAAGGCCAGAGTGGGCGGTGTCGCCCTCCACCTGGCGGATGCCGCGTCGGTGCGCACCGCGGCCGAGCGGATGGGCGGGCAGGTCGTCGTGGCCGAGCAGGTGTCCTCGGGAGTCGAGGTGCTGATCGGCGCCGTGCGCGACCCCGAGTACGGGGCGACGGTCGCCGTCGGCATCGGCGGCGGCCTGGCCGAGCAGCTCGACCTCGTGACGGCGGCCCTCGCGCCCCTCGACGACGAGGGCGCCCGCCGCCTCGTCGACTCGCTGCCGGTGCTCGGCCGCATGCTCGGCGGCCACATCCCGCAGGGGCTGATCGACGCCATCGTTGCGGCATCGCAGATGGTCGCCGAGCACCCGGAGGTGGCCGAGGTCGACGTCAACCCCCTCCTCGTCACCCCCGAGCGCGCCGTCGCGCTCGACTGCCTGATCGTCCTGAAGGAGCCCGCATGAGCGACGTCGTCCTGTACGAGACCCGCGGCCCGGCCGCGTGGATCACCCTGAACCGGCCCGAGAAGCTGAACGCGCTGAACGGCGCCGTGCTCGAGGCCCTGAACGCCTCGCTCGACAGGGCGCTCGCCGACGACGACGTGAAGGTGGTGGTGCTGACCGGGGCGGGCGAACGGGCGTTCTCGGCCGGCTACGACCTCTCGGCGGAGGCCGCCCATTCCGAGATCCCGGCCCACACCTGGCACGAGGTGCTCGGGGTGGACATCGACGCGACCATGCGCGTCTGGTCGTTCCCCAAGCCGACGATCGCGGCGGTGGTCGGCTACTGCCTGGCGGGCGGGTGCGAGCTGGCGATGGCGTGCGACCTGATCGTGACCGGTGAGAGCGGCCAGTTCGGCGAGCCCGAGATCCGCTACGGCTCCGGGCCGGTCACGCTCCTCATGCCCTACATCCTGGGCCAGAAGAAGACCAACGAGCTCCTCTTCACGGGCGATATGATCGACGCGGCGGCTGCGGAGCGAGCGGGGCTCGTGAACCGGGTCGTGCCGGACGATCAGGTCGAGTCCGAGGTCGAGGGGCTCGTGCGGAAGATCGCCCCGACGCCGCTGCCGGTCCTGCGGCTCACGAAGATCGCGCTCAACCGCGCATACGAGGCGATGGGGCTGCAGGAGGCCGTCAAGATGAATCTCGACCTGTCGGCGATGCTGAACGCCGCTGACACCCCGGAGCAGAGAGAGTTCATGGACATCGTCAAGTCACAGGGCCTGAAGGCCGCTCTCGCCTGGCGCGACCAGCGCTACGGCGAGGTACTGGGAGGTGCGAACGCATGAGCGTCAAGGAAACCACCATCGACCCCACCCGCCTCGCGCGGCTGATCGAGACCGAAGAGGCCGAGTTCAACGACCGGCACAAGGAGTCGCGGGCGATGACCGAGCGGGCCAGCCGCGCGCTGGCCGGGGGCGTCGCCTCAAGCTGGCAGGCGACCGACCCGCACCCGATCTACCTCGTCGACGGCCACGGCTCGAAGGTCGTGGACATGGACGGCAACGAGTACGTCGACTTCCACAACGGCTACGGCGCGATGGCCGTCGGCCATGCCCATCCGAAGATCGCCGAGGTCGTCTCCGACCGCGTGCGCCGCGGCACCCACTTCGCCCAGCCGACCGAGGACTCGGTCGTCGTCGGCGAGCACCTCTCCGAGCGCTTCGGCCTGCCGCTCTGGCGGTTCGGCAACTCGGGCACCGAGGCGACGATGGACGCCGTCCGGCTGATGCGGGCCGTGACGGGCCGCGACATCCTGCTCAAGATCGAGGGCTCCTACCACGGCCACGGCGACGCGGTGATGGTGTCGGTCGCGCCTCCGGCCGACTCGATCGGCGACTACGAGAACCCGGTCTCGGTTCCCCAGACGATCGGCCTTCCCGACGCCGTCGTGGAGCTCACCCGGGTCGTGCCGTTCAACGACCTCGATGCGCTCGAGCGGACGCTGCACCGCTACCAGGGCCGGGTCGCGGGCATGATCGTCGAGCCGACGATGATGAACGCCGGCATGATCGTGCCCGAGGAGGGCTACCTCGGCGGCGTGAAGGAGCTCCTCCACGGCGCGGGCGCGCTGCTCGCGTTCGACGAGGTGAAGACCGGCGCCACGATCGCCTACGGCGGCGCGACCAAGCGCTTCGGCGTGACCCCTGACCTCCTCTGCCTTGCCAAGTCGACCGGCGGCGGCCTGCCGTGCGGCGCGATCGGCGGCACCGAGGAGGTCATGAGCTGGATCGCCGACGGGCGCATCGACCAGGTCGGCACGTTCAACGGCAACCCGCTCACGATGGCGGCGATGCGGGCGACGCTGACCGAGATCCTGACTCCCGACGTCTACACCGAGTTCGACCGGCTGGCCGAGATCCTGCGCGAGGGCTGCGACGCCGTGATCGAGCGCACGGGCATCGGCGGCTACACGACGGTCATGTCGGCCCGCGGCGCGGTGACCTATCGCGCGGAGCGGGTGCGGAACTACCGCGACTACCTCGAGGTGTCCGACGAGCTCGCCTACATCAACTGGCTCGTCCAGTTCAACCGCGGCGTCTTCATGGCCCCGTGGGGCAAGTCCGAGAACTGGACGCTCTCGGTGCAGCATTCCGAGGAGGACGTGCGCCGCTACGTGGACAACTTCGAGTTCCTCGGCAAGGCGATCACCGCATGAAGGCGGTCGTCTTCGAGGAGCACGGCGGCCCGGATGTCCTCCAGTACACCGACATCCCGGAGCCGGAGCCGAGGCCGTTCGAGGTCCTGATCGAGGTCAAGGCCGCGGGCGCGAACTTCAACGACATCTGGGCCCGGCGCGGCATGCCGGGGATGAAGGTCATCTTCCCGCACGTCGCCGGGTCCGACGTCTCCGGCGTCGTCAAGGCGATCGGCTCCGAGGTGTCGGGGACGGGCTTCGGCTCGGCCCAGGTCGCGGTCGGCGACGAGGTCGTCGTCCACCCGGGCATCTCCTGCCGCACGTGCGAGATGTGCACGTCGGGCCGGGAGTTCTTCTGTCGCCAGTTCCTGATCTGGGGCTTCCAGACCGGGCCGAACGACGGCGGGCACTCGGAGTACGTCACGATGCCCGCCGCCAACGTGCTCCCGAAGCCGGCCAACCTGACCCATGAGGAGGCGGCATCGATGCCGCTCGTCCTCGAGACGGCGTGGCGGATGCTCGTCACCCGGGCCCAGATCCAGGCCGGCGAGAACGTCCTCATCTGGGGCGGGGTCGGCGGCCTGGGCGTGATGGCGATCCAGATCTGCCGCCTCTTCGGCGCGAACCCGATCCCGGTGGTCGGCGGCGCCGAGAAGGTCGCCAAGGCGCACGAGCTCGGCGCGACCGACGTCATCGACCGCAAGGCCGAGGACGTCGCGGGCCGGGTACGCGAGATCACGAAGAAGGTCGGCGTCGACATCGTGTTCGAGCACTCCGGCCAGGACACGTGGCAGACGTCGGTCGCCGCACTGCGCTGGGGCGGCCGGCTGGTCGTGTGCGGCGCGTCGACCGGGTTCGAGGCCGTCACCGACCTGCGCTTCCTCTGGAACAAGCAGCAGAACCTGCTCGGATCCCATCTCTCATCGAAGGCCGAGCTGGCCGCGGCGCTGCGGGCGGTCGAGGCCGGCCACATCAAGCCGGTGATCGACCACGTGTTCCCGCTCGCCGAGGTGCCGAAGGCCCAGGCGCTGATGGAGGACCTCAAGGTGCAGGGCAAGCTCGTTTACGTGCCGTAACACGGGGGAACCCAGGGTTCCCCCGTGAGCCCCCTCCTTAAGGGGTGGCGAAGCGTCATGCGCGCGACGGCTAAGTGCGCGGTCTTCGCCGACGCCACGACTGCCGTAGCGAGTGCGAACGACCGGGGTGTCGGCATACCATGGACGGCATGCGGCTCTCGGTGATCGGCCATGTGGAGTGGGTGACGTTCGCGCGGGCGCCGTTTGTGCCCGCCGCCGGGGAGATCGTCCACCTCGAGGAGCCGTTCTCGCAGCCGGGGGGCGGCGGCGCCGTCACGGCCGTGGCGCTCGCGCGGATGGGCGCCGACGTCACCTTCTACACGGCGCTCGGGAGCGACGGGCGCTCGCAGCCCGTGATCGAGGCGTACGGCGTGCGCGTCGAGGCCGCCCACCGCGACGAGCCGCAGACCGAGGTGCTCGCGCTGCTCGACCCCGCCGGCGAGCGCACGCTCTTCGTCATCGGCGAGAACGACGCGCCGGTGGCGGCCGACCCGCTGCCGTGGGATCGCATCGCGTCCGACGCCGGCTGCTACTTCACCGGCTACGACCCTGCCACCGTCGTGCTCGGGCGGCGGGCGCCGGTCCTCGTCGTCACGGCGCGCCGGTTCGAGGCGCTCGTCCAAAGCGGCGTCCGCGCCGACGCCCTGGTCGGCAGCGGCCGCGATCGCGGAGAGCAGTTCGACCTCGACCGCCTCGCCGAGCGGCCCGGGCACGTGATCGTCACGGACGGGGCCCGCGGCGGCTCCGGCTACTCCGCGGCGCCGGCCCCCGGGCCGGTCGTCGACACGTACGGCGCGGGCGACACGTTCGTCGCGGGCGTCCTTTTCGGGCTCGCGTCGGGCTGGGAGCTCGACCGCACCCTCGCGTTCGCCGCGGAGCGCGCCGCCGAGGCGCTTACGTGGCGCGGAGCGCTGCCGCCGCTGCCATGACTCCCGCGCGGCCGCTTGCTAATGTCTCCGCCGTGCGCCGGCCTGCTGTCCTTGTCGCCGTGCTCCTCGTGGCCGGAGCGGCCGCGGGCTGCGGCGGGAGCGGCGTCGCCCAGGCCGGCGAGGCCGACCTCGCCAACGGCAAGACGCAGTTCCAGGCGAAGTGCGGCGGCTGTCACGCCCTGAGCGACGCCGGCACGAACGGCAGCATCGGCCCGAACCTGGACGACGCCGCCGCCGGCGACCGGATCGCCGGTCTCGAGCAGTCCTCGTTCGAGGCGCTCGTCCGCCAGCAGATCGACGAAGCCGATCCGCCGATGCCGCGCGGCCTCGTCAAGGGCGCGGACGCCCGCGACGTCGCCGCCTATGTCGCAAGCGTCGCCGGCGTGAAGCTCGCGCAGGAGAACAACCCGGGCACCACTCCCCAGTAGCGGCCGGTTAACCGCACCATCGGCGTCGCCATAGCCGTATTCCCGGCACAGGAAGCGGCTGCCAGAGTGGACGTATCAGCAAGCACGCGTCCACTGGAGGGTCAATGGCAATCTCACCGCGAGCGGCTGCGCCGCTCGATCCATCCGAGCTTCGCGCCCGCGTCACGGGCGACGTCGTCCTCCCCGGCGATCCCGAGTGGGACGCCGCGCGGCTCGCGTGGAACCTCGCCGTCGACCAGCGGCCGGCCATGGTCGCCCTCCCCGAGACCTCCGACGACGTCGCCGCCGTCGTCGCCTATGCCGCGCAGGCGGGGCTGCGCGTTGCCGTCCAGGGCACCGGCCACGGGGCCGTCGCCCGCGGCGGTGAGCTCTCCGACTCGATCCTCCTCAAGATGGAGCGCATGCGCGGCGTCCAGATCGACGCCGCCGGCCGCACCGCCCGGGTCGAGGCCGGCGTCATCTGGTCGGAGGTCGCCGAGGCCGCGGCCGAGCACGGGCTCGCCACGCTGGCCGGCTCCTCGCCCGACGTCGGCGTCGTCGGCTACACGCTGGGCGGCGGCCTGAGCTGGCTGGGGCGCCGCCACGGCCTCGCCGCATCGAGCGTCGTCTCCGTCGAGATCGTGACCGCCGACGGGGAGCTCCGTCGCATCGACGCCGAGACCGATGCCGACCTCTTCTGGGCCGTGCGTGGGGGCGGTGGCAGCTTCGGGGCCGTCACGGCGATCGAGTTCGCGCTCTTCCCGCTGGCCGAGGTATACGCCGGCGTCATGCTGTGGCCGATCGAGCGCGCGAGCGAGATCCTGCACGCCTGGCGCGAGTGGGCCGCCGACATGCCCGACGACATGACCACGGTCGGGCGGCTGCTCCAGCTCCCGCCCATCCCCGACATCCCGGAGCCGCTCCGCGGACGCTCGTTCGTCGCCGTCGAGGCCTTCTACCTCGGCGACGAGGCTGAGGGCACCGCGCTGGTCGCCCCCATCCGGGCGCTCGGCGCCGAGATCGACACCGTCGCGACGATCCCCGTCGCGGCACTCCAGCACGTCCACATGGATCCCGAGCATCCCGTCCCCGGCCTGGGCGACGGCATGCTGCTCGACGATCTCTCCGCGACGAGCATCGACGCCCTGGTCGCGGCCGCCGGCCCGGGCTCCGGCTCGCCGTTCCTGTCGGTCGAGGTCCGTCAGCTCGGCGGCGCCATCGCCCGCCCGGCTGCAGGCGGCGGCGCGGTGTCACACCTCGACGCCGACTTCGCCCTCTACGCCGTCGGCATCGCCATGTCGCCGGAGCAGGCGGCCGCGATCTCCGCGCACGTGAGCCTCCTGCACGAGGCGCTCGCCCCGTGGGCCTCCGAGACCACCTACCTCAACTTCGCCGAGGCCGACATCGCCGGCGATCGTCTCTTCGGGCCGTATGCGCATCACCGCCTGCGCGCGGTGAAGGCGGCGTACGACCCGGCGGATCTGTTTCGCTCGAACCACCCCGTCGTACCGGCCTAAAGGGATTCCGATGCCGGCCCGGGCTGTTGGGCTCGGGCCGGCATCGTGCCTGTTAAAGCCCGACGACCCGCGGGACGGGTCGTCGGAGGAGGCAGGTAGCTGCGAAGTGTGGGCACGTTCGGTCGCAGCGTCCAGAGGCGATTGTCAACGTGAAGTGTTCGAAATCCGTGAAGAAGTCGTTAGCGCTTTGTAAGGGCACCAGACGTCATAACAGGACGCCCACACACCGAGCGCAGCATTCGCGGCATCTGCGTCACTAGACTGCCGCGCCGGTGGACCTCTACGAGCACCAGGGCAAGCAGCTCTTCGCGCGCTACGGCATCCCGGTCTCGGAGGGGCAGGTCGCAGCCACGCCGGCGGAGGCGCGGGCCGCAGCCGAGCGGATCGGGGCCCCCGTGGTCGTGAAGGCGCAGGTGCTCGCCGGCGGGCGCGGCAAGGCGGGCGGGATCCAGCTCGCGGCCACCCCCGACGAGGCCGAAGCGCACGCCGCGGCCATCCTCGGGATGGACATCAAGGGCCACACCGTGCACCGGGTCTGGGTGGAGCGGAGCTCCGAGATCGAGCGTGAGTACTACTTCTCGATCACCTTCGACCGCGGTGCCAAGCGGCCGCTCCTCATGCTGACGACGGCCGGCGGGATCGACATCGAGGAGGTCGCCGCGAAGACCCCCGACCGCCTGGCCCGGCTCCATGTCGACCCGCTGATCGGCTTCGAGCCGTTCCACGCCCGCCGGCTGTGCTTCGCGGCGGGCCTGCCCGCCGAGGAGATGCGCCAGGCCGGCGAGATCATGGCGGCCGCCTACCGGGCCTTCATCGAGACCGACGCCATGCTGGTCGAGATCAACCCGCTGATCGTGACGCCCGGCGGCAAGCTCCACGCGCTCGACTCGAAGTACACGGTCGACGACAACGCCCTCTTCCGCCACCCGGACATCGCCGAGATGCGCGACCTCGAAGCGCTCCCGCCCGAGGAGCGGATGGCGCGTGAGCGGGGCGTCACGTACGT
>DATAEI010000006.1:0-6529 GCA_036258075.1 Gaiellales bacterium
CGACGTCCTTCCGCACCGGCCCGCCCGCCGTCACGATCTCGCCGGGAGGGACGACCGCCTCGATGCCCGTCACCCACGCCCGGGTCGTGCCGTACTTGAAGGCGTGTGGCCCGCCCGCGTTCGTCGCCACGTTGCCGCCGATCTGCGACTGCTCCGCCGCACCGGGATCGGGCGGGAACCAGAGGCCGCTCCCGCGCGCGATCCGGCGCAGCTCGGCGGTCGTCACGCCCGCCTCGGCCTCGATCCTCCAGAGCAGGGGATCGAAGCTCCGCACCCGCGACATCCGCTCCGTGCCGAGGACGATGCCTCCCTGGGGCACGGCCCCGCCGGCGAAGCCGGTGCCGCCCCCGCGGGTGGTGATCGGGACGCCGCTCGCGTAGCAGTGGGCGACGACCGCGGCCACCTCGGCCGCCGAGCCGGGCAGCACGACGAGGTCGGCCCATCCCTCCAGGCCGCGCCCGGCGGTGCCGTCGGAGAGGTACTCGCGCGGCGCCGGCGAGCGGACGTGGTCGGCGCCGACGATCTCCGCCAGCGCCTGGTGCTGCCCTCGGCCGTCCACGCCTGCCATCATGTCAGGCGATGATCGCGGTCACCTACCACGGCGCCGGCGGCCCGGAGGTCATGTCGGTCGACGAGCGCCCGGATCCGGTGCCGATGTCGTCCGAGGTGCTGATCCGGGCCACGCACGCCGGCCTGAACCCCGCCGACCTGGTGCAGCGCGCCGGCCACTACCCGGCCCCGCCCGGCTCGCCGGCCGACATCCCGGGCCTCGAGGTCGCGGGAACGGTCATCGCGTGTGGCGAGGGGGTGACCAGCTGGCGCGCCGGCGACCGCGTCTTCGGGCTCGTCGGCGGCGGGGGCCTCTCGGACACGGTCGCCGTGCACGAGCGCCACGTCACCCGCATCCCCGACAACCTGACCGACCGCGAGGCCGCGGCCGTCCCCGAGGCGTTCATCACGGCCCACGACGCCGTCTTCACCCGCGCCGGCCTTGCGCTCGGCGAGACGCTGCTCGTGAACGGCGCGTCCGGCGGCGTCGGAACAGCGGCCGTCCAGCTCGGCGTCGCCGCGGGCGCGCGCGTGCTCGCGAACTCCCGCTCGCACCGCGAGGCGCTCGCCGAGCTCGGCGCCGAGCCGTGCCTCCTTTCGGAGGCGCACGGCGTGGATGTCGTCCTCGAGCTCGTCGGCGCCGCCAACATCCCGGGCAGCCTCGAGGCGCTTGCGGTCCGCGGCCGCATCATCGTCGTCGGCACGGGCGCGGGCGCCGACGCGGAGGTGTCGCTGCGGGCGGTCATGGGCAAGCGCGCGAGCCTGATGGGCACCGTGCTGCGGGCTCGGTCGATGGAGGACAAGGCCGCCGCCGTCCAGGCGTTCGCCCACTCGGTCGTCCCGCACCTGGCCGCCGGCCGGCTGCGGCCGGTCATCGACCGCGTCTTCCCGGTCGCCGAGGCGGCGGCGGCGCTCGACCACCTGGCCGCGCCGGGGAAGCTCGGCAAGGTCCTGCTCGAGCTGGGATAAGTGACCGCGGCTCGGCCCGCAGAGCGCGGGGATCTCGACGGCGTCCTCGGCCTGAGGCGGGCGTGGGACGTGAAGGTGTACGGCGAGCCGCGCACGACGATGGAGCTCCTGGCCGCGCACTCTCCGGCTCTGGGCCACTGGGTGGTGGACGGCGACGACGGCCGGCTCGACGGCTATGCGGCGGTCGACTCCGGGGGCGGGCTCGACCTGTGGATCCGGCCGGAGGCGGACCTCGCCGCCGTCCTGCGGGCGCTGGTCGATTCCGCAGCCGAGTACCACGGCGGCCGTCTCGAGTCGGTGCTCCCCGCATGGGAGGCCGACCTGTGCGCGGCGTTCGAGGCGCTCGGGTTCGTCCGCGTCCACGAGGTGCTCGAGATGCAGATCGCGCTGGCCGGACGCATTCCCGAGCCGCGCTTCCCGGACGGGATCCGCCTGCGCCCGTTCGAGCCCGACCGCGACGCGCGCGACGTGCATGCCGCGCTGGTCGAGGCGTTCGCCGGCAGCGACGAGCGGGTGGCGCCGTTCGAGGAGTGGCTCCCGTGGGTCACGGGCGACCCGTCGTACGACCCGGCGCTCGTGTTCGTGGCGGACGCGGCCGGCACCGTCGCCGGGATGGCGCAATGCTGGACGGAGGGGTTCGTGAAGGACCTGGCCGTCCGGCCGGCGTTCCGCGGCCGCGGGCTGGGCGAGGCGCTGCTGCACGCCGTCTTCACCGAGTTCGCGCGCCGCGGCGTCGGCGAGGTGCGGCTCAAGGTCGACGCCGGCAACCCCACCGGCGCCGTGCGCCTCTACCGCCGGGTGGGCATGCACGAGGCGCGCCGCCACGCGGTCTACGCGCGCGGCTGAGCGGCCGTCGAGCGCCGCGGCCGCAGGCGCGGCGGCACGACCACCTCGCCGGCGCTCTGACCCTCGCCGATGGCGGCGCCGAGCATCTCGGCAGCGGCCGCCGCAGCGGCCGCGGTGTCCCAGCTGACGCTCGTGAGCGGCGGCGCGACGAGCGAGGAGAGCGGGTGGTCGTCGAAGCCGGCGACGGCGACGTCTCCCGGGATGTCGAGGCCAAGATCGGCGCACGCCATGTAGGCGCCGTATGCGAGCGCATCGGAAAGGGCGAAGACC
Source organism: Gaiellales bacterium (assembly GCA_036258075.1). Lineage (GTDB taxonomy): Bacteria > Actinomycetota > Thermoleophilia > Gaiellales > JAICJC01 > JAICJC01. Next base: position 2,635 of record DATAEI010000006.1, read on the forward strand.
GCTGTCGGTGCGTCGGGCCGGTCGAGCGCTCGCAGGGCCGCGGCGCGGCCGTCGGCAGGGGCGAACCCGCAGCGCACCGAGCGGACGCCGGCCCGGCGGGCCGGACGCGCCGCGCCCGTCGCGAGCACGAGGATCCGGCGGTGGCCGGCGTCGCGGAGGTGGGCGAGCATCAGCTCGATGCCCGCCTCCGCCGCGAACCGCACCGCCCCGGCAGGCGCGGGAAGCGGAGCGCCGACGGCCACCGTGGGGACGGCCCTCACGATGGGAAGCCAGGCCTCGGATTCCGGCTCGACCGGGAGCGCCACGAGTCCGTCCACGCGCTGGTCGGAAAGGCTCTCGGCGAGCGCGATCTCGGCCTCGGGATCGCCGCCCGCGTCGGCGAGGAGCATGTGGCGGCCATGCCGGAGCAGGCAGCGCTGGAGCTCCGACGCGAACTCCTGATGCCAGAAGTCGTCGAGGCTGCCGCCGATCATGCCGACGAGGCCGGTCGCTCCGCCGCGCAGCGCCCGCGCGATCGGATCCGACCGGAAGCCGATCCGGGCCGCCTCCGCCCGCACGCGCGCCTCGGTCTCGGCGGACACGCGCTGGCCGCGGAGCGCGTACGACACCCCGGCCGGCGACAGCCCGGTGGCCTCGGCGACATCGCGCAGGGTGGCGCGCTTGCGTCTGGCGGGCGGTTGCGGCATGATGTGTTAATCGTTTCACAAGCTCTCGGGGGTCGCAAATGGACGCGCACGTGGATCCCGTACTCGCCCGCTGGTTCGAGGAGCGGCTGCCGGCCTCGGGCGGCACGCTCGAACCGGCCGCGATCCTGGCGCTCGCCCACGAGCTCGCCGGCCGTGACGACCTCTGGAACCACCTCGTCGAGCACGACCCGAGCAGGCGCATCTACGTGCGGATCCACTGCGATCCGGTGCTCGATGCCTGGCTCATCTGCTGGTCGGGCACGCAGGACACCGGCCTGCACGACCACGACCTGTCGTCGGGGGCGGTGCGGGTCGTCTCCGGAGAGCTGACCGAGGACCGGCTGGTGATGGGAGAGCCCGGCGTCGTCAGCTCGGCGCACGCGGCCGGGGCCGGCTTCTGCTTCGACTCCTCACGGATCCACGACGTCCGAAACGGCGCCGCGGGCCCGTCAGTGTCGCTGCATCTCTACTCGCCGCCGCTCGAGCGGATGGGCTACTACGAGATCGCCGCCGACGGCTGCCTCGCGCGCCGGAACGCGCCGGCGTCGGAGGAGCTGCCGCCGCCCGTCGCGGCCTGACGGTCAGCCCGCCCGGGTGCCCCAGACGATCACGCCGCCTCCGAGGCTCAGGCGGCGGGCGCGGATCTGTTCCATCCCCGCCGCCGCCCACCAGCCCAGCACCTCGTCGATCGGGTGCTCACGCCAGAATCGCTCGATGCTCGGTCCCAGGAAGCGGCCGGTTGCGACCCACGCGCGGCCCCCGGGGGCGCCGAAGAGCGGCAGGCCCGCCCGTGTCCACACCCGCCAGGCGGGAAACGCCACGCCGCGCGGCACGCCGAACTCGAGCGAGGCCATCATGCCGCCCGGGCGGATCGCGGCTGCGAGCGCCGCGATCGTCGCCGCCGGGTCGTCGACATAGCGGAGCAGATAGGTGTGGGTGAGCGCGTCGACGGACCCCGGTTCGACGGGCGGCCGCTCGGCCTGGCCCTCGACCAGCTCGATCCGCCCGCGCAGGCCGGCCGCCTCGACCCGGCGCGCCCCGCCGGCGAGCATCTCCGGGCTCTGGTCGATCCCGACGACGCGGCAGCCCGGATAGCGGCGGGCCAGCGCGATGGCGACCGCGGCCGTGCCCGTGGCGACGTCGGCCACGACGGCGTCCTCCCCGGCCGCCGCGGGCGCGATCGCATCGATCATCAGGTCGTGCCAGCGCCGGTCCTGGCCGAACGAGAGCAACTGCGCCCAGCGGTCGTAGTCGCCGGCGATCCCGGCGAAGAGCGATCGCGCGTGCGTCTTGCGGTCGGAGGTGGCCGTCACGGGCAGTACGATCGCACACGTGGCACCGGCCCCGCTCGCCCTCGCAGTGCTCGGCCGCGGCGTCGTCGACCCGGCGACGCCGCTCCTGCGCGCCGACGATGAGGCGGTGCTGCGCGGCCGGGCGGCGTTCGAGACGCTGCGCGTGTACGCCGGCGTGCCGTTCCGGGTCGACCTGCACCTGCGCCGGCTGGCCGAGTCCGCTCGGGTGCTCGAGCTGCCGCCGCCCGACACCGCGGCCCTCGCCGAGCTGGTGGCGGAGGCGCTCGGGTCGCTCGGTCGTCCCGACGCCGTCATGCGCGTCGTGTGGACGCCGGGCTCGGGCGACGGGGGCTCGATCGGCTTCGTGCTCGTCACACCGGTCCCCGCGGGATTCGACGAGATGCGGGCCCGCGGGATCGCGCTGGCATCGCTTCAGCTTGCGATCGGCGCGGCGACCCGGAGCCGGTCGCCGTGGCTCCTGCCCGGCGTCAAGTCCACGAGCTATGCCGTCAACATGGCCGCCCAGGCCGAGGCCCGCAGGCGCGGCGCCGACGACGCGCTCTTCCTCTCGCTCGAGGACATCGCGCTCGAGTGCCCGACGTCGAACGTGTGGTTCGTCGAGGGCGGCGTCCTGCACACGCCGGCGCTCGACCTGGGGATCCTCGCCGGGGTGACCCGCGAGACGCTGCTCGCCGCAGCCAGGGACGCCGGCATCCACGTGGAGGAGGGCGAGTACCCGCGCGACCGCCTCGCCGCCGCGGGCGAGGCCTTCACCTCCTCGAGCGTGCGCGAGGTGATGCCGGTGGTGCGGCTGGACGGCGCGCAGGTGGGGGACGGCCGGCCCGGGCCGGTCGCGGCGCAGATGCAGGCCGCGCTTCGCGCCGCCGTCGCGCCGCCGGGGCCGGGCGCCGGCCGCTAGAGCGCCGCTTCCGGCACCTTGTGCCAGGCGGCGACGTACTCGCGCTGAAGCGGGTGGGTGAGGCGGCCCGCCCAGGCGACCTGCACCATGTCGGGCGCCTTCGGCACGTGCTGCGGGTACATCCCGGCCTCGTACGGAAGCCGGTTTCCCTTGCGGTGGTTGCAGCGCCGGCAGGCGGTGACGACGTTGTCCCACACATGGGCGCCGCCCCGCGACAGCGGCTTCACGTGGTCGACCGTGAGGTCGCGCGGCCCGCCGTCACGCCCGCAGTAGCAGCAGCGCCAGCTGTCGCGGCAGAAGAGCACCCGCCGCACGACGTTGCGCTTCACCAGCGGGCGCAGCTCCACATAGGCCGGCACCTGGAGGATGACCGGGAGCGGGACGCGCAGATGCTCCGAGCGGAAGACCACGGCCGGCTCTTCGGCGATGACCTGGGCGTGGCCACAGACGACCAGCGACACGGCCCGTTCCCGGGTCACGAGGCTGGTGGGTCGCATGGTGGCGTCGAGCAGCAGGCAGCGCATGATGGCACCTCTTGGTGCCCCAAGTGTAGAGGCGCCCGCTGCCGACGGGAAGTTCAGGCGGCGACGCGGTAGGTACGCTTGCCGGCGGCCTTCGCCTCGAGCAGCGACGCATCCGCGCGGGCGACCGTGCGCGCCGCGGGCTCATGCGGCTCACCCGCGACGGCGATGCCGACCGACGCGTGCAGGCCGGTGCGCTCGTGAACCGCCGCCAGCAGCCGGGCCGCGAGCGCCTCGAGGTCGGTCTCGGCGTCGGGCAGGATGACGGCGAACTCGTCGCCGCCGAGCCGGCCGGGGATGTCGACGGCGCGGCAGGTCGACCGGATGGCGGCGGCCACCAGGCGCAGCGCCCCGTCTCCCGCGACGTGGCCGCGGGTGTCGTTCAGGCCCTTGAAGTCGTCGAGGTCGACGACGATGACCGCCACCGGTGTGCCGACGCGCCTGCCGCGTGCGAGCTCCTGCTCGAGCCGCTCGTAG
>DATAEI010000007.1:0-7034 GCA_036258075.1 Gaiellales bacterium
CCTGTCGGCGCCGGGCGTGCGCCCGTTCGTGATCGTGCGCGGCGACGGCCGCCCCACCTACCACTGGGCGACGGTGGTCGACGACCTCGACTTCGGGATCACCCACGTCATCCGTGGGGGCGACCACCGCGCCAACGAGGATCTGCACGCCGCCGGATTCCGGGCGCTGGGCGCCGAGCCGCCCGTCTTCATCCACCATGCGGTCGTGCTCGGAGAGGAGGGGAAGCTGTCGAAACGCGAGGACGACGCCTCGGTGGCCGATCTGCGCAGAGCGGGCTATCCGGCCGGGGCCGTCGTCAACATGCTGGGGCTTGTCGCGAGCTCCGGCCCGGGCGAGGTGCTCGACATGGACGAGCTCGTTGCGAGGTTCGACCCCGCCCGGATCGCCCGCGGCGACGTGCGGCTCGACCCGGCGCGGCTGCGGTCGCTCTCGGCGCTCCACCTGGCACGGCTCGTGAACGGCGAGCTCGTGGCGGCGGTGCTGCCGTTCTGCCGTCCGGGGACGCCCGCAGCCGCCGTCGAGGCGATGGCTCCGGCGCTCCGCGGCGCGCACACGCTGGCGGAGGCGGCCGATCTGGTCGCGTGCGTCCTTGACGCCCCCGGCGAACGGACGGCGCTGCCCGAGCTGGCGGAGCTTCGCGAGGGCCTTCCCGAGCAGCTCGACGAGATGCAGGCCCGCGAGCTCGTCGACGAGCTGCGCCGGCGCGGGATCCCGCTTCGCAACGCCCGCCTCGCGCTGACCGGCCGCACGACGGGGCCGGAGCTGTGGGCCGTCCTGGCCGCGCTGCCACGGGATGAGGCCGTCCGGAGGGCCGCATGAGGCTACGCGACACGCTCACGGGCGAGCTGCGCGAGCTCGAGCCCGGCCCCGACGGGGCGATCGGCATCTACGTCTGCGGCCCCACGATCTACGACCGCATCCACGTCGGAAACGCCCGCCCGGTGGTGGTGTTCCTCCAGATGAAGCGGTACCTCGAGTGGTGCGGGCAGCCCGTACGGCTGGTCGAGAACATCACCGACATCAACGACAAGATCTACGCCGCCGCGCGGGCGAAGGGCATGCGCTCCGACGAGCTCGCCGCCGAGATGGCGCGGGCGTTCATCGAGGACACCGACCGGCTGGGGCTGGGCCGGCCCGACGCTGAGCCGCTCGCGACCGAGACCGTCCCCGAGATCATCGCGTTGATCGAGGAGCTCATCGCCGCCGGGCACGCATACGAGGCCGGGGGAGACGTCTACTTCGCGGTCCGCAGCTTCGACCGCTACGGCGAGCTTTCGGGGCAGCGTCCCGACGACGTCGAGTCGGGCTCGCGCGTGGAGCCCGGTGAGCACAAGCGCGACCCGGTGGACTTCGCGCTCTGGAAGGCGACGAAGGACGACGAGGACACGTGGTGGGCCTCGCCGTGGGGCGACGGCCGCCCCGCCTGGCACATCGAGTGCTCGGTGATGGCCGAGAAGCTCCTGGGGCGCGAGTTCTCTGTCCACGGCGGCGGCCGCGACCTGATCTTCCCACACCACGAGAACGAGATCGCCCAGTCGTGCTCGGTCGGGCGGGGGTTCGCGCGCGTCTGGGCCCACAACGGGATGCTCGAGCTGCGCGGTGAGAAGATGTCGAAGTCGGAGGGGAACATCGAAGGGCTCGCCCAGGCGCTCGACAGGTGGGGGCCGGAGGTGCTGGTCATGCTCTTCCTCCAGGCGCACTACCGCAGCCCCATGGAGTACTCCGACGCCACGCTCGAACAGGCCCGGACGGCCTGCGAGACGCTGCGAAACCGGCTGCGGTCGGGGACGGGCGAGGATCCGGCGGTGCGCGAGGCCGTGCGCGAGGCGCTCGACGACGACTTCAACACGCCGCGCGCGCTCGCGGTGCTCTTCACGGCCCCACCCGAGGCCCGGGACACCGTGGCCGAGGTGCTGGATGTGCTCGGGCTGGGCGGCCTGGCGGAGGTGGAGGAGGCGCCGGGCGAGGTCGAGCTCCTGGCCGAGGCCCGGCGGGCGGCGCGGGAACGGCGCGACTTCGCCGAGTCGGACCGGCTGCGCGACGAGATCGCCGCGCTCGGCTGGGAGGTGCGCGACACGGCCGGCGGCCACGAGCTCGTCCGCCGTGACTGACGTCGTCTACGGCCGCCGCCCGGTGTACGAGGCGCTGCGCGGCCGGCGCGAGGTGGGCATGGTGTGGTGCACCGCCCGGTCGCGGGAGTCGGCCGACTGGCTGCCCGAGAGGACCGCCGTGGAGCCGGCTGAGCGGCTCGCGGCGCGGGCCGGGAGCGAGGAGCACCAGGGCGTCGTCGCCGAGGTGGCGCCCTACCCGTACTCCGGCGCCGCCGAGGTGCTGGCCGGCGAGCGGCCGCTCGTGGTGGCGCTCGACGAGGTGACGGACCCTCACAATCTGGGCGCGGTGGCGCGGGTGGCCGAGTGTGCCGGCGCAGGCGGGCTCGTCATCACGAAGCGCCGCTCTGCGGCCGTGACGGCCGCCGTCTGCCGTGCGTCGGCCGGCGCCGTCGAGCACCTGCGCATCGCCCGGGTCGAGAACCTGGCCGAGTTTCTGCTTGGTGCCAAGCGGCCGGGGCTCTGGAGCTATGGGGCCGCGGCGGAGGCGGCGACCGCCTACGACGCGGCGGACTACGTCGACGGCGCGATCTTCGTCCTGGGCGCGGAGGGGCGCGGGCTGCGGCCGCGGGTCCGCTCGGCCTGCGACGCGGAGGTCGCGATCCCGCTCGGTGGCCGGATCGGCTCGCTCAACGTGTCCACCGCCGCGGCCGTCCTGCTCTTCGAGGCGCGCAGGCAGCGCGGTGGCTGACGACCTCTTCATCCTCGACGGCGACAACGTCGCGCACGTGCGCGGCGCCGGGCCGGACTACGTCCGGGCCCGCGAGCAGCTGGTCGGCGACGTGGCCGGGTTCGCGTCGGAGGCGGGGATCGACATCGTCCTCGTCTTCGACGGTGAGGGCGGCGGCCGCCGGATCGGGCGCGTGCAGGTCGTCCATTCCGGTCGCGAGACCGCGGACACCGTGATCGAGCGCCTCGCGCACCGCCGGGCCGGCGACGCGGCCGGGAGCGTCACCGTCGTCTCGAATGACGCCGTCCTGCGGCACGTCGCCCAGCGCGGCGGCGTCCACGCGATGAGCGCGCGCGAGTTCCTGGATCGCCTCCAGGCCGCGCCGGCCCAGCGCCCCGCCCCGCCGGAGTCCCGCGGCCGCACGAAGCTCGGCGACACGCTCGACCCGTCGGTGCGCGAGGCCCTCGAGCGCATCCGTCGCGGCGAATAGCCGGGGTCAGACCCCGTACGGTCCGCGTGACGGTTCCTGCACGAGAACTTGACATATCGCCTGCATGCGCTTAGAGTTCCCGACCGTCCCTAAACCTGTAGTCGAGGGTCAGGTTGATGACACTCGAGGGTTGGCCCTTCCCCGGAGGTACGCACGGTGGCGACATCGAGAGCATCTGCCGCGGCCCGCACCGGCACGCGCACCTGGCGCGAGCCGCACGAGCTGGCCCTGATCGCGGCCGCGAGGAATGGCGACGAGCGCGCCATGGACGAGCTGATCCGGCGCTACCACGGGTTCGTGCGGCTCAAGGCCAGCTCGTACTTCCTGGCCGGCGGCGATTCGAGCGACCTCGTCCAGGAGGGGCTCGTGGGCCTGTTCAAGGCCGTTCGCGACTTCCGATCGGACAAGGAGACCTCGTTCCGCTCGTTCGCCGAGCTCTGCATCACCCGTCAGATCATCACGGCGATCAAGACCGCCACCCGCTTCAAGCACGCTCCGCTCAACACGTACGTCTCGTTCAGCCACACGCCCGCCGGACAGGATCTCGACGCCGAGTGCACGCTCGGCGACGCCCTTCCCGGGCCGGCCGTCGACGACCCGGCGACGTGCGTCATCTCCTCGGACGAGCTCCAGAGCCTGCTCGCGTGCCTGGGATCCACGCTCTCGCCGCTCGAGTCGCAGGTGCTGACCTACTACCTGGAGGGACGCAGCTACGAGGCGATCGGCGATCTGATCGGCTGCGACCCGAAGACGGTCGACAACGCCCTCCAGCGGGTGAAGCGGAAGGTGCTCGCCCACCTCCAGACGCGGCGCCAGATTTCATAGCGGCTGCTCCGTGCTATAGCATTCCGGGGGAAACCGACTCACCGCGGCGTACCCCGATCCCTGAACGCCGCCCACATGTGGCCGGCCGGCGCATGCCTCCCCCTCCGCGTCGGCCGGCCACCTTTGTCCGTGAGCGGCTAGGCTCGACCGGTCGCCGGGATAGCTCAGCTGGTAGAGCCTCCGATTTGTAATCGGACGGTCGCGGGTTCGAGTCCCGCTCCCGGCTCTCCCGCCAGCACGACAAGCGGCGACAATCGGCCACCGCGGCAGACCAACGCTCCGCACGCCGCATCGCCGGCTCGCGGCAAGCCCGAACGGAAGCCCGTCGATCACTAACCCCAGGGGCGGGTCACCACGAGAAGATCATTGCCCTTGTGGTCGCGCGCCTCGGCGTCGATGGATGAAGTAGTCCTACCTCCTAGGGACGACGACGACAGCGTTCGGGCGGGCCGGCCATACAGGGCCCTGGTGGGGTAGCCGCGCCTTCCGGCCCGCCCAACGCTGTGCCCACGTCCGGGCGGGTAGGCGTTGGAGTAACGGCCACTAACCGACGGGATAGGGGGGGGCACCCCAAGCGTCGTGAAATTGATCCCGTCCCAAACCCCCAATCACGTTCCCGCGAGAAAAACCGGGGCCTCGTGCCGGATTGGGAAATCAGCGAGCGTGATCGGTTCGATGAGCTGAAGGCTCGCCGAGTCCACCAGGGTGTGCTTCCGGTGGGGTGACGGCCTGGCTATGTCTGAGGTAGTGGTCGAGCATGACCAAGCGCGGGTCGGCGCCTCGCTCGCCCGGCTGTGCCGCCTGTATGCTCGCAACCGAGCAACCACGTATGGCCGAGGAGGAGGATCCGTGCCGCCTGTGATGGTCGTTCACCACACGGAAAGCCTGACGCGCGAGCGCTACGAGGCCGTCGTCCGCGGCCTGACGGGTGGGAAGCCGAAGTTGGAGTCGCCGGCCGACGTGCCGACGCCCGGTCTGCTCGTCCACGTCGCCGCCGAGACCGACGAGGGATTCATAATCTTCGACGTGTTCGAATCGCAGGAGGCGTTCGACCGGTTCCGCGACGTGGCCAGTCCTATCGCGACGGAGGCCGGGATCGAGGAGCCGCCCCAAAGCTACCCGCTCCACACCTACATCTCGGTCTGAGTTCCGCCGCGACCTGGGTCGTCGTAAGCGAGTCAGGCAGGTGCCTGGGTCTGCCAGTATCACCATGTCATCGCCCACGCCTCTGGGCGGCGACAGCCTCTATCCCTCAGCCTGTGGAGGCGCGCAGGGGGCCGTTGGGGTCGAACGTGGTTATCGGGTCGGCGTGTCGGTGGACGATCTTCCAGTCGTCGCCTTCGCGACGCAGGGTGGTTGTTACGCGCAGATCGACCGGCTCGACCTGCGGGCGGTCCCCGACCCGCACCTGCCAGTGCTCCATGTCGAGCAGGCAGACGAGGTCCGACGTTGCGTACTCCGCTATCCGGTCGATGCGGAGCAACTCGCCGTCGCTGAAGCGCGACGAGGCGTATTCCAACGTCTTGGATACCTCGTCCCAACCGCGCGCAACCGGGCCGAATGGATTGGCGAGCGTCGCGTCGTCGCGATGGGAATACAAAGCCTTGGCGGGCTCAGGATTGCCCTTGCCAAACTCATCCCACACTGGCTTGAATTGCGCGTAGACCTCGGTGAGATCCATGTCGCCTCCTTCCAAGTAGCGCCGACTCTACGCCCCCCGCGACTGCGCGGCAATCCCGGCTTGAGCCGCTGGTGCCCCCGATCGGTTCGCGCAAGGGTGTCGCCGCCGCTCGTGTACGCGTTCACCGCGTCGTCCCCCTGGTTTGGAGGATGGGTCTAGTGAAGACGGCAGAGCTCGTTACGGCCCCCTTCGCCCACGCGAGCGGCAGCGATCTTCATGGCGTCTTCCGGAACGGCTTCATCGCGAGCCGCGGCGGATGCCCACCCGTGCCGCGTCGACCCTGCGACACGTAGCTGGGCGGCCGGTGCCGTGCGTTCCCTTGCCCGTGTAGAGGGCACCCGCCGGGCGGCCTCGTCCGTCGCAGTGCCTACGCGGAAGCCAGTGGCAGGCGGTCCGAGGGGTATCCGCCTGTGCACGTGCTACGGGATGAGCACGAGCTTGCCCTTCGACGCGGCGCTATCGAGCAGTTCATGAGCGTGACGAGCCTCCGACAGCGGCAGGCGCTCGGCGACCGTCGGGTGGATCTCGCCGCGGCGAAGCAGGTCGAGCAAGACGCCGAAGTCCTCCGCGAACCACTGTGGATAACGGGGCACGCCGCCGACGGCGCCGGTCCGCTGTTGGGCGGAGTCGCGGAACTTCTGGATCTGATACTTCATCACCCGCCGGCGTCGTGACAGCTTCCCCCAGATGAACACGGTCACGACGGACGCGTACCACTTGATCACGGCCGACCAGTCCTTGTGCCCGGCCTTCAGTGTGTCATACCGGCCGAAGACGACGAGCCTTCCGCCGGGCCGCAGCACACGGAACGAGCGAAGCGAAATCGGGCCGCCGAGCGAGTCCGAGACGACGTCCACGCCGTCGCGTGTCAACTCGCGCACTCTCGCCACGAAGTCCTCGTTGCGGTAGTCGATCGCGACCGCGCCGAGCCGTTCGACCTTCTCGCGGTCGCGAGCCGAAGCTGTCCCGAAAACCCGCAGCCCGGCAAGTGCCGCCAGCTCGAGCATCGCCATCCCGACTCTGCCGGCCGCGCCGTGCACGAGCACCGTTTCGCCGCGCTTCGCCATCGCCGTACGGTGAAGAACCTGGTAGGCGGTCATGTACGTGAAGACGAGGCTCAGCACCTCCGCAGGGTCGAGGTCGTCGGGGACATCGACCGCACTCTTCTCCGGCACACAAACGCGCTCCGCGTCAGCGCCCCACACTGTCAACGCGCCGATACGGTCTCCCACCCTCAGCCTCGAACAGCCAGGGCCAAG
>DATAEI010000008.1:0-12382 GCA_036258075.1 Gaiellales bacterium
TTCTTCGAGCGGATGACGACCGGCCCAGCCGACGCCGATGCTGTCGACGTCACGAAGCTGAACCCGCTCGCGGCGACGTCGATCTCCACGACGTGCCCTTCGGCACCGCTCGAGACAGCCGAGCTTGCAGACGAGGCGGCCGATGACAGCGCCGATGAGATGCCACCGGTGGACGGCACGCTGGGTGATGAGCTGCCGCCCGAGCCCGAAGATGATCCGCAGCCGGCCCCGACCACCGCAATCGCCGCTGCCGTTGCCACCGTTCTCCATACTCGTGTGAGACGCATAGGCGTGGCATACCACGGACCCGGCATCCGTACACGTCCCCAGCCTCTCGCCCCGGGCATCCCCGGTGGAGTCACTGCTGCTGGGCGTCCGTCACGAGCCGCTGTTCGACCTCGTCGGGAGTGAACTTCTCGACGACCCAGTAGCGGTCATGCTGATCCACGACCGTCTCGAACTCCGGCATGACGTGGCCGGGAAGCACGCTGAAATGGTCGGCGACGGCGTGCGCCTCCTCGAACTCGCCCGCGCTGAGCTCCAGCGCGCCCCAGCAGTCCGTGTCGGCGCATTCGCAGATGAACGGCGTCGGCTCATCCGAGGACAGCGCCGGCTTCTCGAACTCCTTGCGCCGCTCGTTGTACGCCCGGAAGGCCGCTTCGTTCTTCTCGACGCGGCGCGCACGCTCCTTCTGCCACTCCAGGAACACATCGTCGCCCTGATATCGATCCTCGCCCATCGGCCCCGCTTTCATGCGAACTCGCCTGGCTTCGCCCCGCCCGTTTGGAGGCCAAGCTCGCACGATACCATCGCGATCGCACGAGCCCGGCGTGCTCACGGGGGCGGCGGCTGATCGGGCCCAGGCGCCGTGAAGCGGAGCGTCACAACCGTCCCGGTGCTGTTGGACTCGACCTCCATGGAGTCGGTCTGCGCGTGCATGAGCGCGAGGCCGATGCCCAGGCCACGCGTGTCGCTGACCGCGTTCTTGATTCCCCGGCCCTCGTCCGTGACCGTGATGACGATGGCCTCGGCGGTGCGCGCGACGCTCACCTCGACGTGCCCGTCGTTCCGGGACGGATAGGCATGGCGAACCGCATTGGCGGTCGCTTCGCTGACGGTCAGCGCGATATCCGCGAGCAGCGTGCCGTCGGCAATCCCCGCTCGGGCGAGGGCGTCGGCGACGCCGAGCCGCGCGCGGCGGACCGCGGCCGGCGTGGCAGGTAGCCGTTCGCGGTACAGCTCCGACTTCACTGGTGACACCGTACCCACGGGCGCCCCTGTCGAAGCCATGGCCTCTCAGCCGGCTGACGATCCGGCGTCGTCCGCGCCACCGCCGGCGTCAGTGCTCGGCGGTTCGGCTGCGGGCGTGTCCGGGCCGTAGTCCGACTCGAGCTCGCCGGACAGCTCGGGTGAGCCGGTCGGCGGCTGGACATCGGCGGGCGGGTGACCGCTCCCGGCGAGCTTTGGCCCGCGGGCGGTCAGGCGATCCATCAACCGGTCGAGCCATCCCATCGCCGCCGCAGTGTACGCCCTGCGGCGGCTCGACCGCCTAGCGGGGATCGTCTCGGTCGATGTTCCAGTGGCGGGCGGCGGAGACCAGCCATCCGCCGTCACCGGTCGTCGTCATCGAAAGGCGGCTGATCGCGCGCTGGCCGCCCTCGTGGTCGCCGTACAGCACGTCGATCACCAGCCGCTCCCCGGCGGTGACCGCGTCGGCGACCTGCGCGAACTCCGGCGTCTCGGGATCGCGGTAGACGCCCTGCCAGAAGCCGATGTCGCCGGGAGGCACGTAGATGTCGCGGGTGAGGTGGTGAAACTCGTCGATCGGCGGCGGCGGCCCACCGCCCGGCTCCGGGTGAGTCGAGAAGCGCCAGCCGTGGAGGACCGCGATGCCGGAACCAACGTTTCGCACCGACATCGCCAGATAGACCGCCTCCGGGGACACCTCCGCCGCGCCGTGGCCCCCCTCGACCCGCAGCAGCCGGCCGTCCACGAACCCCACCTTCTGCGGCGGGTCGTCGATCCGCGAAGGCATGAGCAGCGGGCGCAGCCCGACCATGAGCGCCGTCTCGGCGATGCGAGCGGACCGGTTCGACGACTTCACCGCCGAGAACGTCGCCACGGCCAGGACGAGCGTGCCGCCCGCGGTCGCCAGCGAGGAGATCGTCACCCAGTCCGCCAAGGCGCCGAGTCTAGCCCCGGTCGCGGGTGTGACCCGTGGCCCCGTGGGGAATCAGACCGCGTGATGCCGCGTGTCAGACTCACAGCCTCGGGCCGGGGCGTGGGAGCCTCCGGCGAGGACGACGGGTTCGCCGAGCTCGTCCGCACGGAGATCGCCCACCTCGCGCCGGCAGCCAGGCCGGACATCGCCGTCGGCGCGGATGACGCCGTCACCGTGACCGTGGAGCTCGACCGCAGCGACCAGGGGGCCGTCGGCGAGCTCCTCGAGCGGCTCCTCCAGGAGCCGCGGGTCGAGAGCTTCGTGCTCGACGACGAGCCCGAGGCCAAGCCCGACTAGCGCACACCGCCGCGAATCCAGACGGGCAGGACTCCCAGCTCGGAAGGCCGTCGCCGCTCATGCGCCGGCCGGGCTGGACGCCGCAGCGCGCGCGGCGTAGCCGACCCCGCCCGCCCTGCGCGGGTATGCTCGCACAGTGGTGGACAGGGAGGCGCTTCGGCAAGAGCGGCTGGTGAAGAACGAACAGGCTGCGCGTGCCTACAACAACCGCCGCCTGCGGTTCGAGCTCGACGACGACTCGGTGGACGACGCCGACGACGTTCCTTTCCTGTGCGAGTGCGGTGACGAGACCTGCGCCGAGGCGATGGAGATGACCCCGGAAGAGTTCATGGCCGTCCACTCCGCGCCGAACCGGTTCGCGGTGCTGCCCCGGCACGTCCTGGGCGAGGTGGAATGGGTGGTCGAGGACGGCGACAAGTTCTGGGTGGTCGAGAAGCGGCCGTCGGCCATGTCAGCGGCTGAGTAGCCGGTTTCCGGCGGCGCCGCTTAGGGAAGTTGCTCCTGTGGTGGGTACGAGGGCCGGCAATCTCCTTGTGCGCCTGCCGGGAAAGCCGGCGAGCGTTCCCCACGCGCGGCACCTGGTCCGGGACCTGCTCGTGCGCACTCACCACGACCCCGCCCAGCACCCGGGGGTGCTCCTGTCCGTGTCGGAGGCATGCACCAACGCCGTCGTGCACGGGTATCCCGCGGGCGACGGCGACGTCGAGCTGTGCGCGGAGGTCGACGGCACGAACCTTCGCGTGAGCATCCGCGATTTCGGCATCGGGCCGTCGTCGCCTCCGCGGCGGCCGGGCCAGGGCTACGGGATGCTGCTCATCCAGGCGCACGTGGTCGACCTCGAGGTGCGGGCGTGCGAGCCCGGCACCGAGGTCACCATGACGTTCGACCTCTCGCTCTAGGGCCACATGACCATCCTGTGCCTGTCCGAACGCTCGGTGCCGAGCGGTGGAACCGCGCGCTACGGCGTTGCGTCGATGACGCTGAGCGGGAGCGGCGTTGCGGCCGTGCAGTTCTGGCGCGCCGTCGTCGTCTGGCCCTGGTAGAGCGAGGTGTTGTCGAAGACCGCGCACGTACCGCCGGCGGCCTCGATCAGCGAGCGCGCCGTCGAGGAGTGGTCGTAGACCGTCGTCGTGTCGGTGCAGCCCGTCGCCGGCATCGGGTCGCAGCCGGGAGCGGCGAGCGTGCCGGGGGTGCCGGCGGCGTTGGTGCCCGGGACGATCGCGGTGAAGAGCGGCGAGACGATGCCCGCGCCGTCGGCGCTGTGATCCTCGTCGAACGTCACGATGACGACGCCGTTTCGGCCCACGTCCTGGCGCAGGCCGTCCAGGTTGAGCTCGAGCCAGCGGTCCATGCCCGCCGTCCCACCCCGCGGGTCACCGGGGCCGCCGCCGCACGCGCGGTCCGAGTTGTGGCCGGAGTGGCACATGCTCGGCACGATGAAGTTCACGCGGCCGAAGGTCTCGCTGCCGGTGAAGTTGCGCTGGACGGCCGTCGTCGAGTTCGGCGTGTTGCCTGGGAAGTCGCGCACGTGCGCCTCGCAGGCTGCCGGGCTGGGCTGGGTCGCCGGGCTGAGGTCGGGCGCGCCGCCGGGGCCGTCGTTCACCACGAGGGCGTCGGGCGACTGGCTCCACGTGAGAAGCAGCGGGCTGTGCTTCCGTGCGTAGAACATCGGGATGCCGGCGGACCGGTCGGGGATGTCCGAGAACCGGTCCGTCGAGCAGCTGGACGAGCTGCCCGGATAGTCCTCCTGAAAGGCCTCGAAGGGGACGGCGTTCGCCTCCATGTAGCCGAACAGGTCGTACACCGGGCCCGACGTGTCGTTGGGGCCGGGCACGTAACCGACGATGCCCCCCTCGGGCAGCCCGTTGTTGAGGCCGCTCGGGAAGTCGCCGTCACGGACGTTCGCGTCCGTGCCCATGACCATCCATGCGTACTCCGGCGCCGAGGCCCGGATACGGAACCCGAGATCGTTCCGGTAGGACTGGAACATGCCCGACCGGCACGGCTTGACGGCGATGCCGGCGGTATCGCCGGCCGGGTGGTCGCAGCCTGCCGGCGTCGGCACCAGCGAGAGCGATTCGGGGATCACCGTGCCGTTGATGTACGGCGCGTCCGCGTTGCCGACCACGTAGAGCGAGCCGCTCCGGCCGAAGCTGCCGTCGTAGTCCTTGTTCTCGAAAACGACGATCGCGATCTTGCCGGGAGCGATCACCGGGCCGGCCGCTGCGGGGGCCGCGCCGGCCGACGCCGGGAGCGCGCCGCAGGCTGCCGCCGCCACCGCCCACGCGCAGAGGGATCGCCATGACCGCCGTCCACCCGTGTGCCCCGTCACCATAGCGAGGGGAACGATACACAAGGCAGGCGACGGCTCGCGACCCGGGGCAGCGCGCCGCTATCATCGCGCCCGGCCCATGCCGCTCTTCAAGCGCCCCGACCGCTCCGCCGTGAAGCCCCGCCGCGCCCGCCCCGAGGTTGCGCCCGGCGACCGGGTGCGGATCGTCGCCGGCTACAGCCCGCAGCACGGCCAGTCGGGCACCGTCGTGCGCGTGACCGGGCGCAGCGTCCTCGTCGAGCTCGACAACCCGTTCGCCGTTGCGGGCGCCGGCCAGCGCCTCTACTACAGCTACGCCGGCGAGCTGGAGCGGTTCGCCCGGGTCGGCCGCATGGGTGCCCAGGATCTCTTCGCGGAGGACGACGGGTAGCGCGCTATTCGCCGGCGGGGAACTTGTACGACTTCGCCGGTTTGAAGTTCTTGGGAGGCGCGCCCTCGAGCAGCGTGATCGCCATGTGCGACTGGAGCACGAGCCCGCCGAACGCCGTCGACGGCTTGCCGTTCACCCACATCTTCACGCCGTCGCAGTAGCCGCCGATGCACTTGGGGCTGAGGTAGACGCCCCACATGTCGAAGACGTCGGCGAGCGTCGCCCGGAACGACGTGTCGCCCGACTCGATGTGGATGACGCCGGTGTCGTCGTGAGTGTGCACCTCCGAGAACGTCCCCGTCGCGTCGTCGAGGCCGATCTGCGCGGGGATCGGCACCTCGTGGCCGTCGACGATGAGCTGGATGTGCACGTGGTAGTGGTTGACCGACGCCGCCTCCTGGGTCGGCGTGAGGCCAAGCGCCGACATCGCTCCGGCCAGGTTCGTGTAGTTGACTGGCCAGGTGCCCGCCGAGATGAAGTCGATCGGGTCGTGGCTCAGCCGCGCCGTGACGACCGCGGCGTTCGGGTCGCCGCCCGAGCTGGAGCTGCTCCCTCCGCGCGCGACCAGCGCCACGCCGATGATCGCGGCGGCGGCCACGACCGACGCGGCCACGAGCCATGCCCAGCCCGGGATGCCGCCGCCGCCCGTCGGACGGCTGGCTGCGATGCCCTCGCCCGTTCCGAGCCGGCGCGCGCGGCGCTCGTTGGTCAGCTGCTTCTTCGCCTTGCCCATCGGCCGCGGATGATACCGGTGACAGTTTGCGGCCCGGCGCGCGTATATTGGCGGCCGATGGGCACCTGGGCCGTCGTGAGGTTCCTCCATGTCGCGGCCGCGGCCGTATGGCTCGGCATGCAGGTCGCGCTCTTCCTGCTCGTCCCGGCGCTGCGGCGCATGCTGCCGGCCGAGCAGGTGCGCGCGGTGGTGCGGGCCGCGGGCATGCGACTCGCGATCGTCGCAGGTGTCGCGCTGCCGACGATCGCGCTCACGGGCGTCGCGCTCGGCAGGCACGAGCCGGCAGCCGCCGAGCACCCCGGCGTCGTCCACCTCAAGCAGGCGATCCTGGTCGCCGTGGTGGCCGTGCTCCTGGGGCACGGGCTCGTTCCGGGGCGGCGGGCACGCATCGCAGCGTCGGTGCTGATGCTCGTCCTGACGCTCGCTGCGGTCTACGCCGGGGCCTGGCTGGCGGCGGATTGAGCGAGCACACCGCGTCCGAGCCGGCCGTCCGGTTCTGCCCGTATTGTGGAAACGCGCTGGGCTCGTTCTTCGGCCACCGGATGGCCGACGGAGCGTGCTGGTGCGAGCGATGCCAGGAATCTTTCAGGGTATCTGTCGTTAAAGAAGATGAAGCACCCGAAAGTGAGTGAGGAGCAGATGTCAGACATCCGAGAACTGATCGTGATCGGCGGAGGGCCGGCCGGGTACACGGCCGCGTTGTACGCCGCGCGCGCCAACCTGAACCCGCTCGTGATCGAGGGGTTCGCGTTCGGCGGCCAGCTCATGATCACGTCCGATGTCGAGAACTACCCCGGATTCCGTGACGGGATCATGGGGCCAGAGCTGATGGCGACGATGCGCGCCCAGGCGGAGCGCTTCGGCGCCGAGATGCTGTCCGACGACGTCACCCGGGTGGACTTCTCCGAGCGGCCGTTCCGCGTCTACGTCGGTGACGACGAGTACCGCGCCAAGGCCGTCATCGTCGCGACCGGCGCCACCGCGCGCCAGCTCGGCCTCGAGAGCGAGGTCGCGCTCCAGGGCCGCGGCGTGAGCTACTGCGCCGTCTGCGACGCCGCGTTCTTCAGGAACCAGGACATCGTGGTGGTCGGCGGCGGCGACTCGGCGATGGAGGAGGCCACCTTCCTCGCGAAGTTCGCCAACCACGTCACCCTCGTCCACCGCCGCGACGAGTTCCGGGCGTCCAAGATCATGATCGACTACGCCCAGTCGAAGCCGAACCTCGAGTTCGTCACGAACGCCGTGGTGACCGAGGTGCTCGGCGAGGAGGGCAAGATGACCGGTGTCCGCCTGCGCGACACCGTGACCGGCGAGGAGCGCGAGCTCGCCGCCGGCGGCCTCTTCGTCGCGATCGGGCACGACCCGACCACCGCGCTCTTCAAGGACGTGCTCGACATGGACTCCGAGGGCTACCTGCTGACGCGCGGCGGCTCGACCGAGACGAACATCGAGGGCGTCTTCGCGGCCGGCGACGTGGTCGACCACGTCTACCGCCAGGCCGTGACGGCCGCCGGCATGGGCTGCATGGCGGCGCTCGACGCCGAGCGGTGGCTGTCGCACGCCCACGGCGCGGCGGCGACTGCCGGCGCCGCCGTCTGACGTCGGGCGCGGGCCGCCCTAGGGCTCGAGCGCGAACCAGGCGAGGCGGCTGTGACCGCCGCGGCGGCGCAGGAGCGCCTGCCCCAGATAGACGCCGGGCTCGACCTCGACCAGCTCGTCCAGGATCCGCCGGAAGATCGGCGCGTTCCCCGGCAGGTCGTAGTCGATCCTCAGCACCTCGACGCCCGGGTCGAGCGCACCCGGCCCGGCGGAGGTCGCAAAGGCGAGCGCCCGGTAGGAGCGGGAGTCCTCGGGCCAGGAGGCGCGGTAGGCCGACGGCGTGAGCAGGCGGCCGAGCTTGTGGACGCGGCTGTCGAAGACGTTCTCGCCCGTCGCGTGCTGGGCGTGGAACCGCTTCCCGAGCCAGATCGCGGCGGCCGGCGCGAGGAGCCCGCCGGCCGGCCCGAGCGTCATGTGCAGGAGCGTTCCGCGCATCCTCCCCTCCGGCGGCGGGTCGGGCACGCGCCCGCGCGCGAAGAGGCCTTCCAGCTCTCCGGACGAGCGATCCGTGAGCGTGCGCGGTCGGCCGGCGATGCGCGCCATACCCACATGTTCTCACCGTTCTCCTCGCTACGCTGAGGCCATGCGGTACTTCATCTGCCCGAACTGCACGACCCGCGCGCTCGACGACGACGGCAAGGCCGGTCTCACCCACCAGCCCGTCGGCTGCGCGAAGTGCGGATTCGGTTATCTCTTCGAGCTTCTGGAGGACTTCTTTCCGCCGGCCGGCGCCGGCATGGTGACCTGCGACAAGGACGGCAGGGTGCTCTCGTGCGGCAAGGGCGTGTTCGAGGTCTCGGGCTACTCCGAGGGCGACGTCATGGGGAAGCCGCTCGTCGACGCGTTCGGCCTGAGCGGCTTCGCAAACGGCGACAACCCCGTGCCGGTCGTCCTGGAGTGGGGAGTCCGAAAGCTCGACCAGCACGTCACGATGCGCCATCGCTCGGGCCGGCCGAAGCCGGTGCGGCTCGACCTGTTCCCGGCCTACGACGAGGACGGCGGAATGCTCGCCTCGCTCGCGCCGGAGATGAACGGCGGCCGGCCGGACTAGCCGGCGGCGTCGGCCAGCTCACGCTCCACGACCGCCTGGAGCCGCTCGACGCACTCGAGCTGGCGCAGGCGCCGCTCGAGCAGGCGCCGCTCGGCGGCGGCATCGGGCTGGACGAGCGCGCCGAGCGCCTCGAGCACCGCCACGTCGCGGGCGCCGAGCTCGGCCCGCGCGACGGCCTCGATGCCGCCCCAGGCGATGCGGAGGCGGGCGCCGTCGATGTCGTCGCGCAGCCGCTCGGCGTGGCGGGCCAGGCGGTCGGCGTAGAGCTCGAGCTCGATGCGGGACATGCGCCCAGCATGCGTCCTTCAGCCGCAACGCGGCCAGGGCCGGCCTGCACCGACTCCGTCACACGTCTGTGACGGCCGAGGGTGCCAAACCTGGTTTGGCATCAGAGGCGGCGGGACGGGCAGAGGTCGAAGACGGCGCACTCCGCGCACTTCGGCCGCTGTGAGTGGCAGACGCGGCGGCCGTGGAAGATGAAGACGTCGGTGACCTCGAGCCACCGCTCGCGCGGGTAGAGCGACATGAGGACGCGCTCGACCCGCACGGGGTCGGTATGGCGGGTGAGGCGAAGCCGGCGGGTGACGCGGCCGACGTGGGTGTCGACGGCGATCCCCTCGCGGGCGCCGAACGCGTTCGACGCCACGACCGCGGCGGTCTTCCGGCCGACTCCCGGGAGCGCGACCAGCTCGGCCGTCGTCCTGGGCACCTCGCCGCCGTGCCGCTCGAGGATCGCGAGCGCCGAGCCGCGGATCGCCGCCGTCTTCTGGCGGAAGAATCCCGTCGGGAGGATCGCCTGCTCCAGCTCCTCCGGCGGCACGCTCAGGTAGTCCTCGGGCCGCCGGAAGCGCTGGAAGAGCTCCGCCGTCACCTGGTTCACGCGCACGTCGGTGCACTGGGCCGAGAGGATCGTCGCCACCAGGAGCTCGAGCGGGGTCGACCAGTTGAGCTCGATCGACGCGTCGGGGTGCTGGGCGTGGAGGCGGTCGAGGATGGCGACGGCGCGGGCGCGCCGCTCCCTCAGCTCTGCCACTCGAGCCCCGGCCCGGCGCAGAGGAGGTCGAGCGCCGGGCACTCGCGGCAGTGCGGGCCGGGCCGCGCCGGAAACCGCCCCGCCCGGATCGACTCGATGGCCTCGACGAGCTCCGCCTCGAGCTCGCCGGCAGCGGCGGCGTCGAAGCGGCGCGTCGCCACGGCGTCGGCGCGCTCCAGGAATGCGTAGGCCACCTCGACCGCCGGCGCGCCCGTGCGCAGCGCGGCGAGCGCATAGGTCGTCACCTGTACCGCGTAGGAGCGGTCCATGACGTCCTGCGCCACACGCTCATCGAGCCGGTTCGTCTTGAAGTCGACCACCAGCGCCGATCCGTCGGCCTCGCGGCCGAAGATGTCGAAGCGGCCACGGAAGAGCACGCCGCCGACGTCGAACGCGAAGGGCACCTCCGGCCGGGCCAGGGCCAGGCCCTCGACCCGCTCCCGCAGCGCGCAGTCCGACCACGCGGAGACGAAGGCCGCGATCCGCTCCGCGTCGGCCTCGGTCGCGGTCGGGTAGAGGTCGCGCCAGCGGCCGTCCGGCCGCTCCAGCTCGAGGTGGACGGCGTCGCCCACCTCGAGCGGGCCGAGCCCCTCCTCCGGTGCTGCCGGGATCACCGGCTCAGGCAGGCCCAGCACCCGCTGTGCGAAGTAGCGGTAGCCGCAGCGGTTGTAGAGCGCGAGCGCGCTGTAGGAAAGCCGCCGCACGGGCACGGGCGCCGCCGCGGGGATCTCGGGAAGCGGCGCGAGCGGCGCCGCCACGCGGCCGCCGTCGGTGAAGAGCGAGAGCTGCGTCCCGACCTCGGCGCCGGGCTCAGCGGCCGCCGCCGCCGGAACCTTCGGCGCCCCGTTCCCGGCCGCCACGTGCGCGGCCGGCCGCGTGACCCGCACCGACAGGCGAGCCTCACCGCGGTCGATCTCCCCTTCGTCGTCGAGCCCCACCTCGAGCAGCCGGCACAGCTCCGCGACCGACGTCTGCTCGCCCGGAAGGAGCGCGCCGCTCACGATCAGGTGCTGGCGGGCGCGGGTCATCGCGACGTACTGGAGCCTGCGCCCCTCCTCGCGCTCCGCCTCGCGCTCGGTCTTGGACGCAGCCGTGTACCCGAGCGCCGGGCGCAGCACGCCGCCTGCGTCGGGCGCACGCAGCGCCACGCGCCCGTCGGGCGAGACCAGGACGTCGGGGAGGCTGCGGGCCGCCCGCTCGCGGCCCTGGTCGGCGAGGACGACCACGTCGAACTCGAGCCCCTTGGCGGCGTGGACGGTCATGAGCACGATCGCGTCGCGACCCTCCTCGGCGATCGCCGCCTCGCCCTCCCGGGCTGCGAGCGTCGCCTGCTCGTCGCAGAAGCGGATGAAGCCCTCGAGGTCGGGGCCGCGCACAGCCTCGAACTCGGCCGCGAGCCGGGCGAGCTTGCGCAGGTTGGCGTAGCGGCGGTCGCCGTCGGCCATCGCCAGGCAGGCCAGGTCGTAGTCGTGCTCGGCAACGATCAGCTCGCAGAGCTGCTCCAGCGGCACCTCGCCGGAACGCTTCACGAGCCTCGCGAAGCGCTGGGCGAAGGCCAGCGACAGCCGCCGGTCGGCCTCGGAGAGCCCCGCCGCCGGCTCGTCGCGCTCGAAAGCGGTGAAGATCGGACGCTTGACCGCTCCCCGCCGCACCCGCAGGAGGCCGTCGTTCGACATGCCGACGAGCGGCGAGGCCAGCACGGTGAGGAGCGCGACGTCGTCGTAGCGGTTCCGCAGGAGGCGCAGGTAGGCGAGCAGGTCGGACACCTGCTGCGTCGCGTAGTAGCCGCGGCCCGTCGTTCGCACCGTGCGCAGATGGCGCTCGCGGAGCGCCGACTCGTACATGGCGGCGTCCGTCCCGGCCTCGAAGAGGAGCACGATCTGCCCGGGCGTCGCGTCGCCGGCGTCGACCAGCTCGGCGATCCGGCCGGCCAGCGCCTCCGCCTCGGCGCCGCGCCAGCTCTCCCCCGCGTCCCGGAACCCGGCCTTGTCGGTCAGGAGCAGCTCGACCCGTCCGCCGGCGGGCGGGTCGCCCGGGTGGTTCGCCTCGGCGAGAAGCGGCGTGTAGCGGTCGCCGAAGTCGCGGGCGAACGCCTCGTTCACGGCAGCGATCACGTGCGGTCGCGAGCGGTGGTTTCGGCGCAGCGCGATCAGCCCGTCGCCCGCGGCGGCGCGCTGCTCGCGGTAGACCGACACGTCGGCGTGGCGGAACCGGTAGATGCTCTGGAACTCGTCACCGACGAAGAAGAGCTCGCCGCCTGCGACCAGGTCGATCAGCTCGCACTGGAGCCGGTTCGTATCCTGGAACTCGTCGACGAGCACGTCGGCGAACCGGTCGCGGTAGGCCTCGGCCAGGTCGGGCCGGGCCCGCAGCAGATCGCGGGCGCGCAGCTCCAGGTCGGCGAAGTCGATCAGGCTGCGGGCGTCCTTCAGGTCGCGGTAGGCGGCGTCCAGCAGCACCAGCAGCCGCTCCAGCTCCTCGAGGTCTCCGGCCGCGAGCTCGTCGCGGGCGGCCTGCTCGAGCTCGGCGAGGCGATCGTTGTACTCCTGGTTCGCTGCGGCCTTGCGAAGCCGATAGGCCGAGAGGTCGGTGAGCGGCGCGGCGTCCTCGGCGGAGTCGAGGAGCGCGACGAGGCCGTCGGCCTTCCCCGAGCCGGCGAGCTCCTCCGCGGCGCCCCGGGCGGCGATCCGGGCCGGTTCGAGCTCCGCCCGGTCGGCGGGCCGCAGGTCGAACAGCCGGCCGGCGC
>DATAEI010000009.1:0-17653 GCA_036258075.1 Gaiellales bacterium
CTCGTCCGATGACGCACGATCTCGTCACCGACATGCTCGGCGAGCTGAATGCGAGCGTCAGCCGGGTCGCGGTCACCGAGCTGCGCGAGAACACCTTCTATGCGCAGATCACGCTTCAGGTGAACGGGTCGGAGATCGAGATCGACTCCCGCCCCTCCGACGCCATCGCCCTCGCCGTCCGGGCGGACGCCAAGATCTTCGTGGCCGACGAGGTGATCGACGACTCGGCGATCGAGTTCAACCAGGAGCCGGAGGACTCGGGCGAGGTCATCGACGAGTTCAAGAAGTTCCTCGAGAACGTCAGCCCGGAGGACTTCGGGAACTAGCGCGACGCAAGCCAGCGCCCGATCACGAGGCGCTGGATCTCGGCCGTGCCGTCGACCACCTGGAGCATCTTGGCGAGCGCGATCATCCGCGCCAGCGGGTGGTCGAGGAGCCAGCCGTAGGCGCCGAGCGCCTCGCTGCATGCGATCGCCCCGCGTAGGGCCGCGTCCGGGCAGAAGCGCTTCGCGTGCGCGACGGCGACGGGCCCCTCCGGCGTACCGAGCCGCTCCGCCGCCCGGCGGTAGAGGAGCCGGCTCGCTTCGAGCTCTGTTGCCACATCAGCCAACGCGAACTGGATCGCCTGGAGCTCGAGGAGCGGGCGCCCGAACGCCGTGCGCTCAGCCGTGTAGGCGACGGCGACGTCCAGCGCCTCGGCGTGCAGCCCAGCCGCAATCGCGGCGATGTCGCAGCGGGCGACGTCGATCGCCGCGAGGGCTGCACGCATCCCCTGGCCCGCCGGGGCAAGCAGGGTTGCGGGCACGTCGTCGAGCTCCATCTCACCGATCGGCAGGAAGTCCGCGCACGCCTTCCGGTAGATGACCGGGAACGACACACCCGGCGCGGAGCGCTCGACCGCGACGATCGCGATGTCGCGGTGGCCGGGCTCCTCCGAGGTCTTGCAGACCACGAGGAAGAGGTCGGCCTCACCGGCCAGCGACACCCATGCCTTGCGGCCGCTCACACGCCAGCCGTCGCCGTCCGGCTCGGCAATGGTCGTGATGGCCGTCGCGTCGGACCCCGCGTGCGGCTCGGTGAGCGAGAACCCGCCCAGCGCTTCGCCGGCGGCGAGCGGACGCGCCCAGCGCTCGGCAAGCCCCGCGTGGCCGGCCACCGCGGCCGCAACCGCGTTGTGCATCGAGAGCGAGAACGCGAGCGCCGCGTCGCCGCGGCCGAGCTCCTCGAAGACCGCCATCCCCTCCGGATAGCTCAGCCCCGCACCGCCAACGTCGGCGGGACAGAAGAGCCCGGTGAGCCCCGAGCCTGCCACGGCGGCCCGGGGATAGCGCGCTTCGTGCTCCCACCCGTCGACCGCCGGGATCACCTGCTCGCGCGCGAAGGCGGCGGCCCGAGCCTGCATGGGCGGATGATATCGGCCTTGCGTGCGCGGATAGACTGCGGGCACACCGGCCACAGGAGGCGATCGGAGATGCCCCAGAATGCGAGCCAGTGGTTCGCCCAGCGATCCGTCCAGGGCGTGGGTGAGGACGGCGCTGCCGAGCGCATCACGATCTGGATCGAGCGCAAGCCCGGAGCCGTCTGGGCCGTCGGCCGGGCGGTCGATCTCGCGCAGCGCACAAACGGGGCGATCCGCGACGACGACTACGTGTTCGAGGGGTTCGAGATGGGTGATGCCCTGGAGGCCGCAAACGACGCGCTGGCCTCCGACCTCGAGGTATCGCGGGGCGACGGCCGCGCGCAGGACGTCGACCCGTTCGCCGAGGCGGAGCTGCTCCAGCCGCTCGAGCGCTGGTTCTTCGGGCACGCGCCCAGCTGACGGCTCGCCGCGGGCTCAGCCCGTCGCGGTGACGACCAGGAGCACGACGTTCATCGCGATCACCAGCGTCGCGACGCCGATTGCGAGCGTGCGCACGATCCGGCCGTTCACGAGGTCGCCCATCACGTCGCGCCGCGATGTCAGCCACACGAGCGGCACGACCGCGAACGGCAGGACGAGCGACAGGACGACCTGGCTCGCCACCAGCGTGCGCAGCGTGTCGGCTCCGGCCCCAATGACGATCAGCGCCGGAACCATCGTGATGAGGCGGCGGATGAAGACCGACACCTGCCAGTTCATGAAGCCGTCGACGATCATCTGCCCGGCCATCGTGCCCACCGTCGAGGACGAGAGGCCCGACGCCAGGAGCGCGATGCCGAACGCGGCCGGGGCGAGCGATCCGAGCAGCGGCCCGAGGGTCGCATGGGCGTCCTCGATCCCCGAGATGTCGGAGCCGGCGCCGAAGAAGACGGCGGCCGCCATGATCACCATCGACGAGTTGATGAGAAATGCGCCGTTCATCGCCAGCGCGATGTCGATCAGCTCGTGGCGGAAGTGCTCGCGCTTGCTCCCGCCCTCGAGGATGTCGGCTCGGTGCTGCACGAGCCCGGAGTGCAGGTAGACGACGTGCGGCATGACGGTTGCGCCGACCATGCCGACGGCGACGTAGACGGCGCTCGACTGGATCCCGGGCACGAGCATGCCGTGCAGGACGCCGGCGGGGTCGGGGTTCGCCATGAAGATCTCGATGAAGAACGCCGCCCCGATCACGGCGACGAACGCCATGATCGCGAGCTCGAACCGCACGTGGCCGAACCGCTGCACCGCGAGCAGCGCGAACGAGGCAACGGCGGTCAGAAGCGCCGAGGGAAGGAGCGCAAGGCCGAACAGGATGTGCATCCCGATGGCCGCGCCCAGGAACTCGGCCAGGTCGGTCGCCATGGCGGCCGCCTCGGCTGCCAGCCAGAGCCCGATCCGGGCGCGGCGGGTGGTGTGCGCGCGGATCGCCTGCGGCAGCGTGAGCCCCGATGCGATGCCGAGCTTGGCCGAGAGGGCCTGGATCAGGATCGCCATCAGGTTCGAGGCGACCAGGACCCACAGGAGCATGTACCCGAAGTCGGCGCCGGCCTGGATGTTGGTCGCGAAGTTGCCGGGATCCATGTAGGCCACGCTTGCGACGAACGCCGGCCCGAGGAACGGCAGCACCCGCTTCATGCGGGCCCACGGCGAGATCACGGTCGGCGCCGGGGCGACCGCGGCGCGCACGGCGTGCGGCGTCATGCCGTCACCTCGACGCCGATCCGCCCGGCGAGCTCGACTCCGACCGCGTGCTGCGTGCCCCCGACGTCGAGCGTGATCGGGCCGCCGAACGGCGCCTTCTCGACCATCGTGAAACGCGTGTCGGGGACGAGCCCGAGGCCCGCGAGATAGCGCAGCAGCGACGGGTCGCCGTCGGGCACCTGGCGCACCACGGCGGCCTCGCCGGGCTCGAGCTCCGCCATGCGCTGCGCAGGCTCGGCGGCGATGACGAGGTCGGCACTCGGGATCGGATCGCCGTGCGGGTCGATCTCGGGATAGCCCAGGGCGCGGTCGATCTCGGCCTCGAGCTCCTCGGACAGCACGTGCTCGAGCCGCTCGGCCTCGGAGTGGACCCGGTCCCACGAGAGCCCGAGCGTCTGGGTCAGGTAGACCTCGAGCAGCCGGTGGTGGCGCAGGACCTCGAGCGCGACCTTCTCGCCGGGGGGCGTCAGCGTGACACCGCGGTACTTGCTGTGCTCGACGAGGCCGGTCGCGGCGAGCTTCTTCACCATTGCCGTCGCGGACGCCGCCGAGACGCCCACCGCCGCGGCGAGCGCCGACGTGGACGCCTTGCCGTCACGGCGCTCGAGCAGATAGATCTGCTTCATGTAGTCCTGGGCGACGTCGCTCAACATCTAAATCACAATTTAGACGAGGCGAAATCGGAATTCAAGCGAGAATGCGCAGCCGCGGCAGGCCTTCGGGCAGGGCGGCGGCCTCGCGACCGGTGCGCTCGAGCACCTCGAGCGCTCGTGCCCCCTCCTCGCCCAGGTCGACCGTGTGGTCGGTGACGTAGAGGGCCACGTACGGCCAGATCACGTCTTCGCTCATCTCCTGGGCATGCCGGCGGATCGTGACCAGCACCTCGTCGCGGTTCGCCGCCGCGTATGCGATCGAGTCGCGCAGCACCGCCGTGAGCTTCTCAGCGGTCCCGTCCGGGAGGTCGAGCCGGGCGACGACGCCACCCAGCGGGACGGGCGCCCGGGCCAGCTCCTCGAACGACGCTCCGAGGTCCTCGACGAGGTGGAGCCCGTCCCGGCGGTAGGTGAGCCGGCCTTCGTGGATCAGGACTCCGAGGTCGGCGTCGCCTCTGCGAAGCGCCGGGCCGATGTCCGAGAAGACCGCGTGCTCGATCCGCCGGCTGTCGGGATGCAGGCACCGGTAGAGCAGCGTTGCGGTGGTCGTCGGGCCCGGGCAGAGGACGCGCGCCTCGGGGGACGGCCAGACACCGTCGCGGTCTCCGACGATCAACGGGCCCACCCCGAAGCCGAGCGCCGAGCCGGCCGGCAGGACGCCGTACCGGTCCGCAAGCAGAAGCGCGGCGTGGAAGCTGGCCTTGGAGACGTCGTAGCGGTCGGCAAAGAGGCCGTCGTTCAGCGCCTGGACGTCGAGCAGCTCCGCATCGAATTCGAGCCCGCGCAGGTCGATCTTGCGCTCGAGGATGGCGTGGAACGCGAACGTGTCGTTGGGGCACGTCGAGAGCCCGAGCCGCAGCCTCATGCCAGCTCCAGCACGCGTGCGCGCACGGCGTTCAGCGCGTCGGCGAGACGCCAACCGGCGTGGTCTCGGTCGCCCGCCAGGTTCGACGCCCCGCGCACGATTCGAAGCGACACGCCGAAGAGCGAGGCTGCGACCGCGACCGCGAAGCCCTCCATCTCCTCTCCGAGCGCCGTCGGATGGCGTGCCACGCGGGCGGCCGCATCGGCCGGCGTCGCCGCCGCCTCGGCGACCGAGAGCAGCTCGCCCTGCGTTCCGTCCAGCTGGATCACATCAGCATCGGCGAACCCGAGCGCGGCCGGCCCGGCGCCGCCCGCTCCGATCCCGTCGACCCTCACCGCGGCGGCGTCGACCACCGCGCCGATCGCGAGCCGGGCCGGGTCGTAGGTGCCGGCGGCACCGGCCAGGACGACGCCGCCGCGAGCGGCGTGGCGGTAAGTGGCGATGGCGTGGGCGGCTCCCGCGCCGGCCGCGGCCAGCCCGAACCCGCACAGGCAGACCCGGCCGGGCATGCCGTCGCCCAGCAGCTCGGCTTCCGCTGCGGTGGGGACGAGGATGAGCATGCCGTCAAGCTATCAGGAGGGTGTGCGGTGTACGACGTACTGTACGATGTACGCGATCATGGTTCAGCGCGAGACGCTCACCCAGGGGCGCATCGTGGCCGCAGCCCTCGCGGTCGCCGACTCCGAGGGTCTCCCCGCGCTCACCATGCGCCGCCTGGCGCGCGAGCTTGGCGCGGCGCCGATGGCCGCGTACGCCTACTTCGGCGGCAAACGCGCGCTGCTCGCAGCGGTCGTGGACGCGGTGATGGGGGAGGTGGAGCTGCCCGAGGCCGACGGGCGGTGGCGGAAGCCGCTGCGCCGGCTGGCGTTCTCCCTGCGGGAGGCGTTCATAGCGCATCCGGCCGTGATGCCCGCCCTGCACGCCCACGGAGCGCACGGGCCGAATGCCCTGGCCGTCCTCGACCGGGCCCACGCCGTCCTGCACCGGGCCGGCTTCGCTCCCGGCCAGGCGGCTCTGGCCGTCGACACGCTCTACGCGTACGCCCTCGGCGCGACGTCCGTCGAGCTGGCCGAGCGGGCGCTCGAGCCCGGGGCGCGGCATGCGCGGTTCGCGGCGCTTCCGACCGCCGGGTATCCCGATCTGGCGGCGTCACTGCCGCACGTTCTCGCCGTCGGCCGCGAGGCCCGGTTCCGTGCGGGCGTCGAGCGGATCCTGGACGGGATCGCAGCCGCCGGGCGGTCTACGTGATCTCGACCATCCGCCGGATCGCGCCGCGGGCCCGGTCGGCCAGGTCCGGATCGACCGTGACCCGGTGGCGCATCTCGAGCAGCGAGTCGCGAAGCTTCTCGAGCGTGATCATCTTCATGTAGCGGCACACCGCCCGCTCGCTCATGGCGTAGAAGCGGGCGTCCGGCGCCTCCTTGCCCAGCCGGTGCAGGATCCCGGTCTCGGTCGCCACCATGAACTCGCGGCTCGGCGAGGTGCGCGCCCGCTTCACCATGCCCTCGGTCGAGAGCACGTGGGTGCGCGCGCCGAGGGCCGGGCTCTCGGTCGCCGCGTACATGCACTGGCTGGCGCAGCCGCACTCGGGATGGATGAGGAGCTCGGCGTCCGGATGGTCGTCGAGCGTCTTTGCGACGTCGTCCGGCCGGATGCCGGCGTGCACGTGGCACTCGCCCGGCCACACCTTCATCTTGCGGCCCGTCACGCGCTCGAGGTACGAGCCCAGGAACATGTCGGGGAGGAACAGGATCTCGCGATCCTCGGGCACGGCCTCGATCACCTGGCGGGCGTTCCCCGACGTGCAGCAATAGTCCGAGAGCGCCTTCACCTCGGCCGTCGTGTTCACGTAGCTCACGACGACCGCGCCCGGGTTCTCGTCCTTCCAGCGGGCGAGCGCTGCGGCGTCGATCGACGCGGCCAGCGAGCAGCCGGCGTCGAGGTCGGGGATGAGGACCGTCTTCTCCGGGGCGAGCACGGCGGCTGTCTCGGCCATGAAGTGCACGCCGCAGAAGACGATCACGTCCGCCTCGGTCGCTGCCGCCTGCTGTGAGAGGCCGAGCGAGTCGCCGACGAAGTCGGCCACGTCCTGCACCTCGGGCACCTGGTAGTTATGCGCGAGGAGCACTGCCTTGCGCTCGGTTGCGAGCTCGCGGATCTCGTCCTGCATGCGCTCGGTCATCGATGCGGTCATGACTGCCACGGGTGTACCTCCAGCGAGACGTCGAGTGCCGTCACCGAGTGGGTGAGGGCCCCGACCGAGATCGCGTCGACGCCGGTCTCGGCGACGGCGCGGACGGTGTCGAGCGTGATGCCGCCCGAGGCCTCGAGGCGTGCGCGCCCGCCGGTGCGGGCGACGGCCCGGCGAAGCAGGGCGGGCTCCATGTTGTCGAGCAGGATGGTGTCGGCGTGCGCGCCGAGCGCCTCGTCCAGCTGGGCCAGGTCGTCGACCTCGACCTCGACGGCAAGGCCGGGATTGGCCGCCCTGGCCGCCTCGACGGCCGGGACGATGCCGCCCGCGAGCGCGACGTGGTTGTCCTTGATGAGGATCGCGTCCGAGAGGCCCATGCGGTGGTTCGTGCCGCCCCCGGCCGCCACGGCCCGCTTGTCCAATCTGCGCAAGCCGGGCGCGGTCTTGCGCGTGTCGAGGATCTCGGCGCCTGTGCCCTCGACGGCCCTCACGTAGGTGCGGGTCGCGGTGGCGATGCCGGACATCCGCTGGATCAGGTTGAGGCCCGTGCGCTCGGCGCTCAGGACGGCCTGCGCCCGGGCACGGATGCGCGCCACGGTCTGCGGCGGCGCCTCGACCACCGTGCCCTCGTCGGCCAGGAGCTCCAGCTCGGCCTCGGGGTCGAGCGCCCGGATGCACGCCAGGAGCTCGGGGATGCCGCAGACGACGCCCGGTGACTTCACGACCACGTCCGCGACGACCTCGAGATCGGCCGGAATGGTCGCCTCGGTGGTGACGTCGCCCGAGCCGAGGTCTTCGGCCAGCGCCCGGGCGATCACGTCGTCGAGGATGCCGCTGCGCATGGCACGCCCGCCTCCAGGCCCGGGTCGAGGTCGGGGTGGTCGCGGCGCAGGTGGCCGCCGCGGCTCTCGCGCCGCTCCAGGGCCGCCGTCGCGATCAGCGTCGCGACCCGGACGGGGTTCGATTCGGGCTGGGCGTGAAGCCAGCCGAGCACGCGCTCGAGGCCGGCCCGGTCCCGGACGGGGCCGGCGCCCGTCCACATCCTCCGCCGCAGCTCCGGCAGGCGGGCGCGTGCCAGCGGGCGCTCGGGCGGCGTCGTGCCGGAGACCTCCGGCGGTGGGGCCGCGAGGCCGGCGGCGACCGCGCGGTGGGCGAACACGAAGCACTCGAGCAGGGAGTTCGACGCGAGCCGGTTGGCGCCGTGGGCGCCCGTGCACGCGCTCTCGCCCGAGGCATAGAGGCCGGCCAGCGTGGTGGCGCCGTCGAGGCCGGTCGCGATCCCGCCCATCAGGTAGTGCGCCGCCGGGGCGACCGGCACGAGGTCCCGGCACAGGTCGAAGCCGAGCCGGGCGCAGCCGTCGACCAGGCTGGGGAAGCCCTTCGCGACCCGGTCGGGATCGAGGTGGCGGAGCGACAGGTAGCTGGTCTCCCCCGCGTCGAGACGACCCTGGATCACCCGCGTCACGACATCTCGCGGGGCGAGCTCGGCGTCGGCGTGCTCGGACGGCATGAACCGCTCGCCGGCGGCGGAGACGAGGTGGGCGCCCTCACCGCGGACGGCCTCCGAGATCAGGAACGCCCGGCTCCCGGTCGCGATGGCCGTGGGATGGAACTGCACGAACTCCATGTGTCGCACCTGCGCCCCGGCCCGGTGAGCGAGCGCGATGCCGTCGCCGGTCGCGCCGGGCGGGTTCGTCGTCCGCGAGTAGAGCGCGCACGCGCCGCCGGTTGCGAGCAGCGTCATCGTGGCCCGAATCGCGAGGAGCTCGTCGTGCCCGAGCACCCATGCGCCCGCGCACCCCTCGCCGTCGCTCAGGAGGCCGATGGCCGCCGTGTGGTCGAGGACGCGCACCCGTGGCTCTGCCAGTACGCGTGCGATCAGCGTCCGTGCGATCGCCGCGCCCGTCGCCGCCCCTCCGGCGTGGAAGATGCGGTGCCGGCCGTGCCCGCCTTCGCGCGCGAGCAGCGGGCGGCCCAACTCGTCGCGGTCCCAGTCAACCCCGAGCCGCTCCAGGTCGGCGACGCGCTCGATCCCGTCGCGGACAAGCACCTCGACGGCGGCCGGGTCGGCGAGCCCGCGGCCCACGGTGAGCGTGTCGGCGAGATGCAGGGCCGGGTCGTCGTCGGCGGCCACGGCGGCGGCGATGCCGCCCTGGGCCATGAACGAGTTCGACGACTCGAGCGAGCCCTTGGTCACGAGCGTCACCCGCGCGCCGCGCGCCGCAGCCTCGAGCGAGGCGTAGAGCCCCGAGAGGCCGGCGCCGACGACAAGGACGTCGGTGCGGTGAGTCGCTCGTTCGGGCACGGCGCCGAGCATATTAGCCGAAGTGACTAAAACTCGCCGGGAATGTCCGGCCGGTGTGTGACGTTCCGTAGAGGGCATGTTTCTTGTGGCTGATACGCTCGCCCTCATGGCCTCGCAGCCGGACTCCGACTCGCCAGGCGCCGCCGCGGCGGCCGCCGCCCGCGACCGCGCCCGGTTCGAGGAGGACGCGCTCGCCCACGCCGAGCACCTCTACCGAATTGCGCTCCGGCTCACGGGCTCGCCCCAGGCTGCCGAAGACCTGGTGCAGGAGACCTACCTGCGGGCGTTCCGGTCGTGGCGGTCGTACTCGACCGGCACGAACCTCGCCGCCTGGCTGGCCACGATCATGCGAAACGCGAACATGGACGAGCTTCGCCGGCAGAGCCGGCGCCCACCCTCCGAGCCGCTCGACGAGCAGAGCGACTACTACCTCTACAACCGCCTGGCCGACTCCGGCCGCGAGCCGCAGGAGCGGGTGCTCGCCCGGCTCTCGGGAAGCGGCGTGGTCGAGGCCCTGGGCGAGGTTCCCGAGAACTTTCGCGAGGTGGTCGTCCTCGTCGACGTGGGCGAGTTCTCGTACGCCGACGCGGCCGAGATCCTCAGCATCCCGATCGGCACCGTCATGTCGCGCCTCTACCGGGGCCGGCGGCTTCTGAAGCAGCGGCTCGCCGAGAAGGCCCAGCAGGAGGGGTCGTGAGCGTCGAGTCCTGCCACGGCGCCGAGCACATGCTCCAGCCCTACCTCGACCGGGCGCTCACCGAAGCCGAGGTGGCGCGGATCGACGGGCACCTGCGCGAGTGCGACTACTGCAACGAGCGCTACATCTTCGAGCGCCGGCTGCGCGAGGTCGTCCGCGACTGCTGCTGCGGCGACCCGGTTCCGAGCGGCTTCGTCGACCGCCTGCGCCTGCGCTGCTGCGGTCAGGGCGACGCGGCGTAGTCGACGTCGCCCGGCGGGCGCAGGTCGCGGCAGTCCACGAGGTCGGCGCCCAGCGGCCTGACCGGCGTGTCGCCCCGGCGCGGAATCCTGCTCCAGAGGCTCCGTGGGATGACCACCGGGTGCGAGCGGCCTGCCCCGTAGTCGGCGGCGAGCACGCGGCCCGCGACGGGTGCGTCCGCCAACCGCCGCACGGCCCGCGGGTCGAGGTGGGGGCCGTCGCCGAGCACGACGAGCACGCGGTCGGCGTCCTCCGGCAGGGCCGCGATCCCCGCGTGGAGCGATGCCGCCTGACCGTCGCCCCAGGACTCGCAGACGACGGATCGGGCCCCGTGCAGGTCGACCGCGGCCCGGACGTCCTCCGCCCGGGCGCCGAGCACCACCACCCGCTCGCGGATCCCGGCCTCCGCGACCACGGCAAGCACTCGCTCGAGCATCGGCACGCCGTCGACCTGGTGCAGCTGCTTCGCGCCGCCGAACCGGCGCCCCTCGCCCGCGGCCAGGACGACCGCTGCGATCACACGTCGAGGACGATCGAGTCGGCGATCTGAAGCGTGCGGCCCGCCGCGCGGCTGTACGTCCGGGCCGTTTGGGGATCCTCGATCGCCAGCGCCTGCCCCCACAGCTCCTCCGCGGTGTCGAGCAGGCCCTCGACGACCGCGAGCTCGGCGTTCCCGTTCGTGTCGCAGGCCCGCCGGGCCAGGCCGATCGCGCCGGGCATGTCGGGGAGGCGCGTCCACAGGAGCGTGGTCGCCATGATCAGGTACTCGTGCACCCGGACGCGCTGGAGCGGCACCGTGCGGTCACGGTCGACGAGCGGCGGTGAGAGGACCGGAGCCGGCTCACCGCGGGAGGCTCGTTCCGCGTTCCCCCACATGATCGCCCGCAGCTGATCCGGCGATGCGCCGGCCCGGATCAGCGCCGTCCCGAGCTGCACCTGCGCGACGCCGCCGAGCCCGTAGGGCGCGTCGCTTGCGAAGGCGATCTGCTCGGGCGAGGCGGTCGCGAGCAGCGCGCGCAGGTCGGTGTTCGACCAGACCGAGGTGTCGTAGAGCACGTTGGGGTGGTTGAGGAGCGTCCGCCCGATGTGCTGGAGATCTGCGATGGCGGCGTGCGCCAGGATGAGCTGCGCCTCTGGATGGTGCTCCACGAGGTGGAGGAGGTCGTCGGCGATCGCGGGGAGGCCGCGGCCGGCGTGGATCAGGATCGGGACGCGCCGCTCGGCCGCGAGCTGGAACACCGGCTCGAGGGCCTGCTCGCCGAACGTGAACTTCTGCGCGCGCGGATGGAGCTTGATGCCGCGCGCACCCCGGTCGAGGCAGCGCTCGGCCTCGGCGATCGGCCCTTCCGTGAGGTCGAGCCGGCAGAAGGGGACGAGCGCCCCGTTCGACGCCGCCGCCCATTCCAGGACACGGTCGTTCGGCACGCGGTAGGCCGGGACCCGCTCGGGGTCGTTCAGCGGGAACGTGAACGCCCGCTCGATCCCGAACGCCTCCATGGCGGCCAGGAGCTCCTCCGGCGATTGGGTGAAGCCGTCCTCGTCGACCCCGAGGTGGGTGTGCGCGTCCCACACCCGGATGTCCTCGGGCAACGCGGCGCGGATGCGCTCGAAGTGCTCTGAGAGGACGCGTTCGAACCCTGCCGTGGGCACGGCCGAACGCTACCAGTGGGCGGGTGATAGCTTGTCCGCATGACTCGAGGACTGCTCATGTACGCCGATTCCGTCCGCGATCCGGACCTGTTCTTCGCCACCGGCATCTCGGTGGTCGACCCGTTCGTCTACGTCGAGGCCGACGGCAAGCGCGTCATCGTGACGAGCGAGATCGAGGCCGACGCGGCCCGGCGCAACTCGACCGCGACCGACGTCTGGCTCGGCTCCTCCTTCGGCTCGCGCGACCTCATCGCCGGCGGGATGTCGTGGGACGAGGCGTCGCTCGAGATCCTGAGCCGGGTCGTCGCGGAGTGCGGTCTGGACGAGGTCGTCGTGCCGCCCTCGTTCCCGGTGGAGGCCGCCGACCACCTGCGTGGGAAGGGCGTCGCCGTGCACCCCGACAGGCAGCACTTCGCCCTGCGGCGCCGCGCCAAGGACGAGCGCGCGCTGGCGGGCATCCGGGCGGCCCAGCGGGCCACGGAGGCGGCGATGGCGCGCGTGGTGGAGGTGCTGGGGTCGTCGAGCGCGCAGGGCGACACGCTCGTCTTCGACGGCGAGACGCTCACGGCCGAGCGCGTTCGCGCGGAGGTCATCGACACGCTGCGCGCGCACGGCTGCGAGGGCGAGCCGCCCATCACCAGCCCCGGGCCGCAGGGCGCGTTCGTGCATGAGCTGGGCACGGGACCCGTGCGGCCGGGCGAGTCGCTGATCGTCGACATCTTCCCGACGCATACGACGTCGCGCTTCTGCGCCGACATGACGCGAACGTTCTGCTTCGGCGAGGCGCCGGAGCGCCTCCGGCACATGCACGCCGCCGTGCTCGAGGCGGTGAAGCGGGCGACCGAGGCCATCCATACCGGCGTGAACGGCAAGCAGGTGTGGGAGGCCGCGTGCGAGCCGATCGAGGCCGCGGGCTATCGCACCGAGCGCACGATCGCCAAGGGCGAGACGCTCGACGAGGACTTCTTCCACGGCCTCGGCCACGGCGTCGGGCTGGAGGTGCACGAGGCGCCGAACATGGGCCTCTCGGGCGACGACCTGATCGCCGGGGACGTGGTGACGATCGAGCCGGGCGTCTACCGCAAGGACTTCGGCGGCGTCCGGCTCGAGGATCTGGCCGTCGTCCGCGACGACGGAGCGGAGGTGCTGACCGACTTCCCCTACGACTTAGAGATCCGTGCCTAGAGCGTTGGGCCCGCGGCCGATCTTCCACGTGGACGACCCGGTCGCGGTCGGCCGCAGGATCCGCCGGCGCCGCGAGCAGCTCGGGCTTTCGCTTCGCCAGGTGGCCGGCCCCGGCTGCTCGCCCGGCTACCTCTCGCGCGTCGAGCGCGGCCAGCGCGTGCCGTCGGTGAGCGTGATGGCCGACCTGGCCGAGAAGCTCGGCGTGACGCTCGAGGATCTGGGCGGCCGCGACCTGCGCACGCGCATCCCGGAGTCGCGCCTCCTCGACCTCGAGCTCGCGGCGCGGATGGGCGGCGAGACGGCCGCGGAGCAGGTGCACGCGGTACTCGACGAGGCCGGCCGGGTCGGGGATCGCCGCGCTCAGAGCCGCCTCCTCGAGGTGCTCGCGCACCTGGCGGCGGAGGCCCGGCGCGACGGCGAGGCAGCGGCGCTGGGTGAGGAGGCCCTGAGCGTCGCCTCCGGGCCCGCGACGAGCCGCGCCCGCCCGGCGCTGCACGAGACCCTCGGGCGTGCGTACGCGGGGATGGGGCGGATGGACCGCTCGGTCGAGATCCTCCAAGCCGCGCTCGACGAGGCGCTCGCGGCGCCGTCTGACCCCGGGCTCGCCGTCCGGTTCGGCGTGCTGCTCGCGAGCGCGCAGACCGACGCAGGCAGGCCCGATGACGCCTACCGGACGCTCGACTCCGTGAGCGGCTTTCGCGACGTCCTGGGCGACCCGGTCGCGCTGGCGAGGCTCGAGTGGGCCATCTCGCGCGCCTACGCCGAGGACGGCCAGGCCGACCTGGCCGAGCGCTACGCCCGCCGCGTCGTCGCCGCGCTCGAGTGCGGCGAGCACCGCCAGCTCCTGGGGCGGTCGCACCTGCTTCTCGGGAGCATCCTGCTCGATCGCGACCGGCGTGCCGAGGCCGACGCCGAGCTCCGCCTGGCGGCCGACATCCTCCAGCGGGGCGGCGCGCCGTCACCGGAGCTGGCGCTTCTCGATTACGAGCGCGGGCGATCCGCGCTCCTCGACGGCCGTCTCGACGAGGCAGGCCGGCACGCCCGGTCGGGCCTCGACCGGACCGAGGCCACGGAGCCGGGGACGGCCGGAATGCTCTACATGCTCCTGGCGAAGGTCGCGCTCGAGCGGCGCGAGCTCGACGAGGGGCGGCGCCTGTGCAACGAGGCGGCGGTTGTGCTCAGGGGGACCGTCGCCGGGCACTACCTCGACGACGTCTGGCAGACGCTCGCCGACATCGAGGAGCGGGCCGGCAACCTGCCCGCCGCCCTGGCGGCGCTGCGCCGGATGGCGGCCTCGCGCCGGCCGTCCTCGCGGGCGTGAGCGGCGTCAGCCGTGGGCGGGGTGGATGATGACCCCGGCGACCCGCGGGCGTTCGTCCACCCGCCGCAGCCAGTCCTCGATCCGGGGGTAGCCCCCGTCGAGCGCCAGGTGCTCGGCCAGGATGCGGTGGAAGCGCTCATCGTCGTCTTCGCGGATCCAGAGGCCGTACTTCAGGAACGGGAACGCCGCGCAGTCGGCCGCCGAGAACTCGTCGTCCATGAGGTGGGGGCGGCCGTCGAGCAGGTCCTCGAACAGCGTGAGCGACGCGCGCATCTCGGCCGCGAGCGTCTCGATCAGGACGTGGTCGGGCTGGGCTGCGCCGAGCTCCGCCTCGATCCGGTTGGGCGGCACCTTCCAGACGCGGTCGAACCAGTCGACGAAGATCCGCACCTCCGCCCGGCGGGCCGGGTCGGCGGGGAAGAGCGGCGGGTCGGGGAAGCGCTCCTCGAGGTGCTCGATGATGCGGCTCGAGTCGGCGACCACGAACCCCTCGTCGTCCAGCACCGGCACGAGCTCCTGCCCGCTGATCTCGCGGATCGGGGTGCGGTCGGCCGGGTCGCCCATGACCATCTCGGCGTCGACGCCCTTGTGGCCGAGCGCCAGCGCGACCCGCTCGACGTTGGTCGAGAACGGGATGGCGTAGAGCCGAAGGCCGCTCACACGTGGAGCAGCTCGAGGAAGCGCTGGTCGTCGTCGAACGGGCCGACGAGGCCGAAGTTGAGGCCGTTCTCGCGGATCACCTCGCGTGCCAGGCGCTGGATGTCGGCCGCGGTCACGGCCTCGATCCGCTCGAGCACCTCCTCCGGCTCCACGATCCGGCCCTCGAGCACCTCGCGCCGCAGGCCGAAGCCGAGCAGGCCGCGCGGGTCCTCGAGCTGGAGCACGAGCCGGCCCTTCAGGAAGTTCTTCGTCCGCCGGAGCTCGTCGTCCTCGACCGGCTCGTTCGCGAGCTTGGCGAACTCGCCGACGATCGTGGAGACGGCGAGGTCGATCCGCTCGATGTCCACGCCGGCCTGTGAGAAGAGCGTGCCCGCGTCCTCGTAGGCGGAGTGGTGGCAGAAGACGTAGTAGGCGAGGCCCTTGCGCTCGCGCACCTCGATGAAGAGGCGCGATGACATCCCGCCGCCGAGGATCGCCGAGAGCACCTGCATCACGTACCGGTCGGGGTGGTCGGTGGGAAGGCCGCGGACGCCGAGGCGCAGATGGGCCTGGTCGGAGTCGCGAGTCTCGAGGCTCACGCGCGGCTCGTCCTGGCTCACCTCGACCGGCACCGGCTCGCCTGTGGAGCGGTCCTCCAGCGACCCGAACTGGGCCTCGACCTCGGAGAGGAACTCGCCGTTCACGGCGCCGGCTGCACCGACGACGATCCGGCGGGGGGCATACCAGGCGCCGAGGTAGTCGAGGAACGTCTGCCGGCCGGCGCCGCGGATGGTGTCCTTCGTGCCGATGATGTCCCAGCCGAGCGGCTGGTCGCCGAAGAGCAGGTGGTCGTACACGCTGTCGACGTGGTCGCGCGGCGTGTCGACGTACATGTTGAGCTCCTCGATGATGACGCCCTTCTCGCGCTCGAGCTCCTCTGCATCGAACTTGGAGTGCAGGAGCTGATCGGCCAGCACGTCCAGTGCCAGGGTCCGGTGCTCGGCCGCGCACTTGATGTAGTAGCCGGTGTACTCCTTGCTTGTGAACGCGTTGAACTCGCCGCCGATCCCGTCGACCTCGGCGGAGATGTCCTTCGCGGTGGGGCGCTTCTCGGTGCCCTTGAAGAACATGTGCTCGGCGAAGTGCGCAATGCCGTTTGTCTCTCGTGTCTCGTACCGGCTTCCGGCGGCGACCATCACCATCACCGCCACGGATTTCGCGGCAGGCATCGGTGCGGTCACGACGCGTAGCCCATTGTCGAGGATCGTCTTCTGGAACATGGCGGCGGTATCGTAGCCAGCCCGGTGGAAACGCCACGAGGCCGACGAAGCGTCTTCGAGTCCGCCGCCGACAGCTACGACCGAGCCCGGCCGGCGTACCCCGAGCGGTTGTTCGACGACCTCGTCGCGCTGACCGGCCTTCGGCGCGGCGATCGCGTGCTCGAGGCGGGCTGCGCAACGGGGAAGGCGACGCGGCAGCTGGCCGAGCGCGGCCTTCGTGTGACGTGCGTGGAGGTGGGCGAGCGGCTCGCCGAGCAGGCTCGGCTGGGGCTGGCGGGTTACTCAGACGTCGAGGTCGTGCATGCGGCCTTCGAGGAGTGGGAGCCGTCGCCTGGCACGCGATTCGACCTGGTCGCCGCGGCGACCTCCTGGCACTGGATGGATCGACACGTGAAGTACCGGCGGGCGTTCGACCTGCTGCGGCCCGCGGGCCATCTGGCGTTCTGGAGCGCGCAACACGTCGTGCCGGATGGAGGCGATCCCTTCTTCGAGGAGCTCCAGAGCGTCTACGAGGGGATCGGCGAAGGCATGGCCTCGCGCGAGCGGTTCCTGCGGCCGGGCGAGCTCGCCGTCGAGACGGCCGAGATCGAGGCGAGCGGCCTCTTCGAGGTGGTCGGCGTCCGCCACCACGACTGGGACGTCGTCTACGACGCCGAGGGATACATCGACCTCCTCGAGACGTTCTCGGGGCACATCGCGATGCAGCCCTGGCAGCGCGAGCGGCTCTACGGCGAGATCCGCCGCCGGCTCGGCGATCGGCCGGACGGGCTCGTGCGGCGCCACTGGGGCGCCGTGCTGCACGTTGCGCGGCGGCTGGATGTCTAGTGCCGGCGCAGGGCGGCCAGGAGTCGCGGCTCGAACGGCGACACGTGCACGGTCGAGCCCGGGTCGCCGCGCCCGCAGAAGGCCCAGCCGGCGCTCTCCGGCTCGACCGTGCCGATCCGTTCGGCGCCCGCGAGCTGGAGCTCGATTTCACCGACCCGCGCGCGATTGCCCAGATCGCAGCGGTACTTGTCGAGCACGACCCAGGCTGCTCCGCCACTGGGGACGACCACCCGGCGGGGACGGTCCGCCGTCACCATCTGGTCGCCCGTGTGCGAAACGCGAAACGCGATGGCGGCGCCCGCCCGGTCGGTGAAGCGGACGATCGGATAGCCGGACAGCACGCATCGCGGCCCCATGTTCGTGATCCGGATCGCCTCGGGGTTCAGGCCGGTGGCCGGTGTGAGGTCGAGCAATGGTGCGACCCGAAGGTGCGCCGCGGTGCACGTCGTCCGTCCAGCGTCCGTCGGCGCGCCCGGCTTGGGCGACCAGCCGGACCGGCCGTGATGACAACCCGTCGCGAGGACGACCACGAGCCCCGCCCACACCAGCCCGGATCTCACACGTCGAGTGTACGCCCCTCGTACGCGGTCAGGATCGTCTTGTTCACTGCCCACGCGGCGAAGAGGACGGCGCCCCAGACCGGCCGGCCGGCCGCCCACAGAGCCACCGCGGCGGCGCCGAACACGATCGCCTCGAAGGCGA
>DATAEI010000010.1:0-13482 GCA_036258075.1 Gaiellales bacterium
CTACGTCGTGCTCCTGCCGGCCGGGCTGCCCGTGCCCGAGCGCGCACAGGTCTCGGCGTGGCTCCGGGCTAGGGCAGCACGCGCAGGATGACGAACCGCCCCAGGTGGGCGGGCACGTCGGCCGGGTCGCGGTAGACCGGCCGGAGCGCCGGGTCGCGAAGCACGGCTGAGACAACGTCCGGGGGCTGGTCGCGCAGGTCGAGCACGACGTACTGCACGTGAAGCGCGCGCAGCACCTCGAGCCGGCGCGCATCCGAGGACTCCGGTGAGAAGAAGGCCTGGCCGAGATGGTTCCGCTCGCTCTCATCCAGGCGCGGGAGCGCCCGCGTGCGCGCCTCGGGCAGCGTCGCCGTGCGCACGCCCGCCAGGCCGAAGAGCTCGAACGCCCGGTCGGGGGCCGCGAGGATGACCGGCGGCGGGCCGTCGAGGTCGCGCAGATAGGCGATCGCGCCGGGCGTCGACTCGACGGTCTGGTAGGCGGGCGGCCCGCGATACGGGCCGGAGCGGGCCTCGCGCCACACGGTCGGCGCCCAGTTCGCGACGAACGCCGCCAGCGCGCCGGCGACGAGCACGACCGCCCCCGGCGAGGCTCCGCCGGGCAGGTGGTCGCGAATCGGAAGGCGCAGCCGGACGAGCGCCGCCACGAGCGCCAGGACGACGCACACGCTGACCGGCCAGTGCCAGAACCAGTCGAGCCCGCGCACCTCGTGGAACACCACCGCAGCGGCGATCGCCGCGGCCCACGACCACCTCCCGAGCGCGATGCCGAGCGCGCAGGCCCCTGCGGCGCCCACGACGGGCCACAGGAGCGGCTGCCAGAAGCGGTGGAACTGGCCCATCCCAACGGCCTGGATGAGCACCGTGTTCAGGCCGGGCAGGAGGAGCAGGATGAGGAGCGAGACGGTGCCTCCGACGGCGGGAAGGAGCGGGCGGTAGCGCACGAGCCAGACCATCGCGAAGATCGCGAGCAGCACGTAGCCGCGCCCGAACACCGGCGCCCAGGGGTACATCACGATCGCCTTGCCTGAGCGGATCACGAACTCGTCCGCGTGCGAGAGCACCGGGTGGCGGTGGCCCCCGCGGATCGCCTCCCACCAGATCCACCCGGCGATCGCGCCGGTGACCCCCGTCATCGCCACGAGCGTGCCGAGCGGCGCGCGCAGGCCCGGGAGCCCCGCCCGCCAGGCGCCGGCGAGGATGCCGGCGGCGATGGCAAGACACGGGATCGCATACGTCGGATGCACGAACGCGATCACCGTGACGGCGGAGACCGTCGCCACCGCGGCGCGGCGGGCGTGGCGGATCTCGAGCCAGAAGAGCAGCAGAGCTCCCGGCGTCAGCACCCAGAGCGCGAACGGCGGCGGCTGGTTGATCTGGAGGACGAGGCCGTTGATGAGCGAGCACAGATCCCACGCGGTCATCGCCGCGGCGAGGTAGCCGGCCGAGCGCCAGCCGGTCAGCGCCCGGGCGAGGGCGTAGGCGCCGACGATCGCGAGCGCGGCGCAGAACGGCAGGAGATACCGAAACGTGACCACCGGATCGACGCCCGCCAGCCGGGCGACACCCGCGAACGACGCGTGGAGGACGGG
Source organism: Gaiellales bacterium (assembly GCA_036258075.1). GTDB lineage: Bacteria > Actinomycetota > Thermoleophilia > Gaiellales > JAICJC01 > JAICJC01. The sequence goes on from DATAEI010000010.1 coordinate 1,590, forward strand.
CAGCGCGTAGCCGGCGTTGGCCGGCCCGTCGAGAAACGGCGACACGTTCGCAAACGAGAGCGCCGGGGCATCCTCCAGACGGCGCATGAGCCCGACGTGGAACAGCCCGTCGCCGATCACCGGCGTCGAGATCCGCCAGGCCAGATACGCGAAGGCGGCGACCGCAACGGACGCACCGGCGATCTCGGCGGCCCCGGCCTGCGGCAGCGCGAGCGGCTCGCGCACCGCGAGGACGAGGACCGCGGTCGCGAGGAGCACCGCGGCGACGACCACGTCCAGGTCGAAACCGACCAGGTATCCGGCGGCGAGCGGGGGCGTCCACACGGCCAGCGACAGCGCCGCCGCGACGGGCACCGCGCCCGCCCGGCCGAGGGTGCTCTCGAGGCCGACGGCCCGGAGCGCGCACCACCCCGGGACGAGCAGCACGAGGCCCGCCGCCCCCCAGACGGCCAGGGCGTCCCATGCGAGCGCGCGACCGGCCCCGAGGCACACGGCGAAGGCGATCACGGCGGCGAGCTCCGCGCGGCGGGCGGTCATCGCGGCGGCATGCTACCGACCGCTGTCGCACCCGGTCGATAGCATTCCAGCTATTCTCAGCCGGTCCACGACGACGGAGTGTGCATGCGAGTCTTGATCCTCGGCGGCGACGGCTATCTCGGCTGGCCGACCGCCATGCGCTTCTCGGGCAAGGGCCACGACGTGGCCGTCGCCGACAACTTTGCCCGCCGAAAGTGGGTCGGGGACGCGGGCGGCGACTCGCTGACGCCGATCGTGTCGCTGGCCGAGCGGATCGAGGCCTGGAAGGAGGCGTCCGGCAAGCAGATCGAGAGCTATGTCGGAAACCTCGCCGAGGGCACGTTCGCCGCAGACCTGGTGCGTGACTTCGAGCCCGACGCCATCATCCACTACGGCGAGCAGCCGAGCGCCCCGTGGTCGATGCAGAGCGTCGACAACGCCGTCGAGACGCAGCACAACAACGTGATCGGGTCGCTCAAGCTCCTGTGGGGCATGCGCGACCACGCCCCCGATGCCCACCTCATCAAGCTCGGGACGATGGGTGAGTACGGCACGCCCAACATCGACATCGAAGAGGGCTTCATCGAGATCACCCACAACGGCCGCCGCGACGTGCTGCCGTTCCCGAAGCTGCCGGGCTCGCTGTACCACCTCTCGAAGGTGCACGACAGCCACAACATCCATTTCGCCTGCCGGGTCTGGGGCCTGCGCTGCACCGACCTGAACCAGGGCGTGGTGTACGGCATCGAGACCCCGGAGATGCAGATGGACGAGCGCCTGCTCACCCGCTACGACTACGACCAGGCGTTCGGCACCGCGCTCAACCGCTTCTGCGTCCAGGCCGTGATCGGCCAGCCCCTCACCGTCTACGGCAAGGGCGGCCAGACCCGCGGCTTCCTGAACATCGTCGACACGCTCCAGTGCGTCGAGCTGACCGCCGCAAACGCCCCGGCCGCCGGCGAGTACCGCGTGTACAACCAGTTCACCGAGATCTTCAACGTGGCCGAGCTGGCCGAGAAGGTGCGCCACGCGGGCGAGCACCACGGCATGAACGTCCGTATCGACAACGTGCCCAACCCGCGCGTCGAGGCCGAGGAGCACTACTACAACCCGGTGCACACCAAGCTGCCGGCGCTGGGACTGAAGCCCACGCTCCTCTCCGAGAACCTGATCGAGTCGACGCTTGTCGTGATCGAGCGCTACAAGGACCGCGTGATCTCCGACGTGATCGCCCCGTCCACGGCGTGGCGCCCGTCGGCGACCGTGGGCCAGCCGGCGCGGTAGGCGCATGCCGCTGACGCCGCTTCGCACCGCCGGGCTCCTGGCGGCGGTCGCCTTTGCCGTGTTCACCCTGCGCGCCTACCGGCAGGGCAAGATCGGAAACGGCGACCTGCTTCTGCGGCTCACGGTGTTCGTCCTGCCGCTGGTCGTCCTCGGCGCCGACCCGGGGATCCTCCAGTGGGGCTTCGACGAGCTCTCGTTCCGGCAGGGCGGCGGCCGGCGCGTGCTCGGCGCGACGGTGCTTGCGGTCGCCGTGCTCTACCTGTTCGCGTTCACGCTCGCCGGCTGGGCCGAGCGCTCGCGCCGCGACCTCACCCGGCTCATCGAGAACCTGGCGCTCGAGCAGTTCCGCGCGACCGGGCATCCCGAGCAGTTCGCCGGCGGCGTCGCGGTCGTGATCCCCGCCTACAACGAGGGCGAGAACATCGTGCACGTCCTCGGCGCGCTGCCGGCGACGGTGAGCGGCTATGAGCTGCACGCGATCGTTGTCGACGACGGCTCCGCCGACGACACGACCGAACGGGCGCGCGCGGCCGGCGCCGCAGCGGTGCGCCTGCCGCTCAACCGCGGCCAGGGCGCGGCGCTTCGCACCGGCTACCGGCTGGCGCTCGCGACGGGCGCCGAGATCGTCGTCACGATGGACGCCGACGGCCAGCACCAGCCGTCCGAGCTGTCACGCCTCGTCGGGCCGATCGCCGAGGGCGACGTGGACGTCGTCGGCGGCTCCCGCGTGCTGGGGGACGCCGACCCCTCCCACGCCGCCCGCGAGCTCGGTATCAAGCTCTTCGCGCGCCTGCTCTCGCTTCTCACCTGGAGCAAGGTGACCGACCCGGCCTGCGGATACCGGGCCGTGCGCACCTCGAGCCTGCGCAACCTGGAGTTCCGCCAGGACCAGTTCCACAACTCCGAGTTCATCGTCGAGGCCTCGAAGAAGCAGCTGCGCTCGGTCGAGGTGCCCGTGACGGTGACGAACCGGCTCTCCGGCCAGTCCAAGAAGCCGCCCCACTTCCGCTACGGCATGGGCTTCGCCAACGCGCTTATGCGCGCGTGGCTGCGCTGACCGGCGCGAGCCGAACGCCGGCGCCCGTCCGATACCGCTTCCCGGCCTCGGGCCTGGACGCCGGCCTCGAACGCCGTCCGGCATGAACCATTGGTACCTGGTACCGGCGTTTCAGCCACCCGGCTCGCCTCGAACGCCGTCCGGCATGAACCATTGGTACCTGGTACCGGCGTTTCAGCCACCCGGCTCTCCCCCTGGCTCGAGCTACTCGAACGGCTGTGGAGCGTCGGCGTCCGGGTCGCGGAAGCGGGCCTGGAGTGATGGATGCAGCCGGTCGCGTTCCAGCGTGTGGCGCACGACCCAATCCCATTCGGGCGTCCGCTCGGCGCTCATCCGGATCGGGTGCTCCTCGACCCGGCGGCCGACGTACGCGCTGATGCCGAGCGCGATCGCGGCGAGGACGATCGCAGCCGGAAGCGAGACCGCCCAGTCGCCCTCGATCGGGTAGGTGGCAAGCCAGACGGTGCCGACGGTGGCGAGGTATCCGGCCAGCCATCGCGTCCAACGACGGGGCAGGTACCGGTCGACGAGTCCCTGGGAGCGCAGGCCGGCGCCCGCCATCGACACGGCGACGCGCTGCCCGATCGATGCCCGTCCTCCCGGACGCTGCGACATCACAGATGCTCCTTCGATCTCAGGATAGGAGCAGGGCGTGCCCGGCGCCACCCGTGCGAACCGGCGTTCTAGCGTGAAACAGTGGTACCGGGTACCGCTGTTTCAGCCGTGCGCGGAGGCGAACCAGTCCCAGGTCCGCTGCAGGCCCTCGGCGAGCGCCACCGACGGGCGGTAGCCGAGCCGGTCGCGGGCCTTGTCGACCGCCGAGTAGTTGCGCAGGATCTCGCCGGCGCGGGGCGGCTCGCGGCGCACGCGCGGCTCGGTGCCCGACACCTCGCCGAGAAGCTCCAGCAGCCGGTTCAGGCTCGTCTCCACGCCGCTTGCGAGCTGGAAGATCTCGCCGCCGGCACCGTCCGCCTCGGCGGCGCGGATCAGCCCGTCCGCAAGATCCTCGCAGAAGACGAAGTCGCGGGTCTGCTCGCCGTCGCCGTAGACGGTGAGCTCCTCGCCGGCGCGCAGGCGGCGGATGAAGAGCGGGATCACGTTGCCCTTGTGCGCCGAGCGGGGCCCGTAGGCGTTCGAGAACCGGACGGCGACGGCGTGCATCCCGTAGGCGCCGTGGAACGCCGAGCAGTAGGCCTCGCCCACCGCCTTGCTCGCCCCGTACGGCGAGAGCGGCGCAATCGGCTTGTCCTCGCGGGCCGGGTAGGCGCCCTCGCCCAGCGGCGCGTTCGACGACGAGAAGACGAACCGGCCGACGTCGGCCCGGCGGGCCGCCTCGAGCGCGACGACAGTCCCCCTCGCGTTCTGGTCGAAGTTGACGAGCGGCTCGTCGATCGACTGGATGACGCCCGCGCCGGCAGCCAGGTGGAAGGCGGCGTCGCAGCCGCGCGCCGCCTCGGTCAGCGCGGCGAGGTCGCACACGTCGCCGCGCACGATCTCGGCGTCGGTGCCGTCGATGTTCGCCGGGTCGCCGACCGACAGGTCGTCGTAGACGCGCACGTCGTAGCCGCGCTCCCGGAGGGCGCGCACGAGCGCCGAGCCGATGAACCCGGCGCCTCCGGTGACGAGCGCCCGGGGCACGGCGGCGAACTCTAGAGCCTCAACCGCTTGCGAGCGACTCGAAGTGGCGGGCCACCTCGTCGGCCGTCGGCGGGCTGCGCAGCGTGTCGACCAGCTCCTCGGCGCCGGGGAACCCGCTCGCCAGGATCGCGACCTCGGCCATGTCCAGGTCGTAGGCGGTCGAGCGCAGCTCGACGTCGGGGCCGAGCATCGCCCAGAACGCGCCCGGCCGGCCCTCGTACGGCATCCCCACGCTGCCCGCGTTCACGACCCGGACGCCGTGCGCGACGCGGTCGAACTGGTGGTGGGTGTGGCCGCAGACCACCACCTGGGCGGTCACGCCGGACAGGATCCGGCCCAGCCGGTCGTCGGGCGTCACCGCGGTCACGATCTCCTCGTCGCTCCTGGGGGATCCGTGGCAGAAGAGGACGCTCCCGAGGCCCTCGACCTCGAGGGTCAGGGTCTCGGGGAGTCCGGCCAGGAACTCCAGCCGCTCCGGCCCGAGCGGCCCGCGCTGCCAGGCGTCGTCGGCCGCCACCTCGCGGTCGGCGTTGCCGCGGATGAACCGGACGCGGTCGCCGAGGCCGCGCAGCCGGTCGACCGTCTCGGCGGGGAGGGGGCCGTGCGCGAAGTCGCCGCCGACGACGACGAGGTCGGCCGCACCCGCCTCGGCCAGCACCGCGTCGAGGGCCGGCAGGTTGGCGTGGATGTCGTAGAGCGCCGCGACGCGGGTCATCGCTGCTCGGCGTCGCGCGCGGGCGAGCGATCGTAGTCCCAGCACGGGGCGCCCTCGAACGCCTCGAGCCCGGCCACCCGGTCGTGCTCCGGCCGCCGTCCGCGCCGAAGCCGGGGGGCCGCGACCACCGCCGCAGCCGCGCCGATGACGCTGCCGACGACGAACGAGCGCATCGCCCCGCGCCGCTTCCCGCGCCCCTCGGTCACGCCGCCTCCCGGTAGGCGAAGAACCCGGCGACCAGGAGGCCGAGCACCTGCACATAGAGGCGGGCGTCGCCGCCCACCTGGGAGGCGATCACGACCCCGGCGCACACGTAGGCCCAGCCCGCACCCGCGGCGGCGATCCAGGCGGTCGACTCGCCGCGGTAGTAGCCGGCGGCCCGCAGCGTGGCCCGGCCCGTGAGGAGGCCGACGAAGTAGGCGACGATCAGCGTGAAGAACCCGAAGCCGACGCCGCCGGCGAACGCGAGCAGGACGCCGAGCCCCGACCCGACTCCGAACGCCGCCCCGACCGCGCGCGCGGCCTTCTGCGGCCGCAGGGACACCCGCGCCGAGCGGGGCATCCGGGCGCACTCGCGGCACTTGATCCCGACCGGCGCCGGCACCATGCAGTCCGGGCAGATCGGCTTGCCGCACTCCGAGCAGCGAACGCCGGTCTCGACCTTCGGGTGGTTGGCGCACATGACCGGCGCGGGGAGTCCGGTATCGGCGCCCGACACGGCGGCGAGTGTAGCATCGCCTCTCGGTATGACGACACCCGGCCGGCCGGAGCCCACATGACTCGCCATCCCTCCGGGCTCCTGCGCATCGCTCCCGAGATCGAGGCGGCGCTCGTCCGCTCCCAGCCGGTCGTCGCCCTGGAGTCGTCGCTCGTCGCGCACGGGCTGCCGCCGGACGTCGGCCCAGGGGTCGGCCGTGCGGCCGAGCAGCGGGTGCGCGAGTGCGGCGCAGTGCCGGCCACCATCGCGGTGATCGACGGGACCGTGCGCGTCGGGATCGACGACGAGATCCTGCGCCGCCTGGCGGTCGAGCCGGACGTCCGCAAGGTCGGGCCGCGCGACCTCGCCACCTGCGCGATCTCCGGATCCTGGGGCGCGACCACCGTCGCCGGCACGCTGGCCGTGTGTTCGGCCGCCGGGATCCACTTCATGGCCACCGGCGGGATCGGCGGCGTCCACCGCGGCTGGGCCCACACCCGCGACGTCTCGGCCGACCTCGACGAGATCGCGCGCACGGCCGTGTGCGTCGTGTGCTCGGGCGCCAAGTCGCTTCTCGACGTGGCGGCGACGCTCGAGGCGCTCGAGACCTCGGGCGTGCCGCTCGTCGGGTACCGCACCGACGCCTTCCCGCTCTTTTACGTCCGCGAGAGCCCGTATCCGGTCCCCGACCGCGCCGACGACGCCGACTCGATCGCCGCCGCCGCGGCCGCGCACTGGGGCTTCGCGCGCTCGACCGGCCTCGTCGTCGCCCAGCCGGTGGCCGAGGAGGCGGCGCTCGACGCGGCCGAGCTCGAGCGCACGATCGACGCAGCAGTCGCGGACGCCGCTGCGGCCGGGGTGCGCGGGCCCGGCGTCACGCCGCACGTCCTCTCCGCCGTGCACGCGGCGACGGCCGGCCGGTCGCTCGAGGCCAACTCCCGGCTCGTGGTCGACAACGCCGGCCTCGCGGCCGAGATCGCCGCCGCCTACTACTCCTGACGCCTACTCGAGGGTGTCCGTGCCCTCCGCGAGGTGCACCGGCGAGGTGTCGGGGCACGTCGCGGGCTTGGCGTACCAGCGCGGCAGCGGCTTCGCGAACTGGAACGCCGATCGCAGCGACGCCAGCTTGTCGACGCGCGCGTTGAGACGCGGCAGGCCGAAGTTCTCGCCGATGAAGCGAAGGACGGACGTGAAGTCGTAGGTCGTGTCGTCGACGCCCCGCCGGGCCCAGGGTGAGATGACGACCAGCGGCACGCGCGGGCCGAGCCCGAGGAAGTCGGCGTGCGGCGGCGGCACGTGGTCGTAGAAGCCGCCGAAGTCGTCCCACGTGAGCACGATCGCCGTCGAGCGCCAGAGCGGCGAGCGCATGATCGCGTTCACGATCCCGACCGTCCAGTTGTGGCCCTCGCAAAGCGACGGCCCGCCGGGGTGGTCGGACTCGTTGAAGGGCGGCGCGATCCATGTGACCGGCGCCAGGTAGCCCTGCGAGACGTCGTGCGTGAACCACTCGATCGGGAAGACGTGCTTCTCCCACGAGTCGGTGTCACGGATGTACTTGATCTGGTCGACGGCGACCCAGCCGTACCCGAGCTCGCCGCCGCGGGCGCCGTAGTACGACCAGTCGAGGCCCTTGTCCTGGAGCAGGCCCGCGGTCGTCGGGATCGTGAAGCAGGGGCGCACCCGCACGAGCTTCCCATGCCGGATCGCGGGCGCCGTGATGCCCGCCGGGTCGTCGCAGCCCCACCGGGTGGTGCGGAAGTTCGGGCCGTCGATGACGCCGGCCGACGACGCGGCGATCGAGTAGAGCCGGTTCGGCATGCTCGACGAGGCGGCCGACGAGAACATGTGATCCATGAGCTCGTAGTGGCCCGCCCAGCCCCAGTAGGCGGGGAGCTGGCCGGGCTGCGCGGTCGTGAACGCCAGGTTGGTGGCGTTCCCCGACTTGTCGAGGAGCGTCGAGAAGCCGTTCATCCGGCCGCCGTTGATGTCGTGGTGGGCGGCGAAGTAGCTGTGCTGGAGGTCGGTCTGCTTGTCGGGGAGCGGCAGGAGCGGCGTCGTCGAGCCGTCGGCCAGGACGCCGTGGCTCGTGCCGGCGGCGCCGGGGAAGAGCCCGAACAGGTTGTCGTAGGTGCGGTTCTCCTTCACCAGGAAGATCACGTGCTTGATGGGCGTCGCGCTCGCCGCCTCGGCGATCGGCGACCGGTCGGGCGGCGGCGTGAGCGGGACGATCACGTGCGGGCCCCACGAGGGCTCGCCGTCGTCGTGGAACCCGAGGAGCGCGATCACGATGATCGCGAAGATGATCCGCGCAGCCGTCACGAGCCGTCCGCCACCGGGCCGCGGACGCACGTGTAGCCGGGACGGCCGGCCGGGTCGGGGAAGCCGCTGCGGCCGCCGGAGCCGCGCACGCGGTAGATGTCGGCATCAGCGCTCGTCGCGACCCGGCGCAGGAAGGGCACCCGTGCGAACGCGGTCTGGTCGACGCCCGCGTCGAGCGTCCCGACCATGCTCCCGATCCGCACGCCCTTCACGACCATGACGTAGTCGACGCCCTCGCGACGGAGAAACGCCCGCCCGCCTGCGGGATCCTGGAAGAACCGGTGCGCGCGCAGCACCTCGTCCAGGACCGGGTGCAGCATGTCCGGGCGCAGGTAGGGGCCCATCCCCTCCACGATGCTCACGCGGCCGGTCGCCGCGACAAAGGTTCCCAGCGTCACCCGGTCGGGGAGGATGCGGGCATCGCACGGCACGTGCGCCGCCACCCAGTCGAGGATCGCGAGGGAGCGCTGGCCGTTCGTCCGATAGCTGGCGCGGGATGGACCGACGGTGGCGGCGACGGCCACGGCCGGCAGGCCGATCAAGAGCACCGCCACGGCCGCCGGGGCCCAGGCCCGCACCCTCCCGATCCACCTGACGGCCGGCTCGAGCACCGCCAGCACGAGCACGACGGCGGCCAGCGGCAGGTAGTCGAACTCGCGGTCGATCCCGAACCGGCCCGGGATCTGCGTGCGGTAGCGGTACGAGAAGAGGAAGGCGATGCCGACGAGGCTCGCCCCCAGGCCGGCGGCCATGATCGCAGCCGCCCCGAGCTCGACCGGGAGCAGCTTCGCGACCGCGACGGCCGTGACGAGCGCGGCGAGCGGGATGACCCACAGCAGGATCCGGGGCGGATCGTCCAGCGTCGTGACGGCGCGCAGGAAGAAGGTGCCGATGCCGCTCGGCCCGATGTACCAGTGCCCGTGGCCGACGGGTGAGTGCTCGAGGGTCCCCGAGAGGAGCGAGGCGGTCGGGTCGACTCCGGTGCCGAACGACGCGTAGCGGTCGGAGCCCGACGCGCCCTGGAAGCCGATCGCGCCCCCCGCCGAGAGCAGGAGCGCCACGGTGATCGCCGGCGCACCGAGCGCGATCGCCGCCATCCGCGCGAGCACCGGCCGCCGGTCCCACTCGAGGAGCAGGCGGGCCGCGCCGTACCAGCCGAGCGCGATCATGAGCGCGACCACGGGCACGCCGTGGGTGGCGAAGCCGGCTCCGAAGAGGAGCGCGGCGATCGCGGGTTCGAGCCAGCCCTCGCGGTCGCGCAGCGCGCGCACGCCGACGAGGAGCCCGCACACGGCCACCATCCGGCCCACGTTCTCGGCCGTGTACACGTCGAGGTTGCGGCGCAGCTCGTCGTTCAGGATCGTGAGCGTGAGGAGCGGCAGGAGCGGCGAGACGATCCGCATCCCCAGCTCGCGCGCGAGCGCCCACAGGCCCGCGGCCAGCCCGGTCGACGCAACCCACAGGAGCGCGCCCATCGCCGGGAGCGGCGAGCGGCCGAGGAGGTACGACGCGCCACCGTGGAAGCTGTTCAGGACGAGCTTCGAGATCGCGGGCGTGTACAGCGCGCCCCACTGGAGCGACAGGTCGGGCACCTTCCCGGCGTCCGCCAGCTCGAGCCCGTCGGCCCAGTACCGCCACGGCCCGAACATCTGGAAGTCGAGAAGCGGCGAGCTGCGGAGCCGCACGACCGCGATCGCGAGCAGCACGACGAGCCCCGCGGCGATCGCGAGCCGGTCCTCGGCCAGCTCCTCGCGCAGCGACTGCAGGTGCTCGCCCGGCCGGCCGCGGCGCAGGCCCGCCCCCCAGAGCGCCAGCGTGACCACGAGCAGCGCCAGGACGAACGAGGTCTGCGAGAGGAGGCGGGCGATGACGAGCACGGCCGCCGTCATCCCGACCGTCACGTATCCCAGCCCGAAGGCAAGCGCGATCCGGGTCGCGAGGCCCGCGCGGCCGGGCGGGTAGACAGCCAGCATCGCGCCGACCCCCGGCACCAGCACAAGCCCGGCGGCCGTGCCGAGGGCGGCCGGGCTCACTCCAGCACCACGCAGAGCAGCCCGGCGATGAGCCAGACCGTCGGGTCCTCGAAGAACGAGTTGTAGAAGAGCGAGCTCGCGAAGATCGCGACCAGCGCCGCCAGGAGCGTGCGCGAGACGCCGGGCGCCCGCCGGCCGGCGAGCCCCGCCCAGGCGAGGGCACCGAGCAGCCAGCCGTAGGCCGCGATGCCCAGCGGGCCGAGCTCGGCGGCGACGGTCACAGGGGTGGTGTGCGACGCCGCGCCCTTCAGCCGGTACGGATGGTCGGTGCCGGCGACGGCGGCCTTGGCGAACCCGCCCAGCCCGGCGCCGAGGAGCGGGTGATGGCGGATGACCCGCCAGCCCAGCTCGACGAGGTGCGAGCGGCCGCCCGAGGCGCGGTTCGCGCTCGACCCGGCGACCTCGACAGCCAGGATCCCGGCGACCGCGACCGCGCCCGCGGCGAGCACGCCCGCGGTGACGCGCCACGGCCAGATGCACGCTCCGAGCACGAACGCCCCGGCCGCGAGCGCCAGGAAGCTCGACTGCGAGTACGTGAAGTAGAGGCCGGCGAAGAGCACCGCCATGCCGGCGACGATCTGCGGCGTGAGGCCGCGGTAGATCGCAAGGCCGGCGAGCAGGATCAGCGTGACCGCCAGGAACCGGCCGTACACGCTCGCGTCCCAGAAGAGCGAGTTCACCCGGAAGAACGACCGGTACGCGTTCGAGGTCTCGACACCCGGGTTCCAGAACACCCTGTGCACCGCCTCCTGCCACAGCCCGACCGCGGCGAAGAGGAGGGCCAGCCCCACCTGGGCGGCCAGCGCCGCGCGCAGGCCGATCCGGCTCCACCCGAGCTGGGCGACCCGCACCGTCATGAAGCCGAACGGCAGGTAGAAGAACAGCATGTCCACCGCGCCCTGGTGGCCGTCCACCGCCCACAGGAGCGAGACGGCCGAGAGCAGGAGGATCGCCGCGAGCGCCCGCGTGACCGGCCCGACCCGCGGCGCCTCGGCGCCGCGCAGCACGTCGTAGAGCGCGGCCAGGGCGCCGGCGGCGAGGACGCCGTAGAGCGGCAGGAGCAGGCGGGCGTCGTCGGAGCCCACGTGGATCGGGATGCGGACCGGCGCCGCGAGAACACAGGCCACCATGAACACCCACGGCAGCCGGTGGACGACGGCCGCCGCGACGAGGAGCGCGGCGGCGCCGATCACGATCGCCACAGCACCGACGGCCGGGTGCTCCGAGAGCAGCGTCCCGAGCCGGTGAAGCGACGAGCTGAGCAGGTCGGCCGCAAGCCACAGCGTGCCGCCGGCCCAGACGAGGACGCCGGCCCGGCGGGCGTTCGGCCGGGCCGTCACCAGGAGCGCACACAGGCCGGCCGCGGCCACGATCGCCGCGATGTCAGTCACTGGCCTCGGCAGGCACGGCGACGGATTCTATGGTGCGGTCCGCGGCAGGAGGGCGTACAGGTGCGAGACGCCCGCCACGATCAGGCGACCGTCCGCCGCGATGACGGTCGAGTACTTGCCGTCGTTGAAGAACCACCGCCGCTGCCCGCTGACCGCGTCGAACGCCGTCACGTGGCCGTGGTCGCCGGGGCCGGCGCCGAGATCGCCGACGTACACGAGCCGGCCGATGATGGTCGGCGAGGC
>DATAEI010000011.1:0-25630 GCA_036258075.1 Gaiellales bacterium
GTAGTACATCTGGAAGGCGCCGTGGTGGGCGACGATCCAGCAGATCTCCTCCGAGACGTACGGCCGCAGGATCGCGCCGACCATCTCGCTGTGGGTGTGCGGCGCGAGCTCGTCGCCGATGTCGTGCAGGAGCGCGGCGACGACGTACTCCTCGCTCTTGCCGTCGCGATGGGCGCGCGTCGCCGACTGGAGCGAGTGCTCGTAGCGCGAGACCTGATACCCGACCAGGGAGTGCTTCAGCGCGTCGAGCGCCGCCAGCAGCCGGTCGGGGAGCTTGGCCGTGTACTCGGCCTCGTAGCGGGCGAGCAGCTCGTAATCCTCGCGCGTCCCGTCGGCCATCCGGGTGAACGACACCGTCTCCACGACGGACAGCGTACCCGCTTCACGACGCTCGGCCTGCCGGTCCTGATCGGCGCCCGCTCGGCGACCCCCGCTCCCATCCACTAGACTCGGCCACCCGACCCGGAGGCCGTCGTGTCCGCCCGACTTCCCGTCGCCAAGCTGTTTCCCGAGAACGCCCGCCACGAAGGGGAGCGCATGAGCAAGGCGTGGCTCGACGTCCTCGTCGACGTCCCGCTCTTCGCCGACCTCTCCCGCCGCCACCTCGGCAAGGTGGCCGCGCTCGGCCGCGCCAAGCGGTACCCGGCCCGCACGTCGATCGTCACCGCGGGGACGAACGCCGACGCCTTCTACGTCATCCTCGACGGCAAGGCGACCGTGCGCGCCGGCAACCGCCGCATCCCGCTCACGACCGGCGACTACTTCGGCGAGATGGCGCTGCTCGACGGCGGGGTGCGCTCGGCATCGGTGGTCGCCGACACCGAGATGCTCGTCATGGCGATCCCGCGCCGCGGGTTCCTGAAGCTCCTCGAGTCGGAGCCGAAGATCGCGATCTCGATCATGGGGACGCTCGCTCACCGCGTCCGCGCCATGCAGGCGACGTCGGCGAGCGTATGAGCCGGCTCGAGGACGATCTGGCCGGCCGGCTCGACGCCGGCGTCACCCTGCCGTTCTCGTGGTTCGCCGACCCGGCGATCTTCCGGGCCGAGCAGGAGCGGATCTTCGCGAACACGTGGCAGTACGCCGTTCCGACCGCGTGGGTGGCGGAGCCGGGGGAGTACGCGACGTGCCACGCCGGGCTCGTCCCGGTCGTCGTCGTGCGCGACCACGACGGAAACCTGAACGGCTTCGTCAACATCTGCCGCCACCGCGCGACCGAGGTGGCCCAGGGACGCGGAAAGCGCGAGACGCTCCAGTGCCCCTACCACGCGTGGACGTACGGGCTCGACGGCGGCCTGCGCGCCGCGCCCCGCTCCAACCGCGAGGCCGGCTTCGAGAAGGCCGACTACTGCCTGCGCCGCGTCGCCGTCGACACCTGGGGGCCGATGGTCTTCGTGAACCGCGACCTCGACGCACCGCCGCTCACCGAGGTGCTCGGCGCGTTGCCCGAGCGGGTCGCCGACGCCGGCATCGACCTCGACTCGCTCCACCACCGGTCGCGGAGCGAGTGGCCGGTCGAGGCCAACTGGAAGGCGATCGTCGAGAACTACCTCGAGTGCTACCACTGCCCGACCGCCCACCCCGGCTTCTCGAAGCTGATCGATGTCGACCCCGACGAGTACCAGCTCACCTCGGGCGAGTGGTACTCGAGCCAGATCGGGCACGTGCGCGACTCGGCCGCCGAGAACGGCGCGGCGCCGTACTCGCTGAACGGCGGGAGCCGCCAGGCGCAGTTCCACTACGTGTGGCCGACGTTCACGATCAACGTGCTCCCCGGGCCGCCGAACATGACGACGTTCTTCTTCGTCCCGATCGACGCCGACCACACGCTGACGCTCGCCGACTCGTTCTACGCAGACGGCGTGCCCGAGGCGGACATCGCCGCGATGGAGGAGTTCGGAAACCAGGTCGGCCTGGAGGACCAGGCCCTGGTGGAGTCGATCCAGCGCGCAGCCCGCTCCGGCGGCCTCTCGGAAGGGCGGCTCCTGCTCGAGAGCGAGCACCTCATCCAGCACTTCCAGCGGCTCGTCGAGCGGGCGCTGCGCTGAGGCGTGGCGGACGAGCTGGACTTCTCGCTGCTTCCGCAAGAGCTACGCCATCTCGCTCCACTTGTCGCGCGCTACGCCGAAGCGGACGATATGGAGCGGTCGAACCTGCTCGAGAACGCGTCGGACGAGGAGCTGAGCGAGCTCTCCGCAGCTCCCGACGCGCTCTGGGATTCGATCAACGCCTTCCTCGACGAACACGCCGGGGGCGATCCGGGGCCTCAGCAGGACGTTGCCTTGGCACTCGACAGCTTCTCTCAGGCCGCGATGGAGGCGCGCTCCGAGCTCGACGAGCGGCGGAGCTCGTAGGTCGACCGAACAAGTGTCTCGCAATGGGCCGAGTTCTCTCGCCGTCAGGCCCCAGAGCGCGGCGCGCCCGCCGGCGACCGTGACGGTCGCGCGGGCGGGCGCTGCGCTTGGGCAGATCTAGACGGGCGTGACCTCGGCGGCCTCGGGGCCCTTCTGGCCCTGGCGGGCCTCATACGAGACCTTGGCGCCCTCGGCGAGCGTCTTGAAGCCCGTTCCGACGATCGCGCTGTGATGCACGAACAGGTCCTTGCCACCTTCGTCGGGCTGGATGAAGCCGTAGCCCTTGGCGTCGTTGAACCACTTCACGGTTCCGGTTGCCATGATCGTCACCTCCTTCCTGAGTCGTGCGAGAACGGGTTAGGAAGGCAGTGCGCGCAACCAAACGAACGTCCCGATGAACGGGCGGACGGTAGCAGAGCGGAGGGCAATTCGGCTACTCGCCGCGAGCCTTGGCGAACACCGCGGCGCCGCCCGCGATCTCGGCCAGCGCCGCGCGCCGCTGGCGCCGCATCGCCAGCACCGCGGCGGCCTCCCACGCAAGCGTGGCGGGCGTCGGCAGCTGGCGTGCCCGCGCGTACGTGCAGCGGATCCCGTGCCGCGGGTAGACCCCGCCGAAGTGGTACCGCACGCGGGCGAGATGCAGCGTGCCGCAGACGACCGTGACCTCACGCACGCCGCGCTCGAGGAGGTGCGGCAGCGACCGCGACATGTTCTCGGCGGTGATGGTGGCGCTCGGCTCGACGACGAGGTCGACGTCGTCGCGCCCCTCCCAGACCGCGCGCATCTGCTCGGCCTCCGTCGGGCCGCTCACGGGCGACCACCCGGTGAACACGACGACGCGCGGCACCCGGGCGTCGGCCAGGCGGGCCGCGATACGGACGCACGCGAGCGCCCGCCTGCTGATCCGGTAGCTGCCGTCGGCACCGAGCCGGCCGCTGCCCGGGACGACGATCCCCCACGCGGCCGCGTCGCCGAGGCTCATCGCCGCCGCCTCAGGAGCCGCCAGCCCACGAGGAGCGTGCCCGCCACGGTCAGGACGAGGCCGACGGCCTTCCGTCCCTGGAGCTTCGACTCCCCCTCGAGCCTGGGCCGCATCTCGACCGGAAGCTCCGTCAGGCGCAGCCCGGCGTCGCTCACGCGCAGGAGCGCCTCCACCTCGGGCGCTCCACTCGTGTAGGGGCGCGACAGGAGCTCGGTCGCGACCGCGCCGACGGCCCACATGCCGCTCATCGGGTCGTGGAACGGCCGCCGCAGGAGCGTTCCGACCGCCCGGCGGGTGACGGCCGTCCCGACCCGGCGGGCGCCCTCGAGCCGGTAGCGGTGGGGCGCGTGATCCTCGCCCGTCAGGTACCGCGAGCCCACGGCGACGTCGCAGCGGCCCGAGCGCACCTCGTCGATCAGCCGTCTGAGCTCGGAGGCCGGATGCTGACCGTCGGCGTCGACCCGCCCGCAGACGGCGTAGCCGGCCGCGTGCGCGTATGCGTATCCGGCCGCGATGGCGGCACGCAGGCCGCGGTTCTCGGGGAAGCTCTCGACGGCGGCGCCGTGGTCGCGCGCGACCGCAGCCGTGGCGTCGGTCGAGCCGTCGTCCACGACGAGCACATCGGCCTCCGGCAGCTCGCGCGCGACCTCGTCGAGGACCGCGGGCAGGCTGGCCTCCTCGTTCCACGCCGGGATGAAGACCACCACGTCTCCCATATCGGGAATCTAGATCGTTGATTCCCAGTTGGCGTGATGTCCTCGCCGGCGGTGATCTAGATGCGGCGGACCGTGACGGCCGTCCCGTAGGCGGCGACCTCGCTCATGATGTCGGCGATCTCGTTGCAGTCGAACCGCATCGCGAGGACGGCGTTCGCGCCCTTCGCACGGGCGGCGTCCTTCAGCCGCTCGACGGCCTCGTTCCGGCTGTCGGAGAGAAGCGACGTGTAGCCCTTCGCCTCGCCGCCGAAGACGGTTCGGAACCCCGCACCGATGTTCGAGAACACGTTCCGGGCCCGCACGATGAGGCCGAACACCTCGCCGTACACCTCGGTGATCTCGTAGCCGGGCAGGTCGTTCGTGGTGGTGATGATGATGTCGTCCATGCGGGCGAGCGTACCGGATGCCCGATACTGCGGAGGGATGGTCGCCGCCGCCGTCGAGGAGTTCGTCCGCACGAGCCTCCCTCCGCCTCCGGCCCGGGTGCTCGAGGTGGGTGCCGGCGAGGGCGAGCTCGCGGCGCTCCTGCGCGCCGCCGGCTACGACGTCGTCGCGATCGACCCGGCCGGAGACGGCGCGGTGCTGCCCGTCGCGCTCCTCGACCTCGACGCGCCGCCGGCGTCGTTCGACGCCGCCGTGGCGGTGGTCTCGCTCCACCATGTCGAGCCGCTCGAGCCGTCGGTGCGGCACCTGGCCGAGGTGGTGCGCCCGGGCGGCGCGCTCGTCGTCGACGAGTTCGACGTCGCAGGCCTCGACGAGCCCTCAGCCGAGTGGCTCGTCGACCGCTGGCGCGAGACCGGCCGCGAGCCCGGAAGGCCGCCCGCCGAGATCGTGAGTCACATGCGCTCGCACCTGCACCCGCTGGATGCGATCCGCGCGACGCTCGGCGAATGGTTCGAGCTCGGGCCCGTCACGAGCGCGAGCTACCTCTACCGCTGGTACCTGGGCGAGGAGTTCCGGGCGGCCGAGGAGGAGCTGATCGCCGCCGGCTCGCTCCCCGAGCTGGGAACGCGGTTCACCGGGAGGCGGCGCTAGAGGTTTCGCAGCGCCGGCCCGAGCGCCTGGCGATCCTCGAGCACCGGCTCGTAGAGGTCGCCCCGGTCGGCGACGCGGCCGAGCACGACATCCATCGTGAACTGCTCGGGGGTGAGGTCGGGCGTGAGCTCGTCCCACTCGACCGGCGTCGAGACCGGCGCCCCCGGCCGTGGCCGCACCGAGTAGACCGACGCGATCGTCCTCCCCGGCCCGTTCTGGTTCGAGTCGATCAGGACGCCCTTTCGGCGAGCCTTCGACCACTCGGTCGTGATCAGCCCGGGATGGGCGTCGGCCAGCGCGCGGGCGAGCGTCGCCGAGAGCTTGCGCGAGTCGTCGTAGCCGTAGCGGCGGGCGAGCGGGACGAGCACGTGGATGCCGTCGGAGCCACTCGTCTTGGGATAGCCGCGCAGGCCGACCGCGTCGAGCGCCACCTTCACGAGCTGGGCCGCCTCGACCGCACCCGAGAAGCCGACCTCGGGCGTCGGGTCGAGGTCGAAGAGCACGAAGTCCGGGCGGTCGGGCTTGTCGGCGCGCGAGTACCAGGCGTTCATGTCGATGCAGCCCATGTTGGCCATCCAGACGAGCGCCGCCGGCTCGTTGACGAGCGGGTAATTGATCATGCGCTTGCGCTTGTCATCGCGCGACGTCGCCGGGAAGGCTGCGGTCGGGATCCAGTCGGGCATGTGCTTCGGCGCGTCCTTCTGGAAGAAGTGGTTGCCCGCGATCCCGTCGGGGTAGCGCTTCATCGTGAACGGCCGGTCGCGCAGGTGCGGGATGAGGACGCCGGCCACCTCGCGGTAGTAGTCGATCAGGTCGCCCTTCGTGATGCCCTCGTCCGGCCAGAACACCTTGTCGAGGTTCGAGACCGGCGGCTCGGGGCGGCCCGTCGCCTGGCGCGCTTTCGTCGGGCGCTCGCGGCGCACCTCGCTCGCCTTCTTGTCGATGCGCAGCCCCATGTAGACCGGCGCGCGGAGCCGCCCGTCCGACGTCCACTCCGCGAACTCCACCTCGCACACGAGCCGCGGCTCGACCCAGATGACGTCGGTCGTCTTCACGCGAGGCATGCGCGGCACCTCGGTGAACGGGCAGGTGTCGCGGCGCAGCGGGTCGAGCAGCTCCTGGAGCCGGTCGAGCTCCTTGTCGTCGAAGCCCGTCCCGCAGTTTCCGACGTACATGAGGTCGCCGTCGCGCTGCACTCCGAGGATGAGCGCTCCGATCCCCTTCGAGCGCCGGCCCTTGCCCAGCGTGTAGCCGGCGATCGCGAACTCCTGGCGGTCGCGTGACTTCACCTTGAGCCAGGCGCCGCCGCGCTTCCCCGGTTGATAGAGGCTCTGGGCACGTTTGGAGACGATTCCCTCCATGCCGAGCGCGCGAACCTGCTCGAGCAGGCCGACGCCGTCATCGAACGCCACCGAGAGGCGGACGGCCGGGTTCCCGGCGATGAGGGTCTGCTCGAGGATCTCGCGCCGCTCGACCAGCGGGCGCTTGGTGAGATCCGTGCCGTCGAGCTCGATGATGTCGAAGAGGTAGATCACGAGCGAGCCCGCGCCGCGCTGGAGCAGCCCGAACCGGGCATGGCCCTTCTCGTCGAGCGCGCACACCTCACCGTCCAGGATGCAGTCGGCGCTCCGGAGCGCGCCGGGGAGCGCGCGCGCCACCTCGGCGAACCGCTCGGTGAGGTCGTTGCCGTTGCGGCTGCACAGCGTCGCCTCGCCGGCGTGAACGGTCGCGATCGCCCGGTAGCCGTCGAGCTTCACCTCGTGCAGCCAGCCCTCGCCGACCGGCGGCGCATCGGCCAGCTGCGCGAGCATCGGCCGCAGGGCGCGGCCGTCGCCCGCCTCGCTGCCGTCCTTGCGCACGAGCAGCCAGTTCTTCGGGTCGCCGTCCATCTTCGCCGGGATGAGCGTCCACAGGCCGTTCAGGCGCTCGCCGTGAAGCTCGACCGTGAGGCCGCCGTCGCGCTTTCGCTCGACGAGCTCGTAGGTGCCCCTGTCCCAGATCTCGACCGTGCCGCCGCCGTACTCGCCCGCCGGGATCTCGCCCTCGAACGTCGCGTACTCGAGCGGGTGGTCCTCGACATGGACCGCGAGCCGCCGGTCGCCGCGCCGCATCGGCACGCCCTTCGGCACCGCCCAGCTCAGCAGGACGCCGTTCTCCTCGAGCCGGAAGTCGTAGTGCAGCCGGCGGGCGTCGTGGCGCTGGACCACGAAGATCGGCTTGCCCTTGGCCTTGCCTCGCCTGCGCCCGAACGGCTCCGGCGTCTTCTTCGGGTCGCGCTTCTTCTTGTACGACTCGAGCGGCGGCGCCACGCCTCTACCCGCGGGCGAGCGCGCGCGGGGTGGCGGTGGCGATCATGTCGGCGCCCGCCTCCACCGCCCGCTCCAGGCGATCCCGCCAGCGCGCGGTCGTCGTGTCGACGGTTCCCACGCTCACCCTCATACCCAGGCGGTGGATCAGCGCGGCATCGATCACGCCCTCGTCCAGCATGGCCTCGAACGTCTCGAGCCGCAGGTGCACCTCGCGCGCTCCGGGGACGAGCTGGATGGCGTCGACCAGCCGCGGCGCGAGCCGGTCGGGGTCGCGGCCAAGGTAGAGCCCGGGCGCGAAGCCGACGCGCAGGTCGGGCGCGACCGCACGCAGGCGGCGCAGGTTCCAGTCGGCCTTGCCCGTGACGACGATCCTTCGCGCAGCCGGCGCGACCAGCCGGGCCAGCTCCTCGGTGCGCGCCCAGGTGAGCGGGGCGGTGCCGACCAGGCGCAGCTCGACGGTGGTCGGGCCGGGCACCGTGGTCACGAGCGCGACGATGTCGCGCAGGCGCGGCGGGCGGTCGTGGATCGACGGCGGCAACGGGCCGTCGCCGGCGACGAAGCCGGGCCCTTCGAGGAGGTGGATGTCGACGGCCACCCGGGCCACGGGCGCGCGCAGGCACGACTCGAGCGCCGCGAGCGAGCTGGGCGGGTCGCCGCCCCACGCTGCGCGCCGGGCGGTGAGCGGCACCGCCCGCTCCGCGCCGGCGACGACGGAGTCGGGATGCGGCGCCCGCTCGACTGTCGCCACCCTCAGTCCTCCCCGTCCCAGTAGTCGAGCTGCTCGATCCGGCCGATCACACCCACCCCGCCGAAGTACACCTTGCCGGAGCGCGGATAGAAGCAGATGTCGTTCGGCACACGCGTACCGTACGCCAGGTAGACGAGCCCGTCCAGACCCGCGCGCATCGTGTGCGCGACGCAGGTGCCCGGCGGGCGGGCGATGACGTGGCCGGCGTGCACCGGGTGCTCCTCGTCGCCGAGCAGGAGCTCGCCCGAGCCCTCCAGGACGACGAAGATCTCCTCCTCGGCCGAGTGGCAGTGCGGCGCCACGGCGAGCTTGCCCGGCCTGACGTTCACGAGCTTCATCCCGGTGCGGACGGAGCCGGCGGCGGCGCCGATGTCGCGCCGCTCGCGGGCGACCGTGGCGCCGTCACGGGACTCGGCCGGAGCATCGAGCGCGCTCACGATCGTGGCGGGCCGCGGCGACGGGTCGGCCGGGAGCTCCGGCGCGCCGGCGGCCGCCTCCCGCTCCCACGGCGACGGCTCCTCGCCGACGGTCGCCCAGGTGACGCCGACCCAGGCGACGCCGGCACGCGGCAGCCACGCGCCGCCCGAGAGCACCCGCTGGCCGAACGCGAGCACGTCGAGGCCGTCCGGCCCGGCCTGCAGGGTGTGGAGCTGGTGGGTGGCGACGTGGACGATGCAGTCGCCCGCAGCGACCTCATACGTGCGCGGCTCGCCGGGCCCTTCGTCCTGCCACGAGAGCCCGGAGCCGCCGAGGATGTAGAAGATCTCCTCCTCGCCGTGCTCGACGTGCGCCGGCGTCGACCAGCCGCCCGGCTCGATGCGGATCCGGGACACGCCGACCTCCTCCGAGCCGGCCGCCGAGCCGAGGTCGAACCAGGTGGCGTCCAGATGCCCGACCGCACGCCGGTTGCCCTCGACGTCGTCCCAGTGCACCGCGGCCGGCATTCCCGCCAGCCTAGCCGCTCGCGCAACAACGGGGTCAGACCCCAATGTTGCGCGACCATGAATCAGACCCGTACGGCCGACCTCAGGCAGCGGGCGGAACGAGGTCCGCGAAGTCGGCGACCTGCCGGGCGGGCGGCGCCACGACGTGCACCGGAGCGCCGAAGTCGAAGAAGTCGATCGTCATCTGCATCTCGACCGGAGTCGCGGCCGCCGCTGGGCTCATCGTCATGTCGAGGTGCTCGCGGCGAACGAGCCCCTGCGAGTCGATCCAGACGTCGATCGGCATGGTGTGCGTGCCGAGCAGGTCGACCTCGCGGCGCAGGGTGCGCTCGAGCGCCTTCCGGTTCGCGGACGGCGCGACGTTCGCGACCTTGAGCAGGTCGACGACGACGTGGTAGTGCGTCGTCTGCGTGCCGCGCACCTCCTCCGTCCCGACGCGGTCGATGGAGTCGGAGGCGGCGCTCAGGTAGGAGAGCATCTGGGCCGGGTCGCTTCCGCCGGAGCCCATCGCCGCGCTCATGTCGAGCCCCTGCGCCTTGCCGAACTTCTCGAGGTCGAGCTTGATCCACGGCTTCCCGGTGGCGCCCGAAAGGAGCGGCGAATGCATGTAGATCGTGGTGCCGACGACGCGCTCGGACATGTCCATCGTCATGCCCGCCTGGGGCACGTTCATGTGGAGCCGAAGCGCCGTGCTGTGCTTCGCGAAGTCGATGACGCCGGATCCGCGCGCGCTGATCCCTCCCGAAGCCCCTGTGAGCCCCGAGATCTGCATCGTGTAGGCGGCGCGGGCAGTGCCCGTGTCGGCCGTGGCGGCTGCCGACTCGGCGACGAGCGCGTGGTTCTGGCTCGGCTTCGGCGCCGGAGACGACGACTTGACGGCCGCCTGGCCGCAGCCCGCCGTGACGGCGGCTCCGGCGACCAGAAGCGCGAGAAGGCGCGGGGACATGTACTCAACGTACACGCCACCCGCGCCTGCCGCCATACCCCATTCTCGGGGCGGCGCCGCTACCCGACGAGCCGGCTGATCAGCCCGCCCTTCTTGGCGGGCTCGGCCGCGGCCTCGACCGGGGCCGGCGCGGTGATCTTGCACACCGCCGTGCCGTTCTTCTCGACGTAGCGCTGGTGGTAGTCCTCGGCCGGCCAGAAGGTCGACGCGGGGACGATCTCGGTCACGATCGACTTCGAGAGATGCGTCTGGGCGGCGTCGCGGGAGGCCTCCGCCGCCTGGCGCTGCTCGTCGGAGTGGGTGAAGATCGCCGAGCGGTACTGCGAACCGACGTCCCAGCCCTGCCGGTTCAGCGTCGTCGGGTTGTGGATGCTCCAGAAGTGCGCGAGCAGCTGCTCGTACGAGACGACGTCGGGGTCGAACGTGACCTCGACCGCCTCGGCGTGGCCGGTGCCGCCGGCACAGACCTGCTTGTAGGTCGGGCTCTCGGCGGTGCCGCCGGTGTAGCCGGACACCGCATCGCTCACGCCCTCGATCTCGCGGAACGTGTGCTCGACGCCCCAGAAGCATCCTGCAGCGAACGTGGCCTTCTGCATCGGTTCGATCATCTCCTCGGAAGGGTTCCTCTCAAGTGTAGGCACTGATTCAGTCTCGCACTGCCTCGGATCGTTACGCGGCGTGAAGGCACCGGGGCCACGCCCCGTGTTTCACCACACCGGGACCCAGGCCTCAAGGGGGCTCAGGCCGGAGACAGCGTCTGCGCCGGGCGCTCGCGGTGGTGCGGGAGGGGCATCGCCGGCTGGGGCGAGTCGATCTCGCGGGCCAGGCGGTGGCCGTCCCAGATCGCGTCTGCCAGAAGCCGGGGCGCCACGCAGTCGCCGACCCGGTAGAGGGCGTCGAGACCGGCGGCGCGCAGGTCGAGGAAGAGCCGCTCGTCGGACACGCGCTGGGTGACCAGGACGACGGCGTCGCACTCGATCTCGAACGGGTCGCCGAGCGCCGTCTCGCCGCGGAGGCCGCCCGGCTCGATCGCCGCGACGTACTGCTCTGCGCGCAGGCCGATCCCGAGGTCGTGCAGGTGCCGGCGCAGGAGCGGCCCCTCCAGCGTCTCGTCGCAGAACGGCGCGACCTTCTCGCAGGAGGTGACGAGCTCGACGGCGCAGCCTTCGCCGCGCAGGAGCTCCGCCATCCCGGCACCCATGAAGTAGCCCTCGCAGTCGTAGACGACCACGCGCTTCCCGGGCGGCCGCTTGCCCGCCAGCATCACCTGCTCGGGAGTGAGGATGTGCGCGAGCTCGGCGTCGGCGCCCGGGATCGGCCCGCGGGTGACGCCGTTCAGCCCGTCGGCGGCCCACGGCGCACCGGTCGCGACGACGACGATGTCGGCGCCCGCGGCCCGCACGGCCTCGACGTCCATGCGCACGCCGGTCTCGATCTCGACGTTGGGAAGCTGCGCGAGCTGGCCGAGCCGCCACTCCCGCAGCCGGCCCCACTCCGAAAGGCCGGGGAGCTGCGGGATCCAGCGCGTGATGCCGCCGGGCTCGCCGGCCGCGTCGACCAGCCGCACGCGCCGCATCCCGCGCCGGCCGAGCACCATGGCGCACTCCATCCCGGCCGGCCCGGCTCCCACCACGAGCACCTCGGAGCCGGCGTTGGCGGCGCGGTCGAATCGCTCCGGATGCCAGCCGCGGCGATGCTCTTCGCCGGCCGTCGCGTTCTGGGTGCACGCGATGTGGCGGCGGTTGTCGCCCTTCGAGATGCACATGTTGCAGCCGATGCACGCCCGGATGTCGCCGAGCCTGCCCTCGTCGATCTTGCGCGGGATCCACGGGTCGGCGATGTTCGGGCGGGCCGCGCCGATCAGGTCCCAGACGCCGGACTCGATGATCTCGGCCATCCGGTCGGGCGTCGTCAGCCGGCCGACGCCGACGATCGGCTTCGCGGTCGCCTGGCGCACCTTGCCCGTCCACTCGAGCTGCCAGCCCTCGGCGAAGAAGCGCGACGCGCCTGAGTCCTTCGACCACTCCTCGATCGAGCCGATGTGGACGTCCCACAGGTCGACGAGATGGTCGGCGAGGCGGACGAACTCCAGCCCCTCCTCCAGCTCGATGCCCGCTCCGCCCACCGCCGAGATCGCAACCCGGCATGCGATCGCGCAGTCGGAGCCGACGGCCTGGCGCACCGCCGCCAGCGTCTCGATCCACATCCGCGCCCGGTTCTCGAGCGGGCCGCCGTACTCGTCGTCGCGCTGGTTGTAGAACGGCGAGAGCATCTGCCCGAGCAGGTAGGAGTGGCCGCCGTACACGTAGACGATGTCGAAGCCGGCGTCACGCGAGCGGATCGCGGCCGCCGCGAAGTCGGACACGATGCGATCGATGTCCCACCGCTCCATCCGCTTCGGTGTGATGTTCGAGAAGTCGCTCGCGATCTGCGAGGGCGCCGGCGGCGGCAGGCGCGTCTCGCAGTTCTCCCCGTGCGCACCCGAGTGGGAGAGCTCGATGCCGGCGAGCGAACCGTGCCGGTGCGCCTCCTCCGGGACGAGCCGGAGGTGCGCGAGATCGTGGTCGTCCCACATGCGGGCGGAGATGAAGGGCGTCTCGTCGGCGTCGACCGAGACGGTGCAGTACTCGGTGCAGACGGCGGCCCAGCCGCCCTCCGCCTTGACCGCCCGGTGGGCCGCCTGCGACCACGGCTTCTCGACCCCGAAGCCCGTGCAGTGGGGCACCTGGTAGAAGCGGTTTCGCAGGATCTTCGGCCCGATCTGGACGGGCTCGAAGAGGATGTCGTGTCGCGGATCGCGCCCCATCGGCGGGGCGACTCTACCCCGGCCCCGCCCGGGCAGGCCGGTACCATCCGCGCACATGGCCGTCGCTCCCGATGTGATCGTCGATGTCTCCGGCTCGGGCCGCGACCGCGGACGGGCCCACGGCGAGATCCTGCGCGAGCGGATCGCCGACGCGCTCGACCGCTGGGACGCGGAGGTCGGCGAGCGGATGGGGATCCCGGCCGCCGACCACGTTGCGGGCCTGCTCGCCGCCACCCGGTTCCTGCCGGCGATCGAGGCGGCCACGCCGGACCTGCTGGCGGAGGTGCACGGCATCGCCGAGGGGGCCGGCGTCGCGTTCGAGCGGATCCTGGCCTACAACCTGATGGACGAGGAGTGGTGGTACTCGCAGGCGCGCGGCCACCGGCACGCGTGCAGCCTCGTCGCGGTCGCCGGCGGGGACGGCCGCCCGTCGATCCTCGCGCAGAACATGGATCTGCCGGAGGTGATGGACGGCGGCCAGACCATCCTGCGCTCGACCGCGCCCGACGGGAGCAGCACCGTCGTCCTGACGGCCGCGGGGATGATCGGCCTCACCGGCTGCAACTCGGACGGCCTCGGCGTGTGCGTGAACACGCTCTCGATGCTCCACCACTCCCCGGACGGCCTGCCCGTGGCGTTCGTGCTGCGCGGCCTCCTCGAGCGGCGGACGCCGGCGGCGGCCGAGGCGTTCCTGCGCGCCGTGCCCCATGCGTCCGGGCAGCACTATGCCGTTGCCTGTGGAGACGACGCGGCCGGGTTCGAGTGCTCGGCGGGCGGCGTTGCGTCCTCCGACGGCGGCGCCGGCCGCTTCTGGCACACCAACCACCCGCTCGCAAGCCGCGACATCGACCCGGCCGACGACGAGCCCGGCGGCTCGGCCGACTCGCACCGCCGCCTCGCGCGGCTCGCCGAGACCGGGCCCGAGGTGCAGTCGGCCGCCGACTGCGAGGAGCTTCTGGCCGACAAGCACGCGCCGCTCTGCGTCGCGCCGGAGGCCGGGCACCACTGGCTCACGTTCGGGTCGATCGCGATGGAGCTCTCCGCGCCGCCGGCCGTGCGCATCGCACCCGGCCCACCCGACCGCACCGCCTGGGTCGACGCCTCGCCGGCCGCCTAGCCGCGGTAGGCGCGGGCCGCCGCGACCAGATCCTCGAACGGGCGCAGGAAACGCTCGTCGCCGCGCCACATGAGCTCGTTGTGCCACTGGGTGCCCGCTGCGAACCCGTTGCCGTCGGCGCGCTCGAGCGTCTCGATCACCCCGTCGGCGGCCCGCACCGTGGCGCGGAGCCGCGGCCCGGGCTTCGAGACGCACTGGTGATGGAACGAGTTGACCCGGGCCGGGCCGCCCTCGAACCACCGCTCGGCCCCCGACCCGGGCTCGACGGCGACGTCGTGCCAGTGGTCGCCGGGCGGCTCGAGCGCAAGGTCGACCCATGGCTGGCGGTGCCGGAGCGCGTCCGGGTGGAGCGTCTCGACGTCCTGGATCAGCGAGCCGCCGTCGGCGACGGCCAGCACCTGGATGCCGCGGCAGATGCCGAGCACGGGCATGCCGCGGTCGAGCGCCCGGCGGGTCAGCTCGATCTCGAACTCGTCCTGCTCGGGCCGGAAGGTCTTGGTGAGCGGGTGGCGGTCGTGCCCGTAGTGGGCCGGGTCCACGTCGGCGCCGCCGCAGAGCTCGATCCCGTCGACGATGTCGAGCAGGTGGTCGATGCGGTCGCCCGGGGTCGACCGGGGAAGCGCGAGGGCCGTGGCCCCGAACCGCTCGAGCGGCTCGCGCAGGCCGGGCTCGACGTCGCTGAGCATCGGGTCCTCGATCTCGATCGTGTAGCCGATGACAGGGCCGTTTCTCATAAGGTATTCATACGCAATTCCCGACCTGCGGAGGCGAGGCGACGTGGCGACAGCGGCACAGACGAAGTTCATCCGGCCCGACGGCAAGGACAAGGTCACCGGGCTTGGCCGCTACACCGCGGACCTGACGATGACCGGGATGCTGCACGCCTGCTTCCGCTACGCCGACCACGCGCACGCACGCATCCGCTCGATCGACACGGCGAAGGCGCGCGCCCTGCCGGGCGTCTTCTGCATCCTCACGCAGGACGACGTGCCCGACGTCCGCTACGGCCCGTTCGTCGAGGATCGCACGCTGTTCGCCAGGGACGTCGTCCGCTACGAGGGGGAGGTCGTCGCCGGCGTCGCGGCCACGACGCCTGAGATCGCCCGCGAGGCCGCGGCGCTGATCGAGGTCGACTACGAGCCGCTGCCGGTCGTGAGCGACGTGGAGGCCGCGCTGGCCGAAGGCGCCACCCTCGTCCACGACGGCTGGTCGGGCTACTCGGCCTCCGACGAGGTCGTCCGCGACGGCAACGACGCCTCGCGCTCGACGATCGTGAAGGGGGACGTCGACGCGGCGCTGGCGGCGGCCGACGCGGTCGTGAAGGAGCGCTACGTCGCCGACATGTCGCACGCCGTCCCGATCGAGCCGCACGCCGCGCTGGCGCAGTGGCAGGGCGACAAGGTGACCGTGTGGTCGTCGACCCAGGTGCCGTACATCGCCCGCTCGGGCGTCGCCACAACCCTCCAGATCCCGGAGAGCCACGTCCGCATCATCGTCCCTCACCTCGGTGGCGGGTTCGGCGGCAAGTGCGAGTTTCACTACGAGGCGCACGTCGCCGCCCTCGCCCGGGCGACCGGCCGGCCGGTCCGGCTCGTCTTCTCGCGGAGCGAGGAGTTCATCGCGCCCGATCACCGCCGCGAGGGCCAGGTGATCGAGCTCGAGACCGGCGTGATGAAGGACGGCACCCTCGTCGCCCGCCGCGGCCGCCTCATCCTCGACAACGGCGCCTACAGCGCCGACGCGCCCTTCTTCCCGCAGCTCGCGGCGATGCACGCCGTCGGCCCGTATCGCATCCCCAACGTCTCGGTCGATGCCAGCCTGGCGTACACGAACACGACCCCGTCCGGCTCGGTGCGCGCCCCCACGGCGCCGCAGGCGTGCTGGGCGGTCGAGCAGCACATGGACTCGGTCGCCGCGGCGATCGGCATGGATCCGGTCGAGCTCCGCCGCCGGAACATCCTGAAGGAGGGCGACACCACCGCCACCAACCAGGTGCTCGAGCCGATCGGCGCCGCCGAGACGCTCGAGCGGGCCGTCGAGCTGATCGGCTACGGCAAGGATCTGCCCGAGGACGAGGCCATCGGTGTCGGCTGCGGCTGGTGGCCGTCGTTCGGCGGCCCCTCCGGCGCGTTCGTGAAGCTGAACGGCGACGGGTCGGGGACGATCATCACCGGCGCTCAGGAGTGCGGCACCGGCGCCGTCATGGCGCTGCCGATCCTCGTCGCCGAGGAGCTCGGCATGCGGCCCGAGGACTTCTCGATCCTCGCCCAGGACACCGACGCCGGCGGCTGGGACGCCGGCGCGTCCGGCTCGCAGACGACCTTCAACAACGGCCGCGCGGTGATCGAGGCCGCCCGCGAGGTGCGCGCGCAGCTCCTCGAGCTGGCCGAGGAGGAGCTCGAGGCCAGTCGCGAGGACATCGAGCTGGTCGAGGGCACGGCCCGCGTGAAGGGCTCGCCGACCAAGTCGGTGCCGATCACCAAGCTCGCGGAGACAGCCCAGGGCGACCGGCTGCTCCTGGGCAAGGGCTCGGGCTCGCCGCCGCCGTCGCCGGAGGTCGACGCGTCGGGCTGCACCGGCCGGCTGGGGCTCGAGACCTTCGCCGCTCCGACGTTCATCACCCACGCGGTGCGAGTGCGGGTCGACCGCGAGACCGGCGTCTGCCGCGTGCTCGAGGTGGCCGCCTCGCACGACTGCGGCGTCATCCTGAACCCGGTCGGGGCGGAGGGCCAGGTCGAGGGCGGCGTCGTCATGGGGATCGGCATGGCCATGCTCGAGGGCTCGATCGTCGGCGAGGACGGCCGCCAGCGAAACCCGCACCTGCTCGACTACAAGCTCCAGACGGCCGCCGACGCACCGCCGATCTCGATCGCGTTCGTCGACGCCCCCAGCCCGTACGGCGGGCCGAAGGGCTCGAAGGGCACCGGCGAGCCGCCGTGCGTGCCGACGCCGGGCGCGGTCGGAAACGCGATCGCGCAGGTGACGGGCGCCCGCGTGCACCGGCTCCCGATGACGCCCGAGCGGGTGTGGGCGGCGTCCCACGGGGTCGACGCGTGAGCACCGGCACCTACCTCCAGCCCGCGAGCGTCGACGAGGCGCTCACCCTCCTCGCCGAGCACGGCGGCGCCGCGCTCGTGGCCGGCGGCACCGACCTCGTGGTCGGCACCCGCCAGGGCAAGCGCACCCTGCCCGAGACGCTGGTCGCGATCCACCGCCTCCCCGGCCTCGACGGCATCGCCGAGGACGGCGGCACGCTCGCCATCGGAGCGCTCGCGACCCACGACGCCATCGAGCGGTCGGAGCTCGTCCGGTCCCGCTGGACGGCGCTGGCCGACGCGTCGGCGATCGTCGGCTCCCCGGCGACGCGCCACGTCGGCACGCTCGGCGGCAACCTCGCAAACGCCTCGCCGGCGATGGAGACGGGCGCGCCGCTCGCCGTGTTCGGGGCGGAGGTCGAGCTGCGATCGTCGTCGGGCGCGCGCAGCGTCGCGGTAGCCGACCTGTGGGCGGGCCCCGGCCGTACCACGGCCGCGCCGGGGGAGATGATCACTTCCGTCCGCGTGCCCGCGCCGGCGGACGGGTCGGGCAGCGCGTACGTCCGGCTCGAGTACCGGCGCTCCATGGAGATCGCCGTGGTCGGCGCCGCGGCGCTCGTGACCCTGGGCGGCGACGGCGCCGTGGCGGACGCCCGCGTCGCGCTGACCGCGGTCGCGCCGACCATCGTCCGCTCGTCCGCCGCCGAGCAGGCGCTGCGCGGAAGCCGGCCCACGGATGACGCGATCGCCGCAGCCGCGGCGGCCGTGCACGACGCGGCCAGCCCGATCTCCGACGTGCGCGGGTCGGACGCCTACCGCAAGGCCATGGTCGAGGTCATCGCCCGGCGGGCGATCGGCATCGCGGCCCGGCGCGCCGCCGGCGAGGCCGTCCCCGTTCCCGCGACCATGACGGTGGGAGGCACCCGATGAGCCACGCCTGCACGCTGAACGTCAACGGCATGTCCTACCCGCTCCAGCTCGACGCGGGCCGGACGCTCCTCACCGTGCTGCGCGGCGAGCTCGGCCTGACCGGCGCCAAGGAGGGCTGCGACGACTCCGAGTGCGGCGCGTGCATGGTGCTCGTCGACGGCCGGCCCGTGAACTCGTGCTCCTACCTCGCCCTCCAGGCCGACGGCCGCGAGATCACGACGGTGGAGGGACTGGCCAAGAACGGCGAGCTGCACCCGCTCCAGGCCGCGTTCCTCGACGAGGGCGGCGTCCAGTGCGGCTTCTGCACGCCCGGGATGCTGATCTCGGCCGAGGCGCTGCTGCGCCAGAACCCGAAGCCGAGCGAGGACGAGGTGCGGCTCGCGCTCGGCGGCAACCTGTGCCGCTGCACCGGCTACCAGAAGATCGCCAAGGCCGTGCTCGCCGCCGCGCAGGGCGCGACCGCCTAGTCACGGAGCCGCAACGATTCTCCGCGGCGGCCAAACGGGGTCTGACCCCGGTTGGCCGCCGTGACCGATGTTTGACGCCGGCGTGGCGGTGTTCGCTGAATCGTGACGCCTGGCCTGCGAGCGACGCCGGCCTCCCTATCTCTGCCCGGCCCGCCAGTCGGGGCGGCTCAACCGGTAGAGCACGTGCCGGCGGAGGCGATGCCCGGGTGGGAGCGCCGGGTGGTCGAAGTCGCCAGCCGGGTCGTGGGTCATGCCGATCCGGCGCATCACCGCCCGGGAGCGCTCGTTCACGGGCGCCGTGAACGAGACGATCTCGGCGAGCCCAGCGTCCTCGAACCCGAACCGCAGCGCCTCGCGGGCCGCCTCGGTTGCGTAGCCGCGCCCCCAGGCGAACGTCGCGAGCCGCCAGCCGACCTCGACCGCCGGCGTGAAGTGCGCCTGGAAGCGCGGCACGCTCAGGCCGACGAAGCCGATGAACTCCGCCTCGCCGGGCACCTCGACCGCCCACAGTCCGTATCCCCGCGCGGCGAAGTGCTCGGCGATCGCGTCGACGTGCGCATCGCTCTCGGCCCGGGTCATCGTGCCCGGGAAGTGCTCCATCACGCGCGGGTCGGCGTTCATCGCGGCGTACGGCTCGCGGTCCGGCTCGCGCCAGCCGCGCAGGACGAGCCGGTCGGTGCGAAGGGTCGGAGCGCTCATGCCGGAGGCTCCTCACCGTAGCGCCAGAAGGCCGGAAAGGCGGCGAGCACCGGCAGGATCCCGACGATGCAGACGACGCCGCCCGAGACCACCGAGAAGCGGGTGCCGGCGATCGCCGCGACCGAGCCGGACTCGACGTCGCCCAGCCGCGGCCCGCCCGCGACGACCAGCGTGAAGATCGCCGACATGCGCCCGCGCATCTCGTCGGGCGTGGCCGTCTGGAGGATGGTCGAGCGACACACGGCGCTCACGCTGTCGGCCGCGCCGGCGACGAGCAGGCACGCCGCCCCGAGCCAGAGCGAGGTCGTGAGCCCCATGAGCGCGATCCCGATGCCCCAGACCAGGACGGCAAAGACGACGATCCTCCCCAGCCGGCGGGCGTGCCTCATCCACCCGGTCGAGAAGGCGGCGACCATTGCGCCGGCCGAGACCGCCGCGTACAGGATGCCCACGCCCTCCGGGCCGGCGTGGTAGACGGTCAGCGCCAGGGCCGGAAAGAGCGCGCGCGGCATTCCGAACGTCATCGCCAGGATGTCGATCGCGAAGCTCCCCATCAGCTCGCCGCTTCGGGCCGCGAAGTGGATGCCGTCGCGCACCGCGGCGAGGAACGACACGCCCGGCTCGACGTCCGGCGGCGGAGGCGACGCGATCGCCCAGGCGGCGGCGATCATCGCGCCGAACGTCGCCACGTCGAGGGCGTACGCCCACGTCAGCCCGGCCGCCGCGATCAGGATCCCACCCAGAGCCGGCCCCACGACCATCGCCACCTGGACGAGCCCGTAGTTGAACGAGATGGCCGAGCGCAGCCGCTCGGGGCCGACGAGCGCCGGGACCATCGCGGCCCGGGTCGGGCGGTCGACTGCGGACGCGCCCGACGCGACCGCGGCGATCAGGTAGAGGAGGGCCACCGGGGGTGATCCGGATGCCGCGCCGACCACGAGGCAGAGCGAGGTTCCCGCCTGCACGAGCTGGGCGACGAGCAGGAGCCGCCGCCGGTCCATCCGGTCGGCCAGCGTGCCCCCGAGCAGCGCGACGACGACGAGCGGGACGAGCTCGACGAGCCCGAGCAGCCCGACCAGGAACGACGAGTGCGTGAGCACGTACACCTGGAACGGCAGGGCGACGAGGGTCACCTGCGTGCCGACGCCCGAGATCAGCCCGCCGATCACGAGCAGCCGGTAGTCGCGGGAGTCGCGGAGCGCGGTCGTGTCCACGGCGACGCCGCGCAGGCGCCGAAGCGCCCTGCTCTTCAGGGGAGGCATGCCGCTCGATCGTGGCACAGGTGCGGCACGTGCGGTCGCACCTCCCGGGTATCTCCCTACGATGCCCACCGTGCCCAGGCCGAACGGCGACGCACCGCTCCAGCTCGTGTGGTTTCGCCGCGACCTGCGCGTCGACGACAACCCGGCGCTCGCCGCTGCGGCCGAGCGCGGCCCGGTCGCGTGCTGCTTCGTCCTCGACCCTCGCATCTTCCGCGGCCCCGGTGCCGCGGCCGTCCGCGTGCGATTCATGCTCGAGGGGCTGGCCGACCTCGAGCGGAGCCTGCGCACGCTCGGCGGCGGGCTGCATCTGCGCCAGGGCCCGTCGGAGCGCGAGCTTGCCAAGCTGGCCGGCGAGCTCGGCGCCGAGTCCGTCCACGCCTGCGCCGACGACGAGCCATTCGCCCGCGAGCGGGACGATCGGGCGGGCCGGATCCTCGCCGAGGACGGGCGCGGGCTCGTGCTCCATCACGACCTGACCGCCGTCCCCCACCACGAGCTCCGCACCGCCGCGGGGACGCCGTTCCAGCGCTACTCGGCGTATGCCCGCGCCGCCAGGCGCCACTTGGCGGAGCATCGGCCCGCCGATCTCGACCTGCGCGGCCGGCTCGTGAAGGCCGAGCGGGCCGAGATCCCGAAGCCGGAGGCGATCCGCGTGCGGCCGCAGGCCGCCAACGACCTGAAGGGCGGCGAGTCAGCCGCGCTCGCGCAGCTCCAGGCGTGGGCTCGCGACGGGCTCGCGGCGTACGGCGCCCGGCGTGACGAGATCGCCGACCCGGGCGCCACCTCGCGGCTCTCGGCCGCGTTGAAGCTCGGGATGCTCTCGCCGCGGCGGGTCGCGGCAGCAGCGGTCGAGGCCGCGTCGGACGCGTGGCTCTCCGAGCTCCTGTGGCGGGACTGGTTCAAGTACGTGCTGCACCACCACGCCGACCTGGCCGACCGCACGCTCGATCCCGCGCTCGAGAAGCTGGAATGGGAGGACGACGACGCGGCGTTCGAGGCCTGGACACGCGGCGAGACCGGCTTCGGCCTCGTGGACGCCGGCATGCGCCAGCTGGCTCAGACGGGCGAGCAGCCCAACCGCGTGCGCATGGTGTGCGCAAGCTTCCTCACGAAGGACCTCCACCTCGACTGGCGCCGGGGCGAGCGCTGGTACCGCGAGCATCTGGTCGACGGCGACCTCTCGTCCAACGCCGGGAACTGGCAGTGGGTGGCCGGCACGGGCGTGGACGCGTCTCCGTGGTTTCGGGTGATGAGCCCGCTCGTGCAGGAACGGCGGTTCGACCCCGACGGGGCCTACGTCGAGCGCTGGGCGCCCGACCGGCCGGCGCCGATCGTCGACCACAAGGCCGAGCGCGAGCGGGCGCTCGACCGCTACCGGCGGGCGCGAAGCGTCGCTACGCGGCGCTGAGCCGGTCGAGCTCCTCGCTGCTCAGCTCGAGCCCGGCCATCGGCAGGAGCTCGGCGAGCTGCTCGGGCGTGCGGGCGCTTGCGATCGGCGCCGTCACGCCAGGCTGCGCCCGAAGCCATGCGAGGGCGACCGCGCTCACGGTCGTCGAATGCGCGGCGGCGACCTCGTCGAGCACGGCGAGGACGTGCCCGGCGCGATCGAGGTGCTTTCGGGCCGACCGCGCCCGGGCGCTCTCGACATCGGGCCCGCCGGGGCGGTACTTCCCCGTCAGGAACCCCGATGCGAGGGCGTAGTAGGGCATGCAGGCGATGCCCTCGGCGACGCACAGCTTCTGGAGCTCACCCTCGTACTCGGAGCGGCTCACGAGGTTGTACTCCGGCTGGAGCGCGACGTAGCGGGCGAGGCCCTCGCGATCGCTCACCCGCAGCGCCTCGGCCAACCGCGGGGCGGTGTAGTTCGAGGCGCCCACGTGCAGCACCTTCCCCGCGCGGACGAGGGCATCGAAGGCCGCCATCGTCTCCTCGAGCGGCGTGTCCGGGTCGTCGGCGTGCGCGTAGTAGAGGTCGATGCGGTCTGTCGCGAGCCGCTCGAGCGACTCCTCGGCGCCGGTGCGGATCGTCTCCGCCGCCAGCCCGCGCATGCCCTGCGCCTGCCCGACCTTGGTCGCGATCACCAGCTCGTCGCGGTTCCCGCGCTCGGCCATCCAGCGACCGATGATGCGCTCGGACATGCCGCGCGGGTTGCCCTCGACCCAGTTTCCGTAGCCGTCCGCGGTGTCGATGAAGTTCCCGCCGGCGGCGACGTAGGCGTCGAGCACCGCGGCCGAGCCCGCCTCGTCGGCCGTCCAGCCGAAGACATTCCCTCCCAGGCAGAGCGGCGAGACGGCGATGCCGGTGGAGCCGAGCGCGACGGTTGGCAGCACGAGGGCCTCCTTCATCGGTCGTCGAATGCAGCGGTCGAGAGATCGACGGCGCTCGAGCCGCCGTCCACCGGGAGGACGGCGCCCGTGATCGCCGACGCATCCCCGGATGCCAGAAAGACGCACGCCGCCGCCACCTCGTCGGCGGTGACCGGCCGGCGCAGCGGCACGTGGGCGGTCGAGAGCGCATACGCGCCCTCGCGGTCGGTCCCGCGGCGCTCGCCCAGGCGGTCCATGCTGTGGTCGGCGGCGGGCGTCCGCGTCCAGGCCGGGCACACGGCGTTCACCCGCACGCCGCGCGGCCCGTAGTCGCGGGCCAGTGATCGCGTCATGCCGAGCAGCGCGTGCTTGGCGGTCGTGTAGCCGACGTCGTCGGAGATCGCGAAGAGCCCGGCAACCGACGAGACCACGACGATCGCGCCCGAGCGCTCGACGAGCGCCGGGAGCGCGGCCCGCGCGAGCACGAAGCTGCTCGTGAGGTTCGAGCGCACCACCGCCTCCCACATGCCGTCGTCGACGTCGAGCGCGGCCGCGGAGCCCTCGCCGCCGGCGTTGGCGATCAGCACGTCGAGCCCGCCCAGCTCCCCGGTCGCGAGCGCCACCGCCCGCTCGGCGTCGGCCGGTGAGGCCGCGTCGCCGACGCAGGCCAGGCCGCCGACCTCGGCGGCGACCTCCTCCACGGGGCCGGCGCGGCGGCCCATGACGACGACGCTCGCGCCCGCCGCCGAGAGCCGGCGCGCGGTCGCCGCGCCGATCCCGCTGCCGCCGCCGCTCACAAGTGCCACCCTTCCGTGCACGCGCCGATTGTCGCGGCTCGGCGCGGCGGCCGCGCCGCTTCGTATCCTTCGCCCCAGTGTCGAGCCTTCCCCTCGCCGCGGTGCTCGCCGTCTTCGGCGTGGCGGCGCTCGCCGTCTGGTACGCCGGGATCAAGCTCTCCGACACGACCGACGTCCTCGCCGACCGGCTGGGCCTCGGCGAGGCGCTCGGCGGCCTCATTCTGCTCGCCGTGGCCACGAACCTGCCCGAGATCGCCATCACCGTGAGCGCGGCGCTCGCAGACAACCTGGGGATCGCGATCGGCAACATCCTCGGCGGCATCGCGATCCAGACGGTCGTCCTCGCGCTGATCGACGCCATCGGCCTCGGCCGCGACGACTCCCTGATGTACCGGTCGGCATCGCTCTCGCTGGTGCTCGAGGCGACGCTCGTGATCGCCGTCCTCGTGATCGCCGTGATGGGCGCCCAGCTGCCGACGTCGGCCGACGCCGGGCGGCTCGAGCCGGCGGCGCTCCTGATCGTGGCCGCGTGGGTCGCCGGGCTCTGGCTCGTCGGGCGCTCGCGGCGCGGTCTGCCGTGGCACGAGCTCGGGAACCCGCCCGACGGCCAGGAGCCGCGTCGCGGCCACGCCCAGGTGAAGCGGGCCGACCGGGCACGGCGGAAGCTGGGCGTGCGGGCCGCGGGGGCGATCTTCGCGGCGGGTGCCGTCGTCACGCTCGTCGCCGGTGTCGCGCTCGAGCGAAGCGGCGAGGTGCTGGCGGGGCGCGCCGGGATGAGCGGCGTCGTCTTCGGCGCCACCTTCCTTGCTGCAGCGACGGCCCTGCCCGAGGTGTCGACGGGCCTCTCGTCGCTTCGGCTCGGCGACTACCAGCTGGCCGTGAGCGACATCTTCGGCGGCAACGCCTTCCTGCCCGTCCTCTTCCTCCCGGCGGGCCTGATCGCCGGCCACGCCATCCTCCCGCAGGCCCAGCCGACCGACATCTACCTCACCGGCCTGGGCGCGCTCCTGACCGCGGTGTACGTCGTCGGGCTGATCTTCCGCCCGCGCCGGCAGCTGTGGGTGATGGGCGCAGACTCGTGGGCCGTGGTCGCGCTCTACGCGCTCGGCGTCGCCGGGCTGATCGCGATCGCCCGCGGCTAGCGGGCGGGCGGCACCGTCATGAAACAGTCCGGCGCGCCGTCACCAGCACCAGCGCGCGGCCGATGCGAAGGCCGCGCGGGCCCGGGCCCCCGAGCCGCCGCTCGAGCTCCGCGATCACGGCCCGCGTCTCGTCGGCGTCGAGCGTCTCGGCCAGCCGCCCGAAGTGGCCGATGCTCGCCGCGAGGTCGCGCCAGTGCTCGGCCGCCGATCCCGGGGCGAGCTCGTCGCGCAGGACGGCCCCCTGGGCATCGAGGCCCGCGTCGCGGTGGACGGCCACGAGCTCGTCGAGGTCACCCAGGCGGCCGAACACGCGCGCGAACTCCGCCCGCTCGGGGCCGAGGGCTGCGGCCACCGCCGCCCGCGCCTCGCCGAACCACGGGTTCTCCTCGGTCCGCGCCCAGACCGCGGTGACGACCGCACCGCCTGGAGCGACCACCCGCGCCACCTCGCGCAGCACGGCGGCCGGGTCGGGCGCGATCATGAGCGCCAGCCGGCTCACCGCCGCCGCGAACTCGGCGTCGGCGAACGGGAGCGGCACCGTCATGTCGGCATGGAGGAATCGGGCCGCGACGCGGGCGTCCTCCGCGCGGGCCCGGGCCGCCCCCAGGCGCGCGTCGCTGACGTCGATGCCTGTCACCGACGCCCCGCGGAGCACCAGCTCGACCGTCAGCCTGCCGCTGCCGCAGCCGACGTCCAGCACCGACTGGGCGCCGGCGACCGCCTCCAGCATCTCGGGGAACCCCGGAGGGCTCCCGCCGCTCACTTCGCCTTCACGCCGCCAATGTAGCGGGCCGGGTCGGCCTCGAACCGGGCCCGGCAGCCGGAACAGCAGAAGTGGTAGGCGACGCCGTCGAGGACGGCCATCTCGCCGACCGGCTCGGTCGGGACGCGCATGCCGCACACGGGGTCGACCGCCTCGGCGATGGCCGCGGCGTCGGCGCTCCACGCATCGTCGGCGGCCGAGTGCCGCCAGGCGACGAGCTCGGCGAGGACGGCGACCGCGATCTCCTCCTGGCGCAGCGGCCCGAGGTCGAG
>DATAEI010000012.1:0-2988 GCA_036258075.1 Gaiellales bacterium
CCTCGAGCAGGTAGCCGTGCCACAGGACGAGCCGCACGGGCGGAACCTACCGGCGAGCCCGGCGGCCGGCGCCTACGTCAGGTGGAAGTAGAGCGCGTGCAGGATCTCGACGACCGGGCTCGAGCGATGGACGGTCACGTCAGCCGGCGTGTCGATGAGCGCGTCGGAGTAGTTGAAGATGATCTTCACCCCTGCGCGGACGAGCCGGTCGGCGGCCTCCTGGGCCGCGTCCTCGGGCACGGCCAGCACGCCGACGATGACGTTCCGGTCGCGGATGGCCGTCGTGAGCTCCGACATGTCCTGGATGCGCACGTCACCCGACTCGCTGCCGACCTTGGCCGGATCGTTGTCGAAGATGCCGACGATGTTGAACCCGTGGTCGGCGAAGATGCTCGACTTGGCGATGGCCTGGCCGAGCGAGCCGGCGCCGATCAGGACGATGTTGTGCTGGCCCGACGTCCGCAGGATCTTGCGGATCTCGCCGATCAGGAAGTCGATGTTGTAGCCAACGCCGCGCTTGCCGAACTTGCCGAAGCCCGAGAGGTCGCGGCGGATCTGGGTCGCATTGATGTTCGTGTACTCGCCGATCTCCTGTGAGGAGATCGAATCCCGGCCCTGCTTCTTCGCCTGCGTGAGCACCTGCAGGTACCGCGAAAGCCGGGCCGCGACGCCCACTGTCAGGCGGTCAGAAGCCAACGAGGCCTCCTTGGGGGCATGGGTTTGTAACACGTCACGATGAGTGTAGCCGCGTGGCTTCAGAGGCGGCGTCACACCGCCACGAGCGGTGGATTTCAGGCGGCGCTTGTGGCGGCCTCGACCCGGTCGCGCAGCTCGGCCGGGTCGACGAAATACGTGAAGGTGCGCCGGCCGGCGACGTAGACCACCGGGATGTGCTCCCGGTAGCGCGCCTCGAGCTCAGGGTCACCGGTGATGTCGACCCGCACGAGCTCGAACCCGAGCTCGGCCCGGGCCGCCTCGAGCACCGCGGCGGCCTCGTCGCACAGATGGCAGCCGGCCGCCGTCATCATGCGCACCTCGACGCTCACGCGGCGGTGGCGTAGGCGTCGCGGGACAGGTACTCGGGGAAGGCGAGCGGCGTCGTGTAGCGCGCCGCCGAGGCGATCATGGCCGCGTTGTCGGAGCACAGCTCGGGCGGCGCGAGCGCGAGCCCGACACCCAGCTCTGCGCACCGGCGCGCGGCCGCCTCGCGGAGCACCGAATTCCGGGCGACCCCGCCGACGATCGCAAGCGTGCGCGCGCCGGTCGCCTCGACGGCCTCCGCAGCCCGGCCGACGAGCGCGCGGACGATCGCCGCCTGGTAGGACGCCGCGAGGTCCGCCGGGTCCGCGACCTCGTCGCGCACGGCCCGGGCGAGCGCCGTCTTGAGGCCGCTGAACGAGAAGTCGTGCCCGGGCCTTCCGACCATCGCGGCCGGGAATCTGTGCGCCGCCGGGTCGCCCGCCGCGGCCAGGCGCTCGAGCGCTGCGCCGCCCGGATAGCCCAGCCCGAGGAGCCGGGCGCCCTTGTCGAAGGCCTCGCCGGCGGCGTCGTCCAGGCTGCGCCCGATCACCGCCATGCCGGTCCGGTCCTCGACCGTCGCCAGGAGCGTGTGCCCGCCGGACGCCAGGAGCGCCAGGAACGGCGGGTCGAGCGGCTCCGGCGCGAGGTAGAGCGCCGCCACATGGCCGTGCAGATGGTCGACGGGGACGAGCGGCAGCCGGCGCGCGAACGCGATCGCCTTCGCAGCCGAGAGCCCGACCAGGAGGGCGCCGATGAGGCCCGGCCCCTCGGTCACCGCCACCCGGTCGATCGCCTCGAGCCCGATCCCTGCGTCGGCGAGGGCGCGCTCGACCGCAGGGACGACCAGCTCCAGGTGCCGCCGCGACGCCACCTCGGGCACGACGCCGCCGTACGGGGCATGCAGCGCGGCCTGGGAGCTCACGACGTTGGAGAGGACGACCCCGTCCGGCGACACGACGGCGGCGGCGGTCTCGTCGCACGACGTCTCGATGCCCAGGATCACACCGGCGGCTCCGCGTCCTTCCACATGATGAGCGCATCCTCCCGGTTGTCGGTGTAGTAGCCCCGGCGGACGCCTGTCGTGACGAAGCCCAGCGACTCGTACAGGTGGATGGCGACGGCGTTCGACACCCGCACCTCGAGCGTGTAGCCGCGATCCGGGTCGTCGACCGTGAGCTCGAAGAGCCGGTCGAGCAGCGTCCGGGCCACGCCGCGGCCGCGCCAGATCGGGTCGACTGCGACGTTCATGATGTGCCAGGCGTCGACGTAGCGGGCGACGATGAGATACCCGAGCATGTCGGCGCCCTGGAACGCGCCGAGGCAGATGCCGCTCGGCTTGGCGAGCTCGCCCGCGAACATCGACCGCGACCACGGCGTCGGATAGCTCTCCCGCTCGAGCTCCTCGATGCGGTCGAGATCCGACGTGCGCAGGCGGCGCAGCTCGACGGCCGTCATCATGAGGCGGCCCTCGCTGCGAGCGCTCGGTCGGCGTCGGGCGCGCGGAGGTAGAGCGGCTCCGGCGGGCCGGCCGTGTCCGCGAGGGCGGCGTGGTGGCGGGCCCACGGGACGTGCAGGGGCGAGTCGTCGGCGGGGATCTCAAGCCCGCCCAGGCGGTCGCGGTAGCGGATCGCCCCGTCGCCCGCGCAGAGCGTTCCGGCGGGCAGCCGCGCGGCGAGCTCCTCCGGCGCGATCGCCTGCGGCTCGATGCCCGCGCCGGCGGCGAACACCTCGCCACGGCGGGCGTCGACACATGCCACCTCCACGTCCGCTCCGGCCAGGAGGGCGTCCAGCGTCGAGACGCCCTTCACCGGGATGCCGAGCGCGAACCCGAGCGCCCGCGCAGCGGCCAGGCCGATGCGAAGGCCCGTGAACGTGCCCGGCCCGGTGCCCGCGACGACAAGGTCGAGATCCGCCGGCGTGACGCCGGCCTCGGCCATCAGCCGGTCTGCATCGGCGAGCACCCGCTGG
>DATAEI010000013.1:0-14958 GCA_036258075.1 Gaiellales bacterium
TCTCGTTCAGAAAGTCCTCCATGTCGAAGGACTGCGAACGAACTTTCTTTTCCAGCGCCTGCGCTTCGGCAACGTCGATGTTCTGCTGCGTCTTCTCGATGAGCGACATCACGTCGCCCATGCCGAGGATTCGCGAGGCCATGCGGTCAGGGTGGAACGGTTCGAGCTGGTCGAGCTTCTCGCCGACCGACACGTACTTGATCGGCTTGCCGGTCACGGAGCGCACCGCCAGCGCGGCGCCACCGCGAGCGTCGCCGTCGAGCTTCGTCAGGATCACGCCGTCGTAGTCGACCGCCTCGGCGAACCGCTCGGCGACCGAGACCGCGTCCTGGCCCGTCATCGAGTCGAGGACGAGCAGCACGTTGTGGGGCTTCACCGCGTCCTTGATCCGCACGAGCTGGCCCATCAGCTCTTCGTCGACGTGGAGGCGGCCGGCGGTATCGACGATCACCACGTCGCGGCCCTGCGCGCGGGCCTGCTCGACGCCCCATGCGGCGACCTTGACCGGGTCGGCGTCGACGCCCTGGTCGAACACGGGAACCTGGAGCGACTTCCCGAGCGTCTGGAGCTGCTGGACGGCGGCTGGGCGCTGGAGGTCGCAGGCCACCATCGCCGGGCTGCGCTTCTGCTTGGCGAGCAGGCGCGCCAGCTTCCCGCAGGCCGTCGTCTTGCCGGAGCCCTGGAGGCCGGCCATCAGGATCACCGTCGGCGGCCGGTTCGAGAACGAGAGCCCCGAGCCCGCCGACCCCATGAGCGAGGTCAGCTCCTCGTGGACGATCTTGATCACCTGCTGGCCCGGCGTGAGGCTCTGCATGACGCCGGCGCCGAGCGCCCGCTCCTTCACCGCGGCGACGAACTCGCGGACGACGCCGAAGTTGACGTCGGCCTCGAGCAGCGCGAGGCGAATCTCGCGCATGGCGCGGTTGATGTCGTCCTCGCTCAGCCGGCCCTGGACGCGGAGGCCGTCGAGAGTCGCGCCGAGTCGATCGGAGAGGGAGTCGAACATCAGCGAAGCGTAGACCGTCTCGGCGCGGGCGATCCCTGATCCGGCGGCCTAGG
Source organism: Gaiellales bacterium (assembly GCA_036258075.1). Classification (GTDB taxonomy): domain Bacteria; phylum Actinomycetota; class Thermoleophilia; order Gaiellales; family JAICJC01; genus JAICJC01. Next base: position 1,060 of record DATAEI010000013.1, read on the forward strand.
AGCCGGGCCTGAGGAGCTCCGGGAACGTGGGCTCGCCGCGGAGCGGGTCGAGATGCACGTCGGCGGCCGCAAGCCGTCGCACGCGCGGAGAGACCATGGCCGCCCGAAGGTGATCGAGCGCCTGCTCCGTGCGGCCGGCCTGGGTCTCCCAGACCGCCAGGACGTACGCCAGCATCGGGAACTGCGGATTGGCCTCGACGATCGCCCGGCCGGCGTCGATCGCCTGCTCGTGGCTGCCGGCCCGATAGGCCCGCGCGACCGGCGCAAAGAGCTCCCATCCGTCCGGCTCGTACGCCTCACCCGGAGTCGCGCCGATCGCCAGGATCGTCGTGCCGGGCTCGACGGCGAACGCCGTTCGCATCACGCCCGGTGGGACGAACACGACCGTGCCCGCGGGGGCATCGATGCGCTCGCCGGCGAGCTCGAACGTTGCCCGGCCCCGGTGCACGAGGTAGAGCTCCTCGGCATCGCCGGCCTCGTCATGCTCGTTGATGACCCGGTCGCCCGCAGCGGCCGCCGCCCACGCGCTCACGCCGAACGCCCTGATGCCGAGGTGGTGGCCCACCGGCCGCCATGGGAGGCGGCCGTCGCTGATCTCTGCGATCTCGCCGAGCCGGGCGACGGCGAACCGGTCGCCGGCGGACGGCCGGAGATCGGCCACTACGCCTCACCCGAGAAGAGCGCCCGCGCGAAGTCGCGGGCGTCGAACGGGCGCAGATCCTCGATCCCCTCTCCGACTCCGACCAGCTTCACCGGGATCCCGAGCTCGTGGGTGATGGCGAGCACGATGCCGCCCTTGGCCGTCCCGTCGAGTTTGGTCAGCACGATCCCGGTGACGTCCACCGCCTCGGCGAAGAGGCGGGCCTGCTGGAGCCCGTTCTGCCCGGTCGTGGCGTCGATGGTGAGCAGCACCTCGTGCGGGGCGCCCTCGAGCCGCTGGCCGATCACCCGGTGGATCTTGCGCAGCTCCTCCATCAGGTGCCCCTGCGTATGCAGCCGGCCGGCGGTGTCGACGATGACGACGTCGCGGCCGCGCGACTCCGCGGCGGCCACCGCGTCGAACGCCACGGCGGCGGGGTCGGCCCCCGACTGCGACCCGACGAAGTCGGCGCCCGCCCGGTCGGCCCACGTCTCGAGCTGCTCGCCCGCGGCGGCCCGGAACGTGTCGGCCGCCCCGATCACACACGTGCGCCCGGCCTCGCGCAGGTGCCAGGCGATCTTGCCGATCGACGTGGTCTTGCCTGTGCCGTTGACCCCGCTCACCAGCAGCACCGAGGGGGCATGTGAGATGTCGATGCGCGAGTCGCCCTCCGGCGTCATGAGCTCGGCGATCACCTCCTGGAGCCGGGACGCCAGCTGGTCTGCGGTCGCCAGGCTGCCCGCGGCGGCCTCGGCCTCGAGGCGCTCGATCACCGCGACCGTGGCGGGGACGCCGCAGTCCGCGTGGATCAGCGCCTCCTCGAGCCGCTCCCAGACCTCGTCGTCGGACGGGTCGAGCACCGCCGCGGCGAGCTGCTGGGCCATCGCCCGGCGGCTGCGCGAGATCGAGTCGCGCAGCCGGCGAAAGAGCCCCGACGGCTCGTCGGCCTCCGCGGCCGGGATCGGCTCGTCGTCTCCGGTCCGGAACATCTCCTGCCAGGTGCGCGCCACGGGCCGGGATCGTACCGGCGTGGTGCGGCTGCTACGGTCGCCCGATGACCGAGGTCACCCTCGACGATCTGCGCGCGGCGGTGGCTGCGCGCCTCGCCGGCCTCGGATTCGACGCGCGCACCGCGGCGATCGTGGGTGACCACTACGTCGACGCCGAGCTGCGCGGGGCGGCGACCCACGGGCTCGAGCGGCTGCGGTGGCTCGCGGGCCGGCCCGGGCTCGACCCGGCGGCCCGTGCGAGGCTTCGCAGCCGCGCCGACGGGATGGCCGTGTGGGACGCCGCCGGCGCCGTCGGCTACGTCGCCCTGGCCGACGCGCTGGACGCCGAGTGCGGGATCCCGCCCGGCGGCGCGCGGCTGGTCGTCGTTGACGGCTGCTTCCCGACCGGGCGGCTGGGGTGGTTCGCGGAGCGGGTCGCGGAGCGCGGGCTCGTCTGCCTTCTCACCGCCACGTCGCCCGCCAGGGTCGCGCACCCCGACGGCGGCCCGCCGGCGCTGGCGACGAGCCCGCTCTGCCTGGCCGTGCCGGGGGCTCCTGCGGCCGTGGTCGACGTTTCGATGGGCCGCATCACGTTCGGCGCTGTCCTCGCGGCGGCCGCCGCCGGGGAGCCGCTTCCGGCAGGCGCCGGCGTGCGCGCGGACGGCTCGCCGGAGGCAGACCCGGCCGAGATCATCGCCGGCCGCGCCGGTATCCGGCCCTTCGGCGGCGACCAGGCCCATAAGGGGTTCGCCCTCGCGGTGCTCGTCGAGCTCCTCGTCGGGGCGGTCTCGGAGACGCCCGGGTTCGCCGCCGTCGCGCTGCTCGCGGAGCCGCGGTCGGACGCCGCCGCGCGTCTCCGCCGCCTCCTGGACGGGCGGCGGTTCCCGGGCGACGCGAGCCGCGAGCGCCGTGATGCGGCGGAGCTGCGCGGAGCTGTCGAGGTCGATGACGCCCTGTGGGACTGGATCAGGCGCTGACCGCGTGCGGCCCGTCGGCGGGCACGCGGCGCGAGAGGACGCGTGACTCGCCGTCGCCCGCCATGGTCACGCCGTAGAGCACGTCGGCGATCTCCATCGTCCGCCGCTGGTGGGTGACGACGATGAACTGGGCCCTGTCCTGGTAGGCGCGCAGGAGGTCGAGGAAGCGCTCGATGTTGGCGTCGTCGAGAGCGGCCTCGACCTCGTCGAGCAGGTAGAACGGCGACGGCTTCGTGAGAAGCAGCGAGAACAGGAAGGCGATCGCCGTCAGGGCCTTCTCGCCGCCCGAAAGCAGTGACAGGGCCTCGATCCGCTTCCCCGCGGGCCGCACCTCGAGCTCGATGCCGGGCTCGGGCTTCGGCTCGGCCGGGACCTCGGCACCGTCCTCCGCCGGCTCGGGCGGGGCGGCGGAGACCACGTCGTCGTCGGTCAGGCGCAGGCGCCCGGAGCCGCCGGGGAAGAGCGTGCCGATGACCTCGCCGAAGTTCTTGGCGACGGCCGAGAACGTCTCGGCGAAGCGGCGGTCGATGGTGTGCGTGAGGTCGCGGATCAGCCCGCGGAGCTCGCGCAGCGACCGTTCCAGGTCGGCGCACTGGTCGGAGAGCTCGTCGGCCCTGCCCTTGGCCTCCTCGTACTCCTCGGCAGCGAGCGGGTTGACGGCGCCGAGGCTCTCGCGCCGCCGCTCGAGCCGCTCGAGCCGGGCCGCGGCGGCCGCCGCCTCGTCGGGCTGAAGCGGCTCCGCCAGCTCGGGCTGCTCGAGCGCGTACTCGGCTCGAAGCGCCGCCCGGCGCCGTTCGATCTCGTCGATCCGCTCGCCGCTTCGCGCCAGCGACACCTCGATCTCGGTGAGGGCGGCCGCCACATCGCGGGCACGCGCCTGGGCTGCGGCCTCGGCGGCGGCGCACGCATGAAGCTCGGCGGAGAGCTCCGACGCCCTCCGTTCGATCTCGTCGATCCCGGCCCGGGCGGGCGCTCGGAGCCGCTCGGCGGCCGCAGCGGCTGCGGTGGCGGTCGCGATCGCGCGTCCCGCCGGGGCATCCTCCGCCTCCGCCTCGGCCGCGAGCCGAAGCGCACGCTCCGCACCCTCGGCCGCCCGAGCGGCCGCAGCCGCGGCGCGATCGGCGTCGGCGGAGTGCCGCTCGGCCCGCTCGGCCAGCGACGCCATCCGCGCTGCTCGCGCGCTCGCCTCGTCGGCGAGCTCCCGCCTCCGCGCCTCGAGCGCAGCGTGCCGCTCGTCGGCCGCCTCGGCCTCCGCACGGCGGCGCGTCACCACCTCGTCGATGCTCGCCACGGCCGCCTGGAGGTCGGCGCCGCGGCGCTCCTCGACCTCGAGGTCGTGGGCGGCCATGTCGGCCGCGGCGTCACCGCGCGCGAGCTCGTCGGCGAGCGCGTCGCGCAGGCCGGCCGCCTCCCGGGCCTGCGCCTGGGCGGCGGCGAGCGCCGTCTGGGCGGCGCCGAGCTCGGCCCGCGCCGCCGCCTCGGCCGCAGCGGTCGCCGCCGCGGCGGCGGCAGCCCGCTCGGCCTGCGCCTCGGCGCTCGCGGCGGCGCGCTCGTCGTCCTGGAGGGCAGCCGCGAGCCGGTCGCGCTCTGCCCGGGCAGCCATCCAGGCCGCCTCGCCTGCGTCGGCCGAGCGCCACAGCTCGCCCCGGTCGGCGTCGAACCCGGCCCCATCGCGGGTGACCGCCACTCCCTGCTCGACCGCGCTCAGGTCGTCGACGAGCCACACGCCGTCGATGAGGCGGGCAGCGGCCGGGTCGCGCACATCGGCGACCTCGCGCAGCGGGCGCGCTCCCGGCGACGGCGGAAGCGTCGGCTCGAGCGGGCGCGCCTGCCTGAGCACCACCGCCACCTCACCCTCGCCCTCCGCGGCGCCGAGGAGGTCGAGGGCGTGGTCGATCCGCTCGGCGACCACGGCGCCGGCCCTCCAGCCGAGCGCCGCCGCGACCGCGCGCTCGTAGCCCGCGTGAGCGTCGATGCCCGACATGATCAGCTCGGCACCCGCGGCCTTGAGCGCCCGGGCCGCCGGCGACAGCCCCTCGCCGCGGTAGATCGCGGCGTCCAGGGCGTCCACCCGGGTGCGGTGCACGTCGAACCGGCTGCGCGCGTCGGCGGCGGCGGCGCGGGCGTCGCGCTCGGCGACGGCAGCCTCATCGGCCCCTGCCCTGGCCTCCGCCGCACGGCGCTCGCACTCCGCGGAGCGCGCGGTTGCGGCCGCGCCGGCCGCCTCGGCGGCGCCGGCGGCCGTCTCGGCCTCGGCGAGAGCTTGACGGCGCTCGTCGCGGCTCGCGCGCAGCTGGGCGGTGCGATCGCGCAGCTCTCCCGCCCGGCGGGCCGACGCGTCGGCCTCGCGGCCGGCGGTCGCAGCCTGGCCCTGAGCCTCGGCGAGGCCTCGACGGGCCTCCATCATCGCCCCCAGAGCCGCCTCGGCCGCGGCGGCGGCCTCGGCCGCGGCGCCGGTGTCGGCGGCGGCCAGCTCCCCGGCCTCCCGGGAGGCGGCCGCGGCCGCCTCGGCGGCGTGGTCGCGCTCATGGGTGAGCCGCTCGGCGTCGGCGCTGAGCCTCCCCGCCGCGGCCCGGCGCCGCTCGGCGGCGCGCGCGAGGGCGGCGCGGGTGCGGCTGAGCCCCTCGACGGCCAGTCCGAACCGCTCGCGCGCCGTCTCGAAGGCATAGAACGCATGTCCGGCCCGCTCCTGCGCGGTCGCCAGGCCCGTCAGCTCCGCCTCGGCCTTGGCGCGGCGGGCGCCGAGCTCGGCGAGGCCGGCGTCCGCCTGGTCGCGGTCGGCGGTGACCGCGTCGAGCCGCGCGCGGTCGGAGGCCACCCGGGCGCCCTCGGCCAGGGCGTCGGAGGTGAGCAGCGTGATCCGGCCGGACGCGATCTCGGCGCCCAGCTTCGCGGCGCGCTCGGCGGCCGTCGCCTGGAGCGCCAGCGGCCGCAGCCGGCCCTTCACCTCCCGCTCGAGGTCGCGTGCCCGCTCGAGCTCGGAGGCCACGCGAGCGAGCTTGGACTCGGCGCGCACGCGCCGGCGCTGGTACTTGCCGAGGCCGGCCGCCTCCTCGACGAACCGGCGCCGCTCGTGCGGCTTCGAGAGCAGGATCTCCTCGACCTTCCCCTGGCCGATCACCGAGTGCATCTCGCGGCCGAGGCCGGTATCGGAGAGGAGCTCGAGGACGTCCAGGCGGCGCACGCGGGCGCGGTTCAGGAGGTACTCGCTCTCGCCGCCGCGATCGAGCCGGCGCATGACCGACACCTCGCTGAACTCCAGGGGCAGCGTGCCGCACTCGTTGTCGAGCACGAGCTCGACCTCGCAGACGCCGGCGGGCGGACGCGAGTCGGAGCCGGCGAAGAGGACGTCCATGCCGGTGGGCGCGCGCAGCTGGACGGGCGAGGACACGGCCATCGCCCACTGGAGCGCGTCGGCGATGTTGGACTTGCCCGACCCGTTGGGCCCGACGACGACAGCGATGCCGTGGTCGAACTCCAGCTCGACGCTTCCCGGGAACGACTTGAATCCCCGCATCCGCAGCGCCTTCAGGTACATCGGCCTCGCCTTCGTCGTACGTGGGTTCCGGTTACGACGCCCGGAGCGCCTCGAGCGCCTGCCGGGCCGCGCGCTGCTCCGACGCCTTCTTGCTCGAGCCGGAGCCGCGTCCGAGCTCACGCCCTCCCACCATCGCCGCCGACGTGTACGAACGCTGATGGGCCGGGCCCGAGGTCTCGGCAACGACGTACGTTACCGACCGGTCCAGACGTGCGAGCTCCTCCTGGAGCACGGTCTTGTAGTCGACGTGCTCGACCAGCGCGTACTCGACGCGGGCGGCGAAGGCGTCCACGACGGCATCGGCGACGCGCTCGAAGCCGTGCTCGAGGAAGCACGCGCCGATCGCCGACTCCACGACGGCGGCCCGCACCGCCGGCGATTCGATGACCACGGCCGCGTCGCTCGCCCCCAGCGCCTCCGCGCGTGCCGTCAAATCGCGTGCCAGCCCCAGCGCATCGGCCACGGCGGCGCAGCTCTCGCCGGAGACGATGTGGGCCCGCGCGCGTGCCAGCTCGCCCTCGGCCCGGTCGGGCAGGCGCCGGTAGAGGTGGTGGGCGATCGCGAGCCCGAGCACGCCGTCGCCGAGGAACTCCAGCCGCTCGTAGGTCTTCACCCGCTCCGTCACCCAGGACGAGTGCGTGAAGACGGCCTCCCGGACGTCAGCCGGAAGGCCGTCGATCAGCTCGCGCAGCCTGCTCGTGGAGCCAGGCGGGTCAGCTATGGGAAACGACGTAATCGACCGCCTGCCCGACGGTCGCGATCTGCTGTGCATCCTCGTCGGAGATCTTGAGGCCGAACTGGTCCTCGAGCTCCATGATCAGCTCCACGAGGTCGAGCGAATCCGCGTCGAGGTCGCCCTGGAACGACGCGTCTTCGGTCACCTGCTCCTCGTCCACTCCGAGCTGCTCCACCAGGATGCTGCGGACTCGCTCGAGTGCCTCCTCACGATTCATGCGCTTGGGTCTCCAGTCTCAGGGGATGCGACGCCGGAGACTGTATTGGCCGCGGCTTCCGGCTGCAAGTCGGACCCTGGAGCGGCCGCCGACGCGCGGGTGCCCACACGGCCGACGACGTCGGCGTCGAGACCGAGCGCGGCGTACCGGATCGCGTTCGCAATCCCGCGCCGGCCGGCGTTCCCGTGGCAGATGATGACGAGGCCGCGCACGCCCAGCAGGTAGGCGCCGCCGTACACCTCAGGGTCGGTGCGCTTCCGCAGGTCGACCAGCGCCGGCCGCAGGAGCATGCCGCCGATCTTGGCCCGGAGGCTCGTCGCCGCAGCGCGCCGCATCTCCGAGAACATCGACGCCGCCGCGCCCTCGAGCCCCTTCAGAAGCACGTTTCCCGCGAACCCGTCGGCGACGACGACCTGGAACTCGCCGGTCAGGACGTCGCGGCCCTCGCAGTTTCCCGCGAAATCGAGGTCGGGGGCCGCCGAGAGCAGCGCGTGCGCCTCCACCGTGCGCTGGTTCCCCTTCGACGCCTCCTCGCCGATCGAGAGCAGGCCCACCCGCGGGCGCTCCACGCCGAGCACGTCGCTCGCGAACTCCGCACCCATCGCCCCGAACTGGGCCAGGTGCTCGGGCCGCGCGTCGGGGTTGGCGCCGGAGTCGATCAGGACGCAGGGGTTGCCGCGGGCGGGCAGCGGAACGGCGATCCCGGGGCGCAGGATGCCGCGCTGGCGCCCGATGTGGACGAGCGATGCCGCGAGCATCGCGCCCGTCGGCCCCGCCGAGACGACGGCGCCGGCCGCGCCTTCGCGCACGAGCCGGCAGGCGCGCACGAGCGACGAGTCGGGCCTCCCGCGCACGGCGGCCGCGGGCTCGTCGGAGGACCCGATGACGTCGGACGCCGCAACGATCTCGACGCGCGGCGACGATGGATGCGTGGCGAGCTCGGCCTCGAGCTCCTCGGGCCGGCCGACCAGCAGCACGTGCACCTCCTCGCGCGCGGCCTCGATCGCCCCGGCGACCACCTCATGAGGGGCGCGATCGCCGCCCATCGCGTCGACGGCGACCGTCTGCACAGACTGCTCCTAGGGAGCTTCCTCGCGGAGGGGCTCGACCTCGCGGCCGCGGTAATGGCCGCACTCCCGGCAGGCGTGGTGCGGACGCACGGGCTTGTGGCACTGCGGGCAGAGCGTCAGCGACGGGGCGGAGATGCTGTGCGTCGCACGCCGCTTGTCGCGCCGCGCCTTCGACGTCTTTTTCTTGGGGACGGCCATCGGCGGGAAACTATAGATGATCGATCTCGACCCCCGAGTCCCTCAGGCTCCGCAGCTTCTCCCAGCGCGGATCGGCCTCCTCCTCGCCGCACGAGTGCTCGACTCCCTCCTCGAGCCGGACGCCGCAGCGCGGGCAGAGACCGACGCATTCCGGCCGGCACAGGATCTTGGGCGGAAGCGCGAAGACGAGCGCGTCGCGGGCCCATGCCTCGGCGTGCAGCTCCTCGTCGTCGACGTAGTCCGACCGCAGCTCCTCGCCCCCACCCGACTCGTGATACTCGGTCGCCTTGACCACGACGTGAACGGCGGCGTCGTCGAGGCAGCGAAAGCAGGGGCCGCGGACGTCGGCCTCGAACCGCAGCTTCAGGTAGACGCCGCCCGGGACGCCCTGGAGGTCGAGCCAGGCCCGCAGCACGGGCGGGTCGACGACGTACTCCTGCCCGCCCATGCGAAGCGGCGCCTGCGGCAGTTCGAGCTCGGTCCGGCGGACCTCGCCCGGGCGCAGATCGAGCGCGCGCAGGTCGACCGTCGGCCCCGCCATGGTGCTACTGGAACTGGGGCTCTTCGTGATCCACCGTCGCGGCGCCCTCGCGGTCGTCGGACTTCGACGCGAGCTGCGCACGGCCGCGCTCGAGCGCGTCCATGATCTTGCCCAGGTTGTGGTGCAGGTTCTCGAGGATGCCGTCGGCGTAGTCCTCGGCTCCGTGCCGGATCGAGCGATCCTGGCGGCGCGCCTCGGCGAGCACCTCCTCCGCCTGGCGCTCGGCCAGCTTCACGACCTCCTGCTGGGAGGCCTCCCGGGCCGCCTGCTCGCGGGCCTCCGCGATGAGGCGCTCCGCCTCCCGCTTGGCCTCCGCCAGCATCTCCTGGCGTTCCTTCACGATCCAGCGCGCCTGCTTGATCTCCTCGGGGATCGTGGAGCGCATCTGATCGATGATCTCCCAGATCTCCTCGCGGTCCACGCGGACCTGGTCCTGGGACAGCGGCACGCCCTTGGCGTTCTGCACCAGCTCGTCCAGCTTGTCGATCAGCACGAGGACATCCAAGGTGCTACTCCCTCCGTCTCGCTAGAGCTCGCCCGCCGCGTGCAGCTCCGCGAGCCGGCGGGCGACGGGCTCGGGCACGTACTGCGCAACCGAGCCGCCGAACGCCGCGATCTCGCGCACGCCGCGGGACGAGAGGAAACTGTACTCCGGTGAAGCCATGAGGTACATCGTCTCGATCTCCGGGGCCATGCCCCGGTTCAGGTTGTTCATCTGGAATTCCCACTCGAAGTCGGACACGGCCCGCAGGCCCTTCACGATCGCCTGGGCGCCGCGCTCGCGCGCGAACTCCACGACGAGCGTGGCGAATCCTTCCACGGTGACGTTCGGCGTGCCCCCCAGGGACTCCTGGATGAAGCCGATCCGGTCATCGAGGGTGAACATCGTGCGCTTGTGCTGAGGTGCACGAACCACCGCGACGATCACGCGGTCGAAGATGCCGGCCGCCCGGCGGATGATGTCCAGATGGCCGGAGGTCACCGGGTCGTAGGTGCCCGGGCAGACGGCGACGAGCTCAGCCACGCCGCCACACCGTGATCGCCGTGTCGCCATAGGTGCGCTCCGCATCCAGCTCGAGCCCGGGCTCCGGCGCCGGATCGGAGGCCCGCCGCTCGAGCACGGCACGGCCGCCCGGCGCGAGGAGCGCGGGGAGGTCGGCTTCGAGCTGTTCGGTCACATCGGCGAGCATCGCGTAGGGCGGGTCGAGCAGCACCAGGTCGTACGTGACGCCGGCGGCGCGATCCGCGGCGAGGCGGCGCCGGGCGTCCTGCCGGCGGATCGTGCACCGGTCAGCGTACCGGAGCCGGAGCGCGTTCTCGCGCACCGCCGCCAGCGCGCGCCGGTCGGTATCGCAGAAGGCCACCGTCTCGGCGCCGCGTGAGAGCGCCTCGAGCCCGAGCGCGCCGGACCCGGCGAACGGGTCGAGGACGGCCGCGCCGGCCACGTCGCCCAGGATCGCGAACAGCGACTCGCGCACGCGATCCGAGGTCGGCCGGGCCGCCCGGCCCGCAGGCGCCGCCAGCCGCGTCCCCTTGCGCTCACCGGCCACGATGCGCATCGGCTAGGCCGGCGCCAGCCAGTCGACGTCGCCGAACGCCCGCCGCGTGGCCTCGGCGACGATGGCTGCGGCCGGGCCCGACATGTCAGGGTCGGCGGCCAGCGCCGCCTTCGCGTCGGTTCGGGCCTCGGCGGCGAGCCGGCGCTGGCGCGCCAGGCGCGCGTGGCGCAGGTCGGGCACGCCGCTCTGGCGCAGCCCCAGGAGCGCCCCCTCGCCGCGCAGCTCCAGGTCGACGTCGGCGAGCTCGAAGCCATCGGAGATGCGCGCCATGGCGTCGAGGCGCGCGCGGGCGTCGTCGGTCGCGGGATCGGCGAGGAGCATGCAGTAGCTCTCGTGCGCGCCGCGGCCGACGCGGCCACGCAGCTGATGGAGCTGGGCGAGCCCGAAGAGGTCGGCCTGCTCGATCACCATGACCGTCGCGTTGGGGACGTCGACGCCGACCTCGATCACCGTCGTCGCCACGAGCACCTGCACCTCACCGCCACGGAAGGCCTCCATGATCCGGCGTCGCTCGGGCACGGGCATCTGGCCGTGGATGCACTCGAGCCGATAGCCGGCCAGCTCGCCGCTCGCGAGCCGCGCGGCCTCCGACTCGGCCGCGGCGGCCGCCCGGGCATCCTCGGTCTCGGTGACGAGCGGGCAGACCACGTACGCCTGGCGGCCCTCGTCGAGGAGCCGGCGCATGCGGCCGAAGACGTCGTCGCGGCGGTCGAGGCTGAGGACGCGGGTGACCACCGGCGCGCGGCCGGCCGGCAGCTCGTCGAGGACCGACACCTCGAGATCGCCGTAGACCGACAGCGCGAGCGTCCGCGGGATCGGCGTCGCCGTCATGTGCAGGACGTGCGGCGACGGCCCCGCACGCGCCTTCTCCTCGAGCGCGCGCCGCTGCTCGACGCCGAACCGGTGCTGCTCGTCGACGACCGCGACGCTGAGCGCGCCGTAGTCGACGCCCGCCTGGATGAGCGCGTGCGTGCCCACGGCGACCGCGGGCTCGCCCGAGCGCAGGACGCCCTCGGCCGCGCGCCGCTCGCGGGCGGCCATCCCCTGCATGAGGCCCAGGACGCGCACGCCGAGCGGCTCGCACAGCGCCGCGAGCCCGATCAGGTGCTGCGTCGCGAGCGTCTCGGTCGGCGCCATCAGCGCCCCCTGGCCGCCGGCCTCCACGGCGCGAAGGAGCGCGTACGCCGCCACCGCGGTCTTCCCCGAGCCGACGTCGCCCTGGAGCAGCCGCCGCATCGGCACCGCCCGCCCCAGGTCGGCGTCGATCTCGGCGATCGCGCGGCTCTGGGCGTCCGTCAGCTCGAACGGCAGGGCCTTCACAAAGCCCGCCGCGAGGCCGTCGGGCGGCGGGAGCGGCCGGGCGCTGGCCTCGGCCTCGAACCGAGCCCGCCGGCGCAGGAGCCCGAGCTGGAGCAGATGCAGCTCGTCGTAGGCCAGGCGCCGCGAGGCGGCCCGCGCCTCGGCGAGATCGCGGGGCTGGTGGCTCGCGTGGATCGCGTCGCGCCGAAGCGGGAGCCGCCGCCGGGCCTTCACCGCATCCGAGAGCGGGTCGACCTCATCGCCGCTGTGCGCCAGGGCCTCGGCGGCGAGCTCCACGAGCCGCCGGCTCGACACCCGCTCGGACGCCGGATAGACCGGCACGAGGCCCGAGGTGTGAAGCCCGTCGGCATCGTCCCCCGCCCGCTCGTGGCTCTTCACGACCAGCTCGGCGCTGATCGTCGGGCGACGCTCGCCGCGAATCGAGAGCACCATCCCGGGCTTCAGGCTCTTGGCGAGGTAGCGCTGGTTGAACCACACCGCCACACCCGGCCCGGACTCGTCGCGCACGGCCGCCTCGACGATCGCGAGATTCCGGCGCCGGGTGGGCCGCAGCCGCACACGCTCCACCGTGCACACGACCGTCGCCTCCTCGCCGGGGCCGATGTCCGCCAGCAGGCGGCGCGAGCGGAAGTCCTCGTGCCGGAACGGGACGTGCTCGAGCAGGTCACCGACCGTCTCGACCGGCCGCGGACGGAGTGCGGCGAGCGCGTCGGCCAGCGCCGTCCGCGAGGTGGCGGGCTCGTCCAGGTGGGCCGGGCACGGCGCCGACCGCGGCCGCGGGAAGCCGGCCTCGGGCGCCGGGCCGCCGCCGAACGCCCGCGTCATCCCTCGGCCAGCACGAGCATCCCCAGCGTGCCGGGCCCGCCGTGGGTACCGACGACCGCCCCGATCTCGCAGACCCTGTCGATCGAGGCGTCCGGCCGTGAGCGCTGCACGATCTCGCGCAGGCGTTCCAGCCCGGCGGCGTCGTCGGCATGGGCGAGGCCCACCCTGGCCGGCCGCCCGTCCGGGACCGCGGCTTCGAGGAACCGGCCGAACTCGCGCATCGCCGCCGCCCGACCGAGCGCCCTCTTGTAGGGCTCGATCTTGCCGCCGCGGATCGTGAGCAGCGGGCGGACGCCGAGCGCGCCGCCGACCATCTCGGAGGTGCGGCCGATGCGCCCGCCCCGGCGCAGGTACTCCAGCGTGTCGACGTAGATCAGCACCGACACGCGGTCGCGCGCGGCCGTGAACCAGGCGGTCAGCTCGTCGATGTCGGTGCCGTCGTCGAGGAGGCGCTGCAGGCCCTGGGCGAGAAGGACGGTGCCGGCCGACACCGTGAGCCCGTCGAGCACCGTGACGCGCCCGCCCGCCTCGGGCGTCTCGGCAGCGATCCTGGCAGCCTGGGCCGACGCCGAGACCTGCGAGGACACGGGGAGGACGAGGACATGGGCGAAGTCGGCCAGCTCCTCGTAGACGGCGGAATAGGCGCCCGGAGACGGGGCGGCCGTCGACGGATGGGCGCCGCCGGCCCGCAGGCGCTCGTAGAACGCCGTGGCGTCGATGTCCACGCCGTCACGGAACTGCTCGTCGCCGAAGCGCATCGTGAGCGGCACCGAGCGCCACGAGGGATGCACGGAGGCGGCGTCGGGCATGTCGGCCGTCGAGTCGAGCACGATGGCGGTGTTCTCGGCGGTCATGCGCCCCTCGATCCTCCGTCCGCCCGGGATTGCCCTCAGGTGGCGCTCGCCGGAGAGACGACGTTCGCGCTCCTCGGCCTGGACGTGCATGTTCGCGATGGCGACCCGGTCGATGGCGCCCATGACGACGGCGGCCGAGATCGCCTGGCCGGGGTCGTCGGTGTGCACGTGCACCTTGACGAGCGGGGCCTCGCCGACGACGAGGAGGCAATCGCCCATCGCGAGGAGCGCCGCCTCGAGGGTCTCGCGGTCGACGGCGTCGCCCTCCACGAGGAACGCCGTGCAGTAGCGGTACCGGGACTGCTCGAGGTGCACCGCCTCGAGCCCGATCGGCCCGGCGATCGCCTCGATGGGGGCCTCGACCTCCTCGCCGCGCAGCCCCGCGAACGCGCCGCGCGCGAACTCGAGGAGGCCGGCGGCGCCGGCGTCGACGAC
>DATAEI010000014.1:0-4510 GCA_036258075.1 Gaiellales bacterium
TTCGACTCGTTCGAGGTGCCGGTCACGGTGTCGGCGGCGGCGGTCGCCCTCGAGCTGAACCCGGCCGTCGCGGCCTGGATGCGCGAGCACGACCACGACCTGCTCGGCCACGGCTGGCGCTGGACCGAAGCCTGGACGTACCCGCGCGCGGAGGAGGGCACGCTGATCCGGCAGGCCGTCGACACCTACGAGCGCGTGCTCGGGGCACGGCCCGACGGCTGGAACTCGCGCGGCTGGCCGAGCGAGAACACCCGCGGGCTCCTGCGCGAGATCGGCGGCTTCCTCTACCACTCGGAGGGCTCGGCCGACGACGTGCCCTACTACGAGGTGGTCGACGACGAGCCGATGCTCGTCATCCCGTACTCGAAGACGTACAACGACTCGCGGTTCCTGATGAACCCGGGCTTCGCGAGCCCGCGCGACTTCCTCGACACGTGCGTCATGGGGCTCGACGAGCTTCTCCGCGAGGGCGAGGAACGGCGCACGATGATGACCGTCGCGGTGCACGCGCGCTGGAGCGGACAGGCCGCACGGGCGGCTGCGCTCAGGATGTTCCTCGAGCACGCCACGAAGCAGCAGGGCGTGACGTTCATGCGCCGCCGCGACATCGCCCGCTGGTGGCTCGACAGGTACCCCGCGTCGTGAGGTGCGTCGTCTACCGCGGCGTGGGCGGCCGCGAGATGGTCGAGATCGGCGAGCGGCCGGAGCCGGAGCCGGGGCGGTTCGAGGTGGTCATGGCGCCACCGTTTGCAGGCGTGAACCCGGCAGACGTGCTCCAGCGCGAGGGCAAGCATCCGCCGCCCCCCGGATGGCCGGCCGACGTCCCCGGCCTCGAGGTTGCGGGGCCGGTGGTGGCCGTCGGCGCGGGGGTGACGACGCTCGCGGTCGGAGACCGGGCCTTCGGCCTGGTCGGCGGCGGCGGCCTCGCCGAGCGCGTGCTGGCCTCGGAGCGCGAGCTGGTTCGCGTGCCCGACGCCCTCGACGCGCAGACCGCCGCCGCAGCGCCGCAGGCGTTCCTCACCGCGTTCGACGCCATCGACCAGGCGGGCCTGGCGGGCGGCGACGTGCTGCTCGTGAACGGCGGGAACGGCGGCGTGGGGACGGCGGCCATCCAGATTGGCGCCGCGATGGGGGCGACCGTCGTTGCGAGCGTCCGCTCCGAGGAGCTGCGCCCGCGCGTCGCGGAGCTGGGAGCCGAGGCGCTCGGGTCGGACGAGGCGTTCGCTCGGGTGCGCGAGCTGGGCGGCGCGGACGTCATCCTCGAGCTCGTCGGAGCCGTGCACATGGCCGGCAACATGGAGTCGCTGGCACGCGGCGGCCGGCTCGTGGTCGTCGCCGGGAAGCCTGGCGACGAGGCGGCCATCGTGCTTCGCGATCTGATGACCCGGCGCGCGCGCCTCATCGGAACGACGCTGCGGTCGCGTCCGCCGGAGGAGAAGGCCGAGCTCGTCCAGGAGTTCGGGCGGCGGGTGGTGCCGCTCTTCGGTTCGGGTGCAGCGACCGCGCTCGTCGACCGGGTGTTCCCGCTGGACGCGGCGGCCGACGCCCTCGACCACGTCCGCGCGCCGGGGAAGCTCGGCAAGGTGCTGCTCGAGCTGTCGTGAAGCTGCGCCGGATCGACCATGTTGGGATCGTGGTGGACGACATCTCAGCGCACGTCGCCCAGCTCGAGGCCCTCGGGCTGACGCTAGGCCGCACGAACGAGAACGACGAGAGCTTCGCCCGCTACTACCCGTGCGGCGATCCGAGCGTCGAGCTGATCGAGGTGCGCGACAAGGCGGCCCGCGAGCGGCGGCTGGGGCGCGGTGAGCAGGCCCGGATCGAGCACATCGCGTTCGAGGTGGACGATCTGGAGGAGGTGCGCGACCTGCTCGAGGCGCGCGGGGTGACCGTCTCGTGGCCGCCGTTTCCGTCGGGCACCGCCCAGATGATCTGGACGGACGGCGAGTCGAGCGGTGGCGTCCAGTACCAGTTCCTCGTCCGGTCGGGCGACGAATGAGGGTCGGGTTCGTCGGGGCCGGCGCGATCGCCCGCAGCCATCTGGGCATCCTGGCCGAGATGCCCGGGACGAGCGTGGCCGCGGTCTGCGATCTGAACGTCGCGGTCGCCGAGGAGACGGCTGCCGCCGCCGGCGGCGCGGCGGTGTACAGCGAGGTGGGGGAGATGCTGGCGGCCGAGCGGCTGGACGCCGTGTTCGTGTGCACGCCTCCGGGAGCGCATCTCGCGGCCGCGGCGCCGGCGTTCGAGCGCGGCCTCCCGGTCTATCTCGAGAAGCCGCTTGCGAGAACGGCCGCCGACGGCGAGGCGATCGTCGCGGCGTGGCGGAAGAGCGGCGTGGTGTGCGCGGTCGGGTACCAGTGGCGGAGCATCGAGGTGATGGACAGGATCCGCGCCGAGCTGGGCGGGGATCCGCCGGGCCTCGTCGTGAGCCGCGGGATCGGGCCGGCCCAGCGCGGCCGGACGAGCAGCTGGTTCGAGGACGCACGCGCGAGCGGCGGCGTCCTCTTCGAGCTCGCGAGCCACTACATCGACCTCCAGCGCTCCGTGGCGGGGCCGGTCGTCGAGGTGCAGGCATCGTCCGCCGCCGGCCTTCTCGCGACGGCGGCCGGCGGGGCGCCGGGCCTGGACGACGCCGTCGGGGTCGTCATGCGCTTCGCCGGGGGCGGGCTCGGCATCGTCGCCCTGGGTTGGACAAACGCGCAGGATCCGCCGGTCTACTCACTCGACGTCATGGCCGCTGACGTCGCGCTCCGGCTCGACATGGCCAGGCCCGTGCGCGTGCACGGGCGGTCGCGTGGGGCGGAGGTCGACGCCACGGCTGCCGTCGACGCCCGCCGCGCGTCGATTGCGCGGTTCCTCGACGCGGCCTCCGGCGGGGGCCAGGCGGCGATCGCCTGCTCGCCGGAGGACGCGCTCGGCACGCTCACCACGCTGCTTGCCGCCGAGCGCTCGGTCGCAACGGGCGAGCGCGTCGCGGTCGCGGGCGGGTAGGCCTAGAGCTTGCCCTGCACGAGCGGCAGCCCACCGGTCGCGTCGGTCGCGACGCTCCAGAACGACCCCGTCCGCTGGTCGGCGTGGATCTCGGCCACCTTCGTCGCCGTGACGTAGAGCGTCGCGCCGTCGAAGATGCAGTTCGTGGCGTGCTCGCCCAGCGAGATCTCCTCCAGCACGTCGCCCTCGGCCGAGAGCACGGTCACGCCGCCCGAGATCGTCGTGCACACGAACGCGCGGCCGTCGGCCGCGAACGCCATGCCGTCGGGCACGTGGCCGTCGGAGAGCTGGGCGAACGTCGTCGCCTCGCCGTTCTCCATGCGGCAGACGCGGTGGGCGGCGGACTCGGTCCAGTAGAGCCGCCCCTGGGCATCGAACGCGATCCCGTTGGGATAGACGCCGGCCCGCTCCATCAGGAACTCGCCCGCGCCGCCGGAGCCGAGCGCGAAGAGCCGGCCCGGCGCGCGATCCGCCTCGGCGAACCGGTCGTCCTGCTCGGTGCCCGAATCGGTGAACCACAGCCGCCCGTCGGAGCCGAAGGCCAGGTCGTTGGGGCCGGCGAGCGTGTGGCCTCCGATCTCGGTCGCGAGCATCTCGACAGAGCCGTCCTGGTTCACGCGCTGGATCCCCGGGACCGCGCTCTGATCGGGGTTGCCCGGGACGTTCCCGCCCTGCGTGACGTACACGGCGCCGTCCGAGCCGAGCACCGCGCCCCACGGCGAGCCGCCGGTGGTCGCGAACGTCGACATCGCGGAGCCGTCCCAGCGGAGGAGCTCCCCGATGTTGCCGTCACAGATCACGATCGACCCGTCCGGCATCACGACGGGGCCCTCGGGGAACCCGAGATTCGAGGCGAGCAGCGTTCCTTCCACGGTGGCTTTTCCCTTTTCTGTCGGCGTCAGATTGGTCTGATAGCATACCGCCCCCTTGGCCGGAGCGGCGTCCCGCAAGAGCAGCCAATTCGCGTCGCTGCGACGGCCGTTCGAGCGCGCTGCGGCATTGTCGCCTGCGCCACTTCACCTCGTCCACCGCGTGTGCGAGAGTGGACGATGCGACCCCGCTGGAGCCACGATCTGGAGGAAACGGTGACCGACCCGAACGACTCCCACGCGCCCTCGGGCACCGAGACCGACGGCTACCGCCTGTCGCGCGGCACCCTGCTGCGCGGCGCCGCCGCGGGCATGGTCGGCATGTCCCCGCTTCTCGCGGCCGCCTGCGGCGGTAGCGGCGGCGGCGGCAGCGGCGGGGCGGCCTCGACCGGCGGCGGCAAGCCGGTCCGGGGCGGCACGATCCGCGCCGGGTTCGTCGGCGGCGGCACGGCCGAGACGCTGAACCCCTACGCCGGCGTGACGCCGATCGACGAGTCGCGGGTGCAGAACCTGTTCGATCCGCTGTTCGTCCAGAACCCCGACCTGACGACGAGCCCAGGGCTGGCGCTCGAGATGAACGCGAACGCCGACGCCACCGAGTACGAGGTGAAGCTGCGGCCGGGCGTCGAGTTCCACAACGGCAAGACCTT
>DATAEI010000015.1:0-11347 GCA_036258075.1 Gaiellales bacterium
CCCGACAAGCGGCCCGACTACCGGCCGCCCGAGGGCGCCAAGGCTCAGGCCGCCATCGCCGGCCATCACCCCTTCATCATGCAGCCCGACGGCCGCGGCTGGCTGTTCGTCCCGGCCGGCGTCGTCGACGGGCCGCTTCCCACCCACTACGAGCCCGACGAATCGCCCATCTCGAATCCCCTCTACGCCCAGGAGTCGAACCCGGCCAGGCAGTGCTTCCGGCGGGCGGGGAACGAGCACAATGAGCGGGCCGAGTTCCCGTACGTCGTCACGACGTACCGTCTCACTGAGCATCACACGGCCGGCGGGATGAGCCGCTTCGTGCCGTACCTGTCGGAGCTCCAGCCGGCCATGTTCTGCGAGGTGAGCCCCGAGCTGGCGCGCGAGCGCGGCCTGGAGCACGGCGGCTGGGCGACGGTCGCGACGGCCCGCGCCGAGATCGAGGCCCGCGTCGTCGTGACCGAGCGGATGGCGCCGGTGGAGGTCGACGGCAGCACGGTCCACCAGATCGGGCTGCCGTACCACTGGGGCTCGCGCGGGCTGACGACCGGCGACGCCGCGAACGACCTGCTCGAGGCCGTGCTCGACCCGAACGTGCACATCCAGGAGTCGAAGGTCGCGACGTGCGACATCCGCCCGGGCCGGCGCTCGCGGCGGAACGGCCGCAACGGAACGGGGCGAACGTGACCTCCGTCCGCACCGAGGCCTGGCCGGAGTCCTACGGCGACGAGGCGCAGCCGCGGATGGGGTTCTTCACCGACACGAGCGTCTGCATCGGGTGCAAGGCGTGCGAGGTGGCGTGCAAGGAGTGGAACCTCGTGCCGGAGGACGGGCTGGTCTGGAGCGGCGAGTCGTTCGACAACACCTCGGAGCTCGGCGCGAACAGCTGGCGGCACGTGGCGTTCGTCGAGCAGACGACGGCGCTTCGCGTGGACGGCGACGGCGCCCGCGACGACGACCCGTTCCGGTGGCTCATGAGCTCGGACGTCTGCAAGCACTGCACCGAGTCGGCCTGCCTGAACGTGTGCCCGACGGGCGCGATCTTCCGCACGGAGCTCGGCACCGTGGTCGTCCAGGAGGACGTCTGCAACGGCTGCGGCTACTGCGTGCCGGCGTGCCCCTTCGGCGTCCTCGACCGGCGCGAGCTGCCGGCGGACGACCGGGGCGGCCGCCCCGACGGCCGGGTCTGGAAGTGCACGCTCTGCTACGACCGCACCCGCGAGGGCATGACGCCGGCCTGCGCGCAGGCGTGCCCGACGGAGTCGATCCAGTACGGGCCGCTCGACGAGCTGCGCGAGCGCGCCGCGGGAAGGCTCGACAAGGTCGTGGCCGACGGCTTCGCCGGCGCGCGGCTCTACGGCGACGACCCGGCCGACGGCGTCGGGGGCTTCGGCGCGTTCTTCCTGCTCCTCGACGAGCCCGAGACCTACGGCCTGCCGCCCGCGCCGCGCGACTCGACGCGCGACCTCGGCGGGATGTGGCGGGCCGCGGCGGCCGCGGGTGCGGCCCTCGTGGCGGGGCTGGGGGCTGCCTTCCTCACCGGGCGCGACGGGGCGGCGCGATGACCGACCCGGCCTACTACGGGCGACCGATCCTGAAGCCGCCGGTCTGGAAGCGCGAGATCGGCTGGTACCTGTTCACGGGCGGCCTCGCGGGAGCGTCGGCCACCATGTCCGCCATCGCGCGAGCGTCGGGAAATCCCGTCCTGGCCCGGCGGACGGCGCTCGTTGCGACCGCGGCGGTCAACGTGAGCCCGGCGCTCCTCGTGAAGGATCTGGGCCGCCCGGAGCGGTTCCTCAACATGATGCGCGTCTTCAAGCCGAGCTCGCCGATGAACCTGGGGAGCTGGGTTCTGCTGGCGTCGGGTGCGGCCACGACAAGCGCGGCGGCGCTCGATCTCGCGGGCGTGGCGCCACGGCTGCGGACCGGTCTCGGCGTCGCCGCCGGCCTCGCGGGCGTCCCGCTCTCGGTCTACACGGCGGTGCTCCTGAGCGACACGGCGAATCCCGCCTGGCACGAGGCGCGGCACGAGCTGCCGTTCCTCTTCGCAGCCGGCGCCGCCGCCGGTGCGGGCGCGGCGGGAGTGCTCACGACACCGGCGGAGCATGCGGGCCCGGCCCGGCGCGCGATGCTGCTCGGGACGGTCGGCTCGCAGCTCGCCGAGACCGTCATGGAGCGCCGGATCGGCGGCGTGGCGGAGGCCTACACGAGCGGCGCAGCGGGCGGCTACCGGCGGGCGGCCCGCATCCTCGACGGCGCGGGGCTCGCGCTCTCGCTGGTTCCCGGGCGGCGGCTGCGGCGGCTCGGAGCGGCGCTCGTCCTGGCGGGCGCCGTCGCGACGCGATTCTCGGTGTTCAAGGCCGGGTTCCAGGCGGCGGAGGACCCACGTTACGTGCTCGATCTTCAGCGGAGCGGCCCCGCCGCAGGCAGTTCGCAACCCGTTTCCCAACCGGCGAAGCGGGAATCACCCAAGATGAGCTTGCAGAGCGACTGAGAGGATTTCGATGGCGACGACCGTTGCAGATCATGTTCTCGAACGCCTGCGGGAGTGGGGCATCCGCCGGATCTACGGCTTCCCCGGAGACGGCATCAACGGCTTCCTCGGGGCCCTCGACCGCGCCGACGGCGACCCGGAGTTCGTGCAGGTGCGCCACGAGGAGATGTCGGCCTTCATGGCATGCGGCCACGCCAAGTTCACCGGCGAGCTGGGGGTGTGCCTCGCGACATCGGGGCCGGGCGCCATCCATCTGCTGAACGGCCTCTACGACGCCAAGCTCGACCACCAGCCCGTGCTGGCCATCGTCGGCCAGCAGAGCCGCATGGCGCTCGGCTCGTCCTACCAGCAGGAGGTCGACCTCCAGACGCTCTTCAAGGACGTCTCGGTCTACGACCAGACCTGCCTCGAGCCGGCCCAGGCCCGCCACCTGGTCGACCGGGCGATCCGCATCGCGCTCGACAGGCGCGGCGTGGCGACGCTCGTGATCCCGAACGACGTCCAGGAGGAGGAGGCCGTGCTCTCGCCTCCGCGGGTGCACGGCGCCGTCTACTCGAGCGTCGGCTACAGCCGGCCACGGACGCTGCCCGCGGACGGCGAGCTCGATCGGGCCGCCAACATCCTGAACGCGGGCGAGAAGGTGGCGATGCTCGTCGGCCAGGGCGCCCTCGGCGCGGCGGACGAGGTCGTCCAGACGGCCGAGCTGCTCGGGGCGGGCGTCGCGAAGGCCCTGCTCGGAAAGGCGGTCCTGCCGGACGACCTGCCGTTCGTCACCGGGCCGATCGGGCTGCTCGGATCGCGTCCGAGCTACGACATGATGCGCGGCTGCGACACGCTCCTCATGGTCGGGTCGAGCTTCCCGTACTCGGAGTTCCTGCCGGCCGAGGGGCAGGCGCGCGGCGTCCAGATCGACGCCGACGCCGCCATGATCGGCCTTCGCCATCCGATGGAGTCGCTGCTCGTCGGCGACGCCGCCGAGACGCTGCGGGCGCTCATCCCGCGACTGCGGCGAAAGGAGGACCGCTCGTGGCGCTCCGGGCTGGAGGACGGCATCCGGGAGTGGTGGACGCTGCTCGAGGAGCGCGCGATGCTGGACGCCGACCCGATCAACCCGCAGCGCGTCGTCCACGAGCTCTCCAAGCAGCTGCCCGACGGCAGCATCGTCGCCGCCGACTCCGGCTCGTCGACGAACTGGTTTGCCCGCCACCTGCGGCTGCGGCAGGGGATGATGGCCTCGCTCTCGGGGACGCTCGCGACGATGGGCCCCGGCGTCCCGTACGCGATCGCCGCGAAGTTCGCGCACCCAAACCGCCCGGTGATCGCGCTCGTCGGCGACGGCGCGTTCCAGATGAACGGGATGAACGAGCTCTTGACGATCGCCAAGTACCGCGACCGCTGGCCCGACCAGCGACTGGTCATCTGCGTCTTCAACAACCAGGACCTGAACCAGGTGACCTGGGAGCAGCGCGTGCTGTCGGGCGACCCCAAGTTCCCCGGGACGCAGCAGATCCCCGACTTCCCGGCCGCCCGGTACGCCGAGCTGGTCGGCCTTCACGGCCTTCGCATCGATCGCCCGGAGGATCTCGCGGGCGCCTGGGCCGAGGTGCTCTCGGCCGGGAAGCCGGCCGTGCTCGAGGTGGTCGTCGACCCGGAGGTTCCGCCGCTTCCGCCGCACATCACGACGACCCAGGCCAAGAAGATGGCGCACGCGATGCTCGAGGGCGACCCGGAGCGCACCGGCGTGATGGAGAAGGCCCTGCGCGAGAAGGTGCGCGAGTTCCTTCCGGGCCGGTAGCCATGAGCACGCGCGCCACCCTGCGGCCGGACGCCGCCGTCGACCGGCTCGCGGTCGCGGCATACACCATCCCGGCCGACCGCCCGGAATCGGACGGGACAGCCGAGTGGACGTCGACCACCGTCGTGGTCGTCGAGGCATTCGGCGGAGGCCGGTGCGGCACCGGCTACACCTATGGGCCGGCGGCGGCCGGGGCGGTCGTCGAGGAGCTGCTCGCCGACGTCGTCACCGGCAGCGACGTGATGGACGTGAGGGCCGTGTGGCTCGCGATGGCGAAGGCACTCCGGAACGCCGGCCGGCCCGGCCTCGGCTCGATGGCGATGGCGGCCGTTGACCTCGCGCTCTGGGATCTCAAGGCGCGGCTGCTCGAGCGGCCCCTCGCCACGGTGCTGGGAGCCGCGCGCCGCGCGGTTCCGGTCTACGGCAGCGGCGGGTTCACGTCGTACTCGCCGGACGAGGTGGCCGATCAGCTCGGAGCGTGGGTCGCGGACGGCATCCCGCGCGTGAAGATGAAGATCGGGCGCAGCGGCTTCGACGACGTCCGCCGGGTGGCCGCCGCCCGGGAGGCGGTGGGCGACGCGGCCGAGCTCATGGTCGACGCCAACGGCGCGTACGACCGGGCGGAGGCGCTCGGCTGGGCCGACCGGCTCGCGCACGAGTGGGCGGTCACATGGTTTGAGGAGCCGGTGCCGTCGGACGATCCGGACGGGCTGCGCGCGGTGCACGACCGCTGTCCGCCCGGCATGGAGATCGCCGCCGGCGAGTACGGCTACGTCCTGTCGGACTTCCGCACGCTGGTCGAGAGCGGTGGGATCGACTGCCTCCAGGCGGACGTCACCCGCTGCGGCGGCATCACCGGGTTGCTCCAGGTCGGCGGGCTCGCGCTGGGCCATGGGATGGACATCTCGGGCCACTGCGCGCCGGCCGCGTCGATGCACGCGTTCTGCGCGCTCGAGGGCGCCCGCCACCTGGAGTGGTTCCACGACCACGTCCGGATTGAGGCGATGCTCTTCGAGGGCTCGCCCGTTCCCGCCGGCGGCGCGATCGCGCCCGACCTGTCGCGGCCGGGGAACGGGCTCGAGCTGCGGCGCGCCGACGCGGAACGGTTCGCGGCATGAAGATCGACGTCCCCGTCAAGGGCGACCCCCGGTTCCGCGGGCCGCCGGCGGACACCGTCGAGGTCGACCGCCGCCGGCTCCAGGCCGACCTGCGCTCCGCGCTGGCCGGCGAGGTGCGGTTCAGCGCCGGCGACCGCGCGCTCTACGCCGCCGCGGGGGCGAACTACCGCCAGGTGCCGATCGGCGTCGTGATCCCGCGCAGCGTCGACGACGTCGTCGCGACGGTCGCGATCGCGCGCGACCACGGCGTGCCCGTCCTCTCGCTCGGCGGCCACACGAGCCTCGCGGGCCAGGGCGTGAACGTCGCCGTCGTCATCGATTTCTCCAAGTACCTGAACCGGGTGCTCGACATCGACGTCGAGCGGCGCCTTGCCCGGGTCGAGCCGGGCGTCGTGCTCGACGTGCTGCGGCGCGAGGCAGGCCGCCACGGCCTCACGTTCGGCCCCGACCCGTCGACCCACTCGCACTGCACGCTCGGCGGGATGATCGGCAACAACTCGTGCGGCGTGCACTCGGTGATGACGCAGTTCTACGGCCCGGGGCCGACCACGGCCCACAACGTGCACGAGCTCGAGATCCTCACCTACCGGGGCGATCGGTTCACCGTCGGGCCGACCCCCGACGCCGAGCTCGAGCGGATCATCGCCGAGGGCGGAGCCCAGGGCGAGATCTACCGCCGGCTGCGCGACCTGCGCGACCGGGTCGGCGCGGAGGTCCGCCGCCGCTACCCGGACATCCCGCGCCGGGTGTCGGGCTACAACCTGAACGAGCTCCTTCCCGAGAAGGGCTTCAACGTCGCCCGCGCGCTGACCGGCACGGAGTCCACCTGCGTGACGATCCTCGAGGCGACCGTGCACCTCGTGCCGAGCCCCGCGCATCGCACGCTCGTCGTGATCGGGTACGAGGACGCGGCGACCGCCGCCGACCACGTCCCCGCCGTCCTCGAGCACAAGCCGATCGGCCTGGAGGGGATGGACGAGACGCTGGCGCAGGACATGACGCTCGTGGGCATCCACGACCGCGACCTGTCGCTCCTTCCCGAGGGCCGCGGCTGGCTGATCGTCGAGCTCGGCGGCGAGACGAAAGAGGAGGCCGACGAGCGCGGGCGGGCGCTGATCGCGGACCTCGAGCGGACCGGCGGCCCAACCGGCTCGCGGCTCTACGACGACAGCGAGCAGGAGGGGCACGTGTGGAAGGTGCGTGAGGCCGGCCTCGGCGCGACCGCCTTCATCCCGGGGAAGCCCGACACCTACGAGGGCTGGGAGGACTCGGCAGTCCCGCCGGAGCGCCTCGGCGAGTACCTGCGCTCCCTCGGCCGGCTGGCGGCGAAGTACGGGTACGAGAGCGCGCTCTACGGCCACTACGGCCAGGGGTGCGTCCACGCGCGCTGGAACTTCGACCTCGTGACCGCGGAGGGCATCCGCCAATTCCGGTCGTTCCTGGACGAGGCGGCCGACCTCGTGCTGTCGCTGGGCGGGTCGCTGTCGGGCGAGCACGGCGACGGGCAGTCGCGCGCCGAGCTCCTGCCGAAGATGTTCGGCGAGGAGCTGGTCGGCGCGTTCCGCGAGTTCAAGTCGATCTGGGACCCCGACTGGCGGATGAACCCGGGCAAGGTGGTCGATCCCTACCGGATCACCGACAACCTGCGGCTCGGCACCGACTACCGGCCCCCGGACGTCGACACCCACTTCTCCTTCCCGCGCGACGGCGGGAGCTTTGCCCACGCCACGGTCCGCTGCGTCGGGATCGGCAACTGCCGCCGCACGGAGACCGAGGGCGAGGTCATGTGCCCGAGCTACCTGGTTACGCGCGAGGAGAAGCACTCCACGCGCGGGCGGGCGCGCCTGCTCTTCGAGATGCTCCGCGGACGGCCGCTCGAGGGCGGCTGGCGGAGCCGCGAGGTGTACGACGCGCTCGACCTGTGCCTCTCGTGCAAGGGCTGCACGAGCGACTGCCCCGTGGGCGTCGACATGCCGACGCTCAAGTCGGAGTTCCTGTCGCACTACTGGAAGCGGCGCCTCCGGCCGCGCCACGCCTACGCGTTCGGCCTGATCGACCAGGCCGCCCGGGTCGCCTCGCGGATCCCCGGCGCCGTGAATCTCGTCACCCAGAGCCCCGGCTCCTCGCGCCTCGCCAAGCTGGCCGCCGGGATGGCACCCGAGCGGTCGATCCCCCGGTTCGCGCCGCGGACGTTCACGAGCTGGTACCGCGACCGCGGCGGCCCGAAGGAGCGCTCGGGCTCCCGCGTCATCCTGTGGCCCGACACGTTCACCAACCACTTCCATCCGGAGATCGGCATCGCGGCGGTGGAGGTGCTCGAGCACGCCGGCTACCGCGTCGAGCTGCCCGGCGTCCACGTCTGCTGCGGACGGCCGCTCTACGACTACGGGATGCTCGACCTCGCCCGCCGCTACCTGCTGCGGACGCTCGATCTGCTGCGCGAGGACATCCGCGCCGGCGTTCCGGTCATCGGGCTCGAGCCGAGCTGCCTGGCCGTCTTTCGCGACGAGCTTCCCAACATGCTGCCCGACGACGAGGACGCCAAGCGGTTGTCGAGCCAGGCGTTCCACTTCTCCGAGTTCCTGGACCGCGAGGGTGTCTCACCGCCGCCCCTGGTGCGAAGCGCCCTCCTTCACGGCCACTGCCATCACCACGCGACCGGCGGCATCGGCTC
Source organism: Gaiellales bacterium (assembly GCA_036258075.1). Taxonomy (GTDB): domain Bacteria; phylum Actinomycetota; class Thermoleophilia; order Gaiellales; family JAICJC01; genus JAICJC01. The sequence continues at coordinate 8,082 of DATAEI010000015.1, forward strand.
CGAACAGCGGCTGCTCGAGCGGATGGGCGTCGACGTGGACGTCTCCGACTCGGGCTGCTGCGGCATGGCCGGCTCGTTCGGGTTCGAGGACGGCCATTACGAGGTGTCGATGGCCTGCGGCGAGCGGGCGCTCCTGCCCAACGTCCGCGGCGCGCCTGCGGACGCGTTCCTCGTCGCCGACGGGTTCTCGTGCCGGACGCAGATCGAGCAGGCGCACACCGGCCGCAGCGCCGTGCACGTCGCGCAGGTGCTCCAGCTGGCGCTCGAGCACGGCCCCGGAGGCCCGCCCGCGGGCGCTCCGCCTGAGGCCGCATGCCGTCCGGTGCCGGCCGGGGACGGGCCCGGTGCCCGGAGGGCCGCGGCGGCCGGCGCCGCTGCAGTGCTCGTCGCAGCCGGGCTCGCCGTGCGCGCGCGCCGGCGGGCCTGAGCGGCAGGGGAACTAGCCCGGGAGCGTCTCGCCGCCGATGGGCGCCAGGACCTCGCCCGAGTAGTACCCGGAGAGCTGGCGGGAGGCGAAGAAGACGTACGACGGAGCGATCTCGTCCGGCTGGGCCGCCCGGCCCATGGGCTGGTCGGTCCCGAACTCCTCCACGCTCTCGGGGCTGAACGTCGACGGGATGAGCGGCGTCCACACCGGCCCCGGGGCGACGGCGTTCACCCGGATCTCGCGCCCGGCGAGCGCCTGGGCCATCGAATAGGTGTACGCCAGGATCGCGCCCTTGGTGGCCGAGTAGTCGATGAGGGCCCTGTTTCCGCGCAGGCCGTTGATCGAGCTCGTGTTGATGATGGAGGCGCCCGCCGCCAGGTGCGGCAGCGCCGCCTGGGTCGTCCAGAAGTAGCTGTAGACGTTGGTTCGGAAGGTGCGATCCCATTGCTCGGCGGTGATGTCCTCGGGCTCCTCCACAGGAGCCTGGTAGGCGATGTTGTTGACGAGGACATCAAGCCCGCCCAGATCGTGAACGGTCCGCTCCACGGCTGCGGCGCATCCCTCCTGCTCGGAGAGGTCGCCGGGGATCGTGACCGCCCGCCGCCCCTCCGCGCCGACGAGCTCGGCCGTCCGGGCGGCGTCGTCGTGCTCGGAGAGGTAGGCGATGGCCACATCGGCGCCCTCCTTCGCAAACGCCACCGATACGGCGCGCCCGATCCCGGAGTCGCCGCCCGTCACGAGCGCGCGCAGCCCCTCGAGCTTGCCGCTCCCGGCGTAGTCCTCCATCTCGGCCCGAGGGGCCGGGCTCATCGCGCCCTGGTGCCCCGGCCGGGGCTGGCTCTGGCCGGGGAAGCCCTGCTCGGCCCTGTTCACGAGCGGCTCTTGGCGGCGGCCTTGCCGCCCTTGCGGCCGGCGGCCTTCTTCTGCGCCGTCGTGCCGCCCTGCTTGGAGCTTCCGCCCGACCCGGAGCTCTTGCCGCCGCGCTTCGAGGCGCCGGGCGAGTTCGCGATGCGCGCCGCGCGCTCCTTCGACATGCCCTTGTCCTTCAGGGCCTCGTACTGCTTCTCGTTCTTGACGGCCATCGTGTCCTCCTTGGCGTCGGGCCGGGCCGGCGGAGGCGCCGCCGGCCCGGCCCGGTCTTCGCGTCAGCTCGCGGCGCGCTGGTTCACGCGCCCGACGGCGATCTTGCTCAGCGTCTGGTCGGCCGCGCTCTCCTCGTCGAGCGTCTCCTGGAGCAACGCAGCGGCATCGTCCTTGCCGAGCTGCTCGGCGAGCGTCCGGGCCGTGCCGTACGCGGCGATCTCGTAGTGCTCGACCCGCTGGGCGGCGCCGATCAGCGCGGCATCCTTGGCGGTGCCGTCGCCGTCGGCCTCGATGATCTCCTCACCCTCGCCGATCAGACCCTCCATCGCCTCGCAGTGCTCCGACTTGACGTCGGCGCCGAGCGACTGAAACACCTGCTCGAGCCGCTGCACATGCCCGCGCGTCTCGTCGAGGTGCTCCTGGATGGCGTCTCGCAGCTCCGACGACGAGGCCGCCTCGGCGACCTTTGGCAGCGCCTGAACAAGCTGCTTCTCGGCGCTCATGAGATCCGTCAGCTCTGCCATGAGCACGTCGTCGAGTGTCTGAAGCTTCATTGGTACCTCCCTCGTGGCTCTTCAGTGAGACGGAGTGATACCCACGCCGAGCCGGGTCGAAAACGTGCTACCGGCGCCGCGCACGCATCGCGCCGAGCCCGGCTGCGGCCACGGCTGCGGCAAGCGCCGAGCGTCGCGCGGCCGTCCGGCGAACGCCCTTCGCGCGGGCCCGAAGGCGCGCCACCTCGGCGGCCAGCTCGGCCTTGCGGTCGGCTACCTCCCGTTCGAGCTGATCAGCGTCGCCATCCATCGCCCCTCCTCCCGGGCCCGCTCGCCGGTCTCCTGCAGCGCGCCGGCGGCGTCCTTCGCCGCCTCGCGGGCCAGGATCGCCAGGAATCCACCCACGAGGCCGAGCACGGCGGCCACGATCAGCGCCGCGAGCCACGCCGGCATCGCGGTGGCCAGCCCGAGCACCGCGGCCGCGACGAGGCAGGCGCCCGCGCCGGCTCCGGCCGCCGCCGCCAGAACGGCCAGGGCCGTTGCGGCCGTGGCCCACCGTGCCGCCCGCTTGAGCTCGGCGCCGATCAGCCGCGCTTCGGCGGCGGCGAGCCGGGCTCCGACCCGGGCGACGCTGCCCGGAGATCCCGGGCGCGCGCTCATTGCCGCGAGACCGCGCGGTGCAGGAGCTGGAGGTAGTCGGACGCGGCCGACACCGCGAGCACCGACGCGACGGCCCGCGTCGCGCGGGGCGCGAGCACGATGCCCGTCACGCCGGCGAGCGCGATCCACTGGCCGATGCAGTAGGGGCAGGTGAGCAGCTCGCCCACGGCCTTCTGAAGGCCGTGCCCGCGGGGGTGCTCGCGCACCTCGCCTGGACCCCCGGATCCCTCGTACTCGGTGAACGGTGCCCGGGCGACGCTCGTGACCTTGTCCTTCGTCACGAGCCGCGCGGCGTGATGGGTGCCGACCGAGAGCAGCGCGATGTCGGCGAGCCCGACGCGGTCGGGAAGGCCGCGCCGGGCCGAGAGCGCGATTGCGGCCGCGCCGACGGATGCGAACGCGGCGACGACGCCGGCGTACCCGCGCAGAGGGATATCCGCGTCCGCGGGCGCGTACGCCGTGCCGCGGCTCGCAGGCTCCCGAACGGCCGCCGGCTCGGTCATGCCGCGGTCTCGCCGGCGTCCACCGTCTCGCAGAAGTACCGCCCGCGCGAGTCGGCGATGAAGATCTCCAGGTAGCGCCCGTCGTGGGTGCGCAGAATC
>DATAEI010000016.1:0-1770 GCA_036258075.1 Gaiellales bacterium
GACGTGGCCCGAAGCGCGCTCGGCCTGACACCGGGGGGCTGGGAGAGCTCGACGGTGCGGATGCACCCGACCGGCAAGGTCACGGTCATCACCGGCACCTCGCCGCACGGCCAGGGCCACGCCACGTCGTGGTCGCAGATCGTCGAGACCGAGCTCGGCATCCCCTTCGACGACGTCGAGGTGATCCACGGCGACACGGCCTTCGCGCCCTACGGGCTCGGCACGTACGGCAGCCGCAGCCTCGCCGTCGGCGGCACCGCCGTCCACCTGGCGGCGACGAAGGTGCGCGAGAAGGCGCAGCTCGTGGCGGCCCAGATGCTCGAGGCGTCGGCCGACGACCTGGAGTTCTCGGGCGGCACGTTCTCGGTCAAGGGCAGCCCCGACAAGAGCGTCACGATGCAGGAGGTGGCGTTCCGCGCATGGCAGGCGTTCCAGATGCCCGAGGGCGTGACGCCGGGCCTCGACGAGACCGTGTTCTTCGACCCGCCGAACTGCGTCTTCCCGTTCGGCGCCCACGGGTGCGAGGTGGAGGTCGACAGGGAGACGGGCAAGGTCGAGATCACGAGCTACATCGCGGTCGACGACTGCGGCAACGTCATCAACCCGATGATCGTCGCCGGCCAGGTGCACGGCGGCGTCGCGCACGGCATCGGCCAGGCGCTCTACGAGGGCGCCGTCTACGACGCGAACGGGCAGCTCCTGACGGGCTCGCTGGTTGAGTACGTGATCCCGTCGGCGGTGGAGGTGCCGTCGATCCAGACCCACCGCACGGTGACGCCGTCGCCGACGAACCCGCTCGGTGTGAAGGGCATCGGCGAGGCGGGCACGATCGCCTCGACGCCGGCGGTCGTGGGCGCGGTGTGCAACGCGCTCGGCGTCCGCGATCTCGACATGCCGCTCCAGCCGGAGACGGTCTGGCGGGCGATGGAGAAGGGAGGCTCGGCGTGATCCCGCATGCGTTCGACTACGAGCAGCCGGCGTCGGTCGCCGACGCGATCGCGATGCTCGGTAAGCACGGCGGCGAGGCGCGCGTCCTGGCGGGCGGGCACTCGCTCCTCCCGCTCATGAAGCTGCGGCTGGCGGCGCCCGACGCGCTGATCGACATCGGCAGGATCGCGTCGCTCCGCGGCATCACCGACACGCCGGACTCGATCACGATCGGGGCGCTCACCACGCACGCCCAGGTGGCCGGGTCGCACGCCATCGTGACGGGCTGCCCGATCCTCGCCGAGACCGCGGCCGGGATCGGCGACACGCAGGTGCGAAACCGCGGGACGATCGGCGGCTCACTGGCGAATGCCGATCCCCACGGCGACCTGCCGGCGGTGCTCCTGGCGCTCGAGGGCGAGGTGAGTGCGGAGGGGCCGAGCGGGCAGCGCACGATCGCGGCGGCCGACCTCTTCGTCGACTACCTCCAGACGTCGCTCTCGCAGGACGAGATCATCACCGCGGTGCGCGTCCCGAAGGCGGGGAGGAGCGCGTACGTCAAGTTCAACCGCCGGGCGCAGGACTGGGCGATCGTGGGAGCGGCGGCTGTCGTCGACGGCGCGTCAGCCCGGATCGCGCTGACCGGCGTGGGGTCGAAGCCGATGCGGGCGAGCGCGGCCGAGGCGGCGTTCTCCGGGTCGAACGCGGCGGAGGCGGCGGCGCATGCCTCCGACGGGCTCGATCCGCCGTCCGACACGGCGGCCTCGGGCGAGTACCGCGCGCATCTGGCGCGGGTGCTGGTGCGGCGGGCGCTCGAAGCGGCGATGGCGCTCTAGGTCGTGC
>DATAEI010000017.1:0-14337 GCA_036258075.1 Gaiellales bacterium
CGGCTGCGGCTGGTCGCGCACGACCGCGAGGAGTACGACCGCTACTACAACGTCTTCGCGAACCCGACGCTGTGGTTCATCCACCACTACCTGTGGGGCCTGGCGCTCGAGCCGTCCGTCGACCGAAACGTGCGGCTGGCCTGGGAGGCGGGGTACGTCCCGGTCAACGACCGCTTCGCCGAGGCGGCCGCCGAGGAGCTTGCTGGTGCCGGCGAGCACCCGCTCGTCATGGTGCACGACTACCAGCTCTTCATGGTGCCGGGCGGACTGCGGGCCCGCGTGCCCGGCGCGATCATCCATCACTTCACGCACGTGCCGTGGCCGCAGCCCGACTACTGGCGCGTGCTCCCGGCCGACGTCCGCATGGCGATCCACGAGTCGATGCTGGCGTGCGACCTGATCGGCCTGCACACGCCGCGCTACGTGCGCTCGTTCCTCCAGTGCTGCGAGCGGTTCGTCCCCAACGCCCAGGTCGACGTGCGCGGCGGCGAGGCGGAGATCGACGGGCGCCGCGTGCGCGTGCGCGCCTATCCGATCTCGGTCGACCCGGCCGAGTTCGAGCGGCTGGCGGAGCAGCCGGAGGTGGTCGAGGCCGAGCCCAAGGTGCTCGAGGCCCGGCCCGAGAAGCTGATCGTCCGCGTCGACCGCACGGACCCCTCCAAGAACGTGGTGCGCGGGTTCGCGGCGTTCGACGTCTTCCTCTCCGACCATCCCGAGTGGACGGGGCGGGTGACGATGCTGGCGCTGCTCGATCCGTCCCGGCCGGAGATCCCCGAGTACGCGGAGTACGTCGGCGCGATCCAGCGGGCGGCCCGGGCCGTGAACGACCGCTACTACACGGGCGACTGGATGCCGATCGACCTGCGCATCTCGGACAACTTCCCCGAGGCGGTGGCGGCCTACAAGCACTTCGACGTCCTGCTCGTGAACGCGATCTTCGACGGGATGAACCTGATCGCGAAGGAGGCGCCGCTCGTGAACCAGCGCGACGGCGTGCTCATCCTGAGCGAGAACACGGGCGCCCACGTGGAGCTCGGGAAGTTCGCGCTCACGGTCAACCCGTTCGACATCCAGTCGACGGCCGACGCGATCCACGAGGCGCTCGTCATGCCCGAGGACGAGCGGCACAGGCGGATCGAGGCGATCCGCAACCAGGTGCGCGACCACGACATCGGCCGCTGGATCCAGGATCAGCTCAACGACCTGGCCGAGGTGGCCGGGGTCGAGATGCCCGAGGCGCTGCGGTGAGCCGCCGGCCGCTCGTGCTGGCGCCGTGGTCGAGCCGCTTCCACGGGCCCGGGATGGAGGAGGGGCCGGACGCGGTGGCCGCAGCGCTCGGCGGCGACGGGGGCGAGCGGGTGGCGTTCGATCTCGACGCCCCACCCGAGGAGGGGCTCGCGCGCGGGCTGCCGGGGCTGACGGCGGCGGTCGCGGAGGCGCACGGGCCGCTGGCGCTTCTCGGCGAGTGCACGCTGGCGGCGTCCGTCGTGGCGGGGCTGCGCGCGGCGCATCCCGGGCTCGCGCTCGTCTGGATCGACGCGCACGGCGACCTGAACACGCCCGAGACGACGCCCAGCGGCTTCCTCGGCGGCATGCCGTTCGCGATCCTGCTCGGCTGGTGCCACGATGAGCTCCGGGCCGCCGCCGGCCTCGACCCACCGCTCCCCGAAGAGCGGGCGGCGCTCGTCGGGGCGCGCGACCTCGATCCGGGTGAGCAGGCGGCAATCGGCCGCTCGCGCCTGGTCGTGGCCGACGACGTCGCCGGCGCGCTGGCCGGTCTCCCGGCCGACGCTCCGCTTCACGTCCACCTCGACGGCGACGTGCTCGACCCGGAGGACTCGCCCGGCGTCGACTTCCCCGCGCCGGACGGCTGGCGGCTCCCGCACCTGGTCGACGAGATGGAGGCGCTCGCCGCGACCGGCCGCGTGGTCGGCGTCAGCCTGTGCTGCGGCAACCCGCGCCGCGACGAGGACGGCCGCTCGGCGGCGGCCTACGTGCGGGCGCTCGCCCCGCTGCTCGACGCGTAGTCGTCACAACTCCGCAACGATCGTGCAACGGGCGAGGGTGCCAAACCTGGTTCACGCCTCGGCCCATGTGACACATTCGCGCGCCGTTCGTTGCATTCGCAGCGGCTCGGCGGCCGCAGATCCGGCCGTTCTCGGCGGATGTGTGGCGAGGGAGTGCCGGAGGCCGATGCGTTACCTGGTATCCGCCCCGTACACTTCGCGGCGCATGGGCGAGATCCGGATGATCGACGTGGGCGACAAGCCCACGACCCGGCGCCGGGCCGTCGCCCGCGGGCGGGTCGCGCTGCCCGGGCACGTGCGCGAGCGGATCGCCGCCGGCACGCTGCCGAAAGGCGACGTGCTCGCCGCCGCCCGGCTCGCCGGGATCATGGCGGCCAAGCGGACCCCCGACATCGTGCCGCTCTGCCATCCGCTGGCGCTGACGATGGTCGAGGTCGAGCCCGTGCTCGACGAGCAGGGGGTGACGGTCACCGCCGCCGCCGAGACCACCGCCCAGACCGGCGTCGAGATGGAGGCCCTGACGGCCGTGGCCGCGGCGGCGCTGACCGTCTACGACATGACCAAGGGGCTCGACCCGAACTCCTCGATCGACGAGATCATGCTCATCGAGAAGTCGGGCGGAAAGAGCGGCGACTGGCGCCGGGAGGGCGCGTGAGGGCGGCCGTCCTCACCGTGTCCGACGGGGTCTCCGCCGGCACCCGCGAGGATCTGAGCGGCGACCTGCTCGCAGAGCGCCTGAGCGGCGCGGGCTTCGAGCTCGCAGAGCGCCGCACCGTCCCCGACGACGCCGACGCGATCGAGGGCGCGCTCCGCGACCTCGCCGCCGCGGCCGACCTCGTGCTCTCCACCGGCGGCACGGGCTTCGCCCCCCGCGACGTGACGCCCGAGGCCACCGCCCGGGTCGTCGAGCGGGCCACGCCCGGCCTCGACGAGCACATGCGGGCCGTCTCGATCGCCGCCTCTCCGCACGGGATGCTCTCGCGCGGCCGAAGCGGCATCGCCGGCGCCGCGCTCATCGTCAACGTCCCCGGCAGCCCGAAGGCGTGCGCCGAGCTCTTCGACGCCGTCGCCCCGGCCCTCGACCACGGCCTGAAGCTGCTCCTCGACCAGCCGACCGCACATTGACCGCGACCCCCGTCTACGCCCGCCGCTTCGTCTCGCTCGTGAAGCTCGAGCACACCGTCTTCGCGCTGCCGTACGCCTACGCGGGCGCGGTGCTCGCCGAGAACGACGTGCCCGGCCTCCGCCGCCTCCTGTGGATCACCGTCGCGATGGTCGGGGCCCGCAGCCTCGCGATGTCCCTGAACCGGCTGATCGACGCCGGCATCGACGCCAGGAACCCGCGCACGGCGCGCCGTGAGCTCCCCGCCGGCCTCCTCTCCCCGGTGCAGGTCGCGGGCTTCGCGGCCGCGTCGCTGGTCGTGTTCCTGATCGCCGTCTGGCAGCTCCCGCCGGTCACGCACGTGCTCTGGCCGATCCCGGTCGCCGGCTTCGTCGTCTACCCGTACCTCAAGCGCTTCACCTGGACCTGCCACCTCTTCCTCGGCGCGGTCGACGGGCTCGCCCCGGTCGGCGGCTGGGTGGCCGTCACGGGGACGGTCGACTGGCAGCCGTTCCTGCTCGGCGGCGCGGTCGCGCTGTGGATCGGGGGCTTCGACATCATCTACGCGACGATGGATCTCGACGTCGACCGCCGCGAGGGCCTGCACTCGATCCCGCGCCGGTTCGGCATCGGCCGTGCGCTCCTGGCGACCCGCGCCGCCCATGCCGGCTCGGTGGCGCTCCTCGTCTGGCTGGGCCTCGAGCTCTCGCTCGGCCCCTTCTACTGGCTCGGGCTGGCCGTGGTCGCCGGCCTCCTCGCGTACGAGAACTCGATCGTCTCGGAGGACGACCTGTCACGGGTGGACATGGCGTTCCTCCAGATGAACGGGGTGATCGCCATCGTGTTCCTGGCCGGGGTGCTGGCCGATGCGCTCGCCTGAGGCGATCGTCTGCGAGGGCCTCGTACGCCGCTTCGGGGAGCGCGCCGCCCTCGCCGGCCTCGACCTCGCCGTGGGGGCCGGCGAGACCGTGCTCATCACCGGCCCGAACGGGGCCGGGAAGACGACGCTCCTTCGCATCCTCGCCACCGTGCTCCGGCCGAGCTCCGGCCGGGTCGCGGTTGCCGGCAGCGAGCTGCCCGCGCGCGCCGCCGACGTCCGGCGGGCGGTCGGCTACGCCGGCCACGACCCGCTCGCCTATCCCGACCTGACCGCCCGCGAGAACCTCGAGCTCTACGCGGCGCTCTACTCGGTGCCCGAGGCCCGCGTCGCCGAGGAGCTCGACCGGGTCGGCCTCGACGGCCGCCGCGGCGACCGAGCCGCCGAGCTCTCGCGCGGGATGCTCCAGCGGCTGGCGCTGGCCCGCGTGGGCCTGCACCGCCCCTCGATCGTGCTCCTCGACGAGCCCACCGCCGGCCTCGACGCCGACGGGCGCGACGTGCTCCGCCGCTTCCTCGCCGAGCCGGGGCGGACGATCGTGGTCGCCACCCACGAGCCGGAATGGTTCGCCGGCCTCGGCGGCCGGACGGTGGCGATGTCGGCAGGGAGGCTCGCGGCATGAACACCCGTGCGATGCGCGCGCTCGTCCGCAAGGATCTCCTGGTGGAGCTGCGCGGGCGCGAGGTCGTGCCGTCGATGGCGGTCTTCGTCGGGGCGGCGTTCGTGCTCTTCCGGTTCGGCCTCGGAGGCACCGACCTCGCGGGCGGCACTCGCGCGGCGACCGGCATGCTCTGGGTCGCCATCGTCTTCACGGCGCTCGTCGGCCTCTCGCGCTCGTTCGCCCACGAGCGGGAGGGCCGGACCTGGGACGGCCTGCTGGCGGCGCCGGTCGACCGGGCCGTCTTCTGGGCGGCGCGGACCTGCTCGACCATCCTCTTCCTGATCGCCGTCCAGGCTGTCGCGCTGCCCGCGTTCTGGCTCTTCTTCCTGCAGGAGCACGCCGGCCCGTCGTACCCCGTGCTCATCGCGGCCGTCCTCCTGGCCGACGTCGGCATTGCCTGCCTGGGCTCGCTCCTGGCCGGCCTGGCGTCGTCGGTGCGCGCCCGCGAGGTGCTCCTGCCCGCGCTCTACCTGCCGTTCTCGATCCCGCTCGTGCTCACCGCCGTCCGTGTGACGACCGACACGATTTCCCCGCAAACAAGCGGGTTCGAGACGCTTCAACGGCTGGGATTCCTGGCTCTCTATGATACGGTCTTCGCGCTCTTGGGGTGGGCGCTTTTCGAGTACGTCGTGGAGGATTGATGCCGCATATCGCCCGCCTCGACCGGGCCACCGCCGCCACGCTGGCCGCCGCGGCGCTCATGCCGGCGGCGGTCGCGCTGATCTTCTTCTACGTCCCGAACGACGTCGATCAGGGCTACTCGCAGCGCATCTTCTACTTCCACGTCCCGATCGCGCTCACGACCTACACGCTCTTCGCGTGGGGCGCCCTGAACGCCGCCCGCTACCTCTGGACCGGCCGGGAGGACCTCGACCTGAAGAGCTACGTGCCCATGCACCTCGGCGTCATCTTCGGCTCGCTCACCCTCGTCACAGGCTCGATCTGGGCCCACATCTCGTGGGGCACCTGGTGGGACTGGGGCAGCCGTGAGCTGAACACCTTCCTCATCATCTTCCTCTTCTACTGCGCCTACTTCATGCTGCGGTTCTCGGTCGAGCCGGGCGAGCGCCGATCGCGCTACTCGGCGGTGTACGCGCTCCTCGGGGTCGGCCTGATCCCGCTGTCCGTGCTCGCGGTGAGGATCGCCCAGGACGCGCTCCATCCAATCGTCTTCCACTCGAACGGCCCGAGCATGGACGGCAGCATGTTCTTCACGTTCTGCGTGGCCCTGGCCGCGATGCTCAGCCTTGCGGTGTCGATGTACCTGGTCGAGATGCGCGGCAAGCGCGTCGACGAGCGGCTCGCCCACCTGCGCCGCCTGGCCCGGGAGTCGGCGTGATCGACGAGTCGGCGGTCCGCTCGGTCGCGGCGGTGTACGGCATCGCCTGGGTCGTGACCCTGGCCTACGTCGTGATCCTGAACGCCAAGCTGGGCCGGATCGAGCGCCAGCTCGACGAGCTCGCCGGGATGCTCGAGGCGCGGGGCGGCGATGGCTAGCGCCGCGCAGCTCGTCCTCGTGGGCACGAACCACACGCGCGCACCGCTCGCCGTGCGCGAGCGGCTCGCCGCCCACGACCACGGCCGCGAACTGCTCCAGCACCTGACCGGCTCGGCGGACGTCGCCGAGGCGGTCGGCCTCTCGACCTGCAACCGCTGCGAGCTCTACATGGTCGGGGCGGATGCCGCTGCGATGCGCGCCGCCGCCGTGGAGGGCCTCGGTGCGCTCTCCGGGCACGCGGTGGAGCGGCTCGAGCCGATGCTCTACGTCCACCACGGCGAGCCCGCCGCGCGCCATCTCTTCGGCGTCGCCGGCGGCCTCGACTCGATGGTGCCGGGCGAGGCCCAGATCCTCGCCCAGATCCGCGAGGCGTACGAGTCCGCCTGCGAGTGGGACACGACCGGCCCGGTCACGAACAGGCTCTTCCACCAGGCCCTCGAGGCCGGAAAGCGCGTCCGCCACGAGACGGCGATCGGCGAGGGCGGCGCCTCGCCCGCGTCGGTGGCCGCCGAGCTCGTCGCGAGCCGGCTCGGCGTCGAGCTGGCGTCCGCGCACGTGCTGGTCGTCGGGGCCGGGCGCGTGGCCGAGCTCGTCGCCGCCAACCTGTCGGCGCGCGGCGTCGCGTCGATCGCCGTCGCGAACCGCGACTCGTCGCGGGCCGCCGCGCTCGCGTCGCGCTTCGGCGGGCGGCCCGTCGAGCTGTCGGAGCTGCGTCAGGCGATCGCGGCCGCTGACGTGGTCGTGGCTTCGACGGCGTCCCCGGAGCCGCTCATCGGCCTCGCCGACGTGCCGCCGGGGCGCCGCGTCCTCATCGACCTCGCGGTGCCGCGCGACATCGACCCGGCCGTCGCCGGTGTGGACGGGGTCTCGCTCCACACGATCGACGACCTGGAGGCCGTCGTCGCGCGCACGATCTCGCTGCGCCAGGGCGAGGCCGACCGCGGCCGCGAGATCGTCGCGGCGCACGCGTCGGGCTTCCGCGACTGGATGGCGGCGCTCGAGGTGGTGCCCGCGATCACGTCGCTCCGCGCGCACGCCGAGCGGATCCGGCAGGCCGAGCTCGAGCGGGCCCGGCTGGGCGACCTGTCGCCGGCCGAGCGAGAGCGGCTGGACTCCTTGACTCGCGGCATCGTGAACAAGCTGCTCCACCGGCCGACGGTCCGCCTGAAGCAGCTCGCCGCGGAGGACGAGTCCGGGCCGTACGCCGAGGCGGTCACCGAGCTCTTCGGCCTGGCCGCCGTCGAATGATCCGGCTCGGGACGCGCCGCAGCCGGCTGGCGACGGCGCAGGCGCGGATCGTCGCCGACCGGCTGGAGCGCGCCGAGCTGGTGCCGATCTCGACCGAGGGCGATCGGGACACGGCCCGGCGGTTCGACGAGATCGGCTCGGGTCGCGGCGTCTTCACGCGCGACATCGAGCACGCACTGCTGCGTGGTGAGGTCGACGCCGCGGTGCACAGCGCGAAGGACCTGACCGGCGAGATGCCGGCGGGCCTCGCCATCGGTGCGATCCTCGAGCGCGGCGACCCGCGCGATGCGGTGTGCGGGCCGTTCGGCTCGCTCGCCGAGATTCCGGCCGGCGCGCGCGTCGGCACGTCGTCCGCGCGCCGGGCGGGCCTCCTGGCGGAGCTCCGGCCCGACATCCTGGTCGTGCCGCTCCGCGGCAACGTCGACACCCGCCTCGCCAAGCTCGACGCCGGCGATGCCGACGCCATCGTGCTGGCCGCCGTGGGCCTCCAGAGGCTCGGGCTCGGCGAGCGGATCGCGTTCGTGCTCGACCCCGCACAGTTCGTTCCCGAGGCGGGCCAGGGCGCGATCGCCGTCCAGGTGCGCGCCGGCGAGGAGCACATCGTCGCCGCGCTCGACCACGGCCCCACCCGGGCGGCCGTCGAGGCCGAGCGCGACTGTGTGCGAAAGCTCGGCGGCGGCTGCACCGCGGCGGTCGCGGCCCACGCCTGGCACGAGGGCGGCGAGCTTCGGCTCCGGCACTGGACGGCCGCATGACGGTGTACCTGGTCGGCGCCGGCCCGGGCGATCCCGGGCTCCTGACCGTCCGCGGGCGCGAGCTCGTGGAGGGCTGCGAGGCGATCGTCTACGACCGGCTCGCCGACCCCCGGATCGTCGCGCTCGCGCCCGAGACGGCCGAGCGGATCTACGCCGGCAAGCGGCCCGGGGAGCACGCCATGACCCAGGAGCGGCTGAGCGCCCTCCTCGTCGAGCTGGGCGGTCGGCTGGGCCATGTCGTCCGGCTGAAGGGCGGCGACCCGTTCGTGTTCGGGCGCGGCGGCGAGGAGGCGCTCGCGCTCGAGGCGGCCGGGATCCCGTTCGAGGTCGTCCCGGGCGTGAGCTCGGCACACGCCGTCCCCGCATACGCCGGTATCCCCGTGACGCAGCGCGGCATGGCCGCCCAGGTCACGTTCGTCACCGGCCACGAGGATCCCGCGAAGCCCGAGAGCGCCCTGGACTGGAGCTCGCTCGCGGCCACTCCCGGGACGCTGGTCTTCCTGATGGGCGTCGGGGCGCTCGCGGAGAACGCCCGTCGCCTGATCGCGCACGGAATGGCCGCCGACACGCCGGCCGCCGTCATCTCCCACGGCACCCGCCCCGACCAGCGCACCGTCACGGCGCCGCTGGCCCGGATCGCCGAGGAGGCGGCGGCGCTTCCGGCCCCCGCGATCACGGTGGTCGGCGAGGTGGCCCGCCTGCGCGAGCACCTGGCCTGGTTCGAGCGCCGGCCGCTGCACGGCCGCCGGATCGCCGTGACGCGCGCGCGGGCACAGGCCAGCGTCCTGCGGGCGCGGCTGGAGGAGCTCGGGGCGGCCGTCGTCGAGGCGCCGGCGATCCGCATCGAGCCGCTGGCCTTCGACGCGCCCGACCTGGCGAGCTTCGACCTGCTCGTCCTGACGAGCGCCAACGGCGTCGAGCGCGTGCTGCCCGCCGATGTTCGTGCCCTGGCGGGGGTGACGGTCGCCGCGATCGGCGCCGCGACGGCCGAGGCGCTCAGCGCACACGGGATCGTCGCCGACGTCGTCCCCGAGCGGGCGGTCGGCGAGGCGCTGCTCGCGGAGCTCGGAGACGTCTCGGGAACGCGCGCGCTGGTCGCGGCGGCCGAGGGCGCCCGCGACGTCCTGCCGGACGGCCTCGCAGCGGGCGGCGCCGAGGTGACGGTGCTCCGCACCTATCGCTCGGTGCCCGAGCCGGTCGACGCCGAGGCGGTGCTCGCCGCCGACCTCGTCACGTTCACGTCCTCGTCGACGGTGACGAACCTGCTCGGCGCGATGGACGGCCGCGACCTGTCGGGCATGCGGGCCGTCTCGATCGGCCCGGTCACGAGCGCGAGCCTGCGTGAGGCGGGCATCGAGCCCGTCGCCGAGGCCGACCCCCACGACGTGTCAGGGCTCGTCCGGGCGGTCGTCGAGGCCGCGGGTAGAGTCCACGCATGGTGAGCCCGGCGCGCTACGACGGCCTGGCCGACTGGTACGAGACGTGGTCCGACCGGCCGGCCGTTCAGAGCTTCTCGAGCGACGGCGCGGCGGTCGTGCTGCGCCTGCTCGGCCCCGGCCCCGGCAGGTGCCTCGACGTCGGCTGCGGCGGCGGGCGGCTGATCGCCGAGCTCGCCGAGGCCGGTTGGAGGCCGTCGGGCACCGATGTCTCCGCCGACCAGCTCCGGGTGGCGCGCGGTCGCGCGGGCCGCGTCGCGGAGGCGCTCGTCCGCGCCGACGCAGCGGCGCTCCCGTTCGCAGACGGCGAGCTCGACGCCGTGGTGTCGACCTTCACCCACACCGACCTCGACGCACCCGGCGACGCCTTCCGCGAGTGCGCCCGGGTGCTTCGCGCGGGCGGCCGGTTCGTCTACGCAGGCACCCACCCGTGCTTCGTCGGGCCGTACGCCCACGCGACCTCCGACGGCGTGCTCGTCCCGCCCGGCTACTGGGACGGCCGGCTGCACTTCGACGCGCCCGGCTTCGGCGACGGCGTGCGCCGCCTGGCGGGCGCCCGGCACGTGCCGCTGGCCGGCCTGCTGAACCACGTCTGCGACGCCGGGCTCGTGCTCGACCGGTTCGAGGAGCTGCGCGGCGATCCGCCGGGGATCCTCGCGTTGCGCGCGGTGAAGCCTTGACGATCGTCACGTTCCTCTCGGACTTCGGTACCGCCGACGACTTCGTCGGGATCTGCCACGGCGTCATCCTGCGGGCCTGCCCGGAGGCGCAGGTCGTGCACGTCACCCACGGCATCCGGGCGCAGGCGATCGGGCACGGCGCCCGGGTGCTGGCCGGCGCGGTCCCGTACCTTCCGGTCGGCGTGCACCTGGCCGTCGTCGACCCGGGCGTCGGCTCGGGGCGGCGAGCGATCGCGCTGCGGTCGGCCGACGGTCGCGTCTTCGTCGGGCCCGACAACGGGCTTCTGATCCCGGCGGCCGAGGCGTGCGGAGGGATCGTCGAGGCGCACGAGATCTCGAACCCCGACGTCATGCTCCACCCGGTGTCGCGCACGTTCCATGCCCGCGACGTGTTCTCGCCCGCGACCGGGCGCATCGCCGGCGGGCTCCCGCTTTCGGATCTCGGCCCCGCGCTCGACCCCGAAGACCTCGTCCGCCGGGTCGGGCTCGACCACGTCGTCGACGGGACGCTGCTTCGGGCCTCGGTGCAGCACGTCGACCGGTTCGGGAACATCCAGCTGGCAGTGTTCGCGGCCGAGCTCGACGGCCTCTTCGAGCCGGGCCGGCTGGCCGAGGTCGTGACGCCCGACGACCGCTACTACGTCCGCTGCGCCGAGACGTTCGCCGACGTGGATCCGGGCGAGCTCGTCATCTACATGGACTCCTCGGGGCTGATCTCGGTCGCCGTGAACCAGGGGAGCGCCGCCGAGCTGACCGCCACGGAGGCCGGTGACGAGATCGGCGTCGAGTTCTCGCCGAGCCGCCGCGGACGCGGGGCTTGACCCGGCGTTCCCGGTGTGCTGGAATCCGGGCTAGTCGAGCGGCCTCCGAGGAGCGGTAGCACCGTCCCGGAGGCCGTTCGTTTGTCGCAGGGATACACTCCCCGACTGCGGCGAGGTAGCTCAGTTGGTAGAGCACGCGACTGAAAATCGCGGTGTCGCTGGTTCGATCCCGGCCCTCGCCACTCACCCCGGCAACGGAGCGCTCAGGCCGTCAGCTCCAGCGACACCTCCCAGAGCCGCTCGGCGTTCCCCGGGTCGAGCGCGTACCGGGCGACGGCGCCCACGCCGGACTCGGGACGCCGATCGACGATGGGAGGCTCGGTGCAGTCCTCGAAATAGCGGCCGCCGATCCCTTCGAGGGCCGGATGGGCTGCGAGCAGCACCGAGGTCGCCGCGCCCTGTTCAGGCGTCTTCCGCGGTGGTGTTCCGGCCCGTTCTGACCGTTCGGCGGCCTTCGTCGTGTGCTTCGGGTCTGCAGCGGGCAGGTGTCGCCCCAGCCGGGTTGGTATCGAGCCGGGCATCACGGCGTTGGCCGTGATGCCGTCCGCCGCCCATCGACTGGTCGCCGCCACTGCGAAGAGGACGTTCGCCGTCTTCGACTGGCCGTAGGCGCCGAACGGCGTGTATTCGCGAAAGGAGTAGTTGAGATCGTCGAAGATCACCGGCGAGCTGAGGTGCCCGGCGGAGCTCACCGAGACGATGCGCGCGGTGCCGGCCGCCGCGAGCGCGTCGTGAAGACCCACGGCGAGGGCGAAGTGACCGAGGTGGTTGGTCGCGAACTGCACCTCCTGCCCGCTCTCGGTACGGGTGAGCGTCTGGATCGCCATCACGCCGGCGTTACAGACGAGAATGTCGAGCGGGTTGTCCCAGCCCGCGGCGAAGGAGCTGATGCTCGCCGGGTCGGTGAGCTCCAGAGGCGCAACCGAGACGCGGGCATTGCCGGCGCTCGCGCGGATGTCCTGCGCTGCCTCCTCGCCCTGCCGGATGTTGCGGACCGCGAGCGTCACGGCGGCGCCGGCGCCCGCCAGCGCGCGGGCCGTCTCGATCCCGATCCCGGACGCGCCGCCGGTGACGATCGCGCGCTTGCCCGAGAGATCAAGCCCCGCGACCACCTCCGCCGCGGTCGAGCCGGCGCGGAACGGCGTCGTGATTCGCCGGCCCGCCCCGGCAGCCGCCATCACAGGTTGATCGCGGCCATTCCGGCCTCCCCGTATCGCTCGCCGGAGACGCTGGGGAGCTCCGCATCGATCCGTGCCAGGTCCTCGTTCGTCAGCTGAACGTCGGCGGCAGCGGCGTTCTCCTCCAGGTACGAGCGACGCTTGGTGCCCGGGATCGGCACGATGTCGTCGCCCTGGGCCAGCACCCATGCCAGCGCGAGCTGCGCCGGCGTGATGCCCTTTTCCCCGGCGATCTCGCGCAGCTTCGCGACGATCCTCAGGTTCGCCTCGAGGTTCTGGCCCTGGAAACGCGGCTGGCTCCGCCGGAAGTCGTCCTCGGCGAGGTCGTCGGGGGAGGTGAAGCGCCCCGAGAGGAACCCGCGCCCGAGCGGCGAGTAGGCGACGAAGCCGATGCCGAGCTCCCGGCAGGTCGGCAAGATCTCGGCTTCCGGCTCGCGTGCGAACACGGAATACTCGGTCTGGAGTGCGGTGATCGGATGGACGGCGTGTGCGCGCCGGATCGTCTCCGGCGCGGCCTCGCTGAGGCCCAGGTGCTTCACCTTTCCGGCCTCGACCAGCTCAGCCATCGCCCCGACGGTTTCCTCGATCTCGACATTCGGGTCGACCCGGTGCTGATAGTAGAGGTCGATGAAGTCGACCCCGAGCCGCTGCAGGGAGCCGTCGATCGTCCTTCGGACATTCTCCGCAGAGCCGTCGATCCCGCCGAGCGTGGACATATCGCCGGCGACGGTGTTCGTCAGATCGCGCTGGAACTTGGTGGCGATCACGAACTGGTCGCGCTCGCCCCTGATCGCCCGGCCGACCAGCTCCTCGTTCGTGAGCGGTCCGTAGATCTGGGCGGTGTCGAGGAACGTGATGCCGAGCTCACGTGCTCTCTTGATGGTTGCCTCGGATTCGCCCAGGTCAGTCTCGCCGTAGAACGCGGACATCCCCAAGCAGCCGAGGCCGAGCGCCGAAACCTCCAGGCTCCCGAGATTGCGCTTCTGCATCTTCAATCCTTTCGGAGTAGGTATGTCCCTCTACCCGTTGTCGCTGGACGGCACGCAGGGTACCCGGGCGGTGGGCGCGGCCCATCCCCGTCTCTCCGGCAGGCTCGTCAGTCGAGCGCCAGCTCGAACGTCTCCTCCAGCGTGAGGCCTGACCCGGCGGCCCACTCGGCCTCGAAGCGCTGCCCCAGGCGGTCGCGGGCCGACCGCACGGCCTCCTCGAACACCGGGCCCTCGATCCGGGGATCCAGCTCGTGCCCGTGCTGGTCGGCGGTCGCCTTGAGCGCCGCCAGGAGCCGTGTCGCCCCGGCGGCGTCGGCCTCCACCCGGACCGCGGCCAAGAGGACGAGCGCCTCGATGGTCGACGTGGTCGACGTGAGCGCCATCGCCTCGGCGAGCGCCCGCTCGAGCACCGTCCGTGCCTCCGAGCTCCGCTCGGCAACCAGGAGCACATGACCGATCGAGATGTCGGCGTTTGTGGCCTCCCATCGCCGCCCGAGCTTGCGGAAGAGCGCGGCTGACTGCTCCAGCGTCTCCAGTGCGGAATCGAGGCGGCCGTCGTCCATGGACGCCAGGCCGCGCAGGTACGCGACCCAGGCGAGGCCGGCGTCGTTCCCGAGCTCTCGCAAGAGGCGCTCGCACTCGTCGAGCAGCCGCCCGCGCTCCTCGAGGTCGGGCTCGTCGAAGCTCAGGACGCGAAGCGCCCACTCGATCTGGCGCTTGTCGTCGCGCTCCCGGGCGAGCGCGAGGCTCTCGCGGGCATGCGTTCGCGCGACCTCCGTCTCGCCGAGGTTCGCGGCCGCAAGCGCCGCGGCGCCCAGCGCCTGTGTGCGAAGGTCGGGGTCGACGTCGTGGCCGCGCTCGAGCGCTGCCACGAGCCATCCATGCAGCTCCCGCAGGTTCGAGTGCGACCAGAGGCACCAGAATGCCCGGGTGGTGAGTCGGAGCTCGCGCTCCACGTCGCGCGAGGCGACGAGCCAGTCGCGCGCCCGGCGGAAGTTGTCGAGCTCGGAGTAGAGACGGCGTGTTTGCTCCACGTCCTCGTCCGGGGCGCCCCCGGTGGCCGCC
>DATAEI010000018.1:0-31744 GCA_036258075.1 Gaiellales bacterium
CTCGACTCCTGCGGTCAGCGCGTCCTCGATCGCGTGCGCTCCGGGGAACGCCGGCAGGAGCGACGGGTGCACGTTCACGATCCGGCCCGAGTAGCGGGCGACGAACGCCTCCGGAAGGATCCGCATGTAGCCGGCGAGGACGACCAGCCCCACGTCGTGGCGGTCGAGGAACGCCGCCGTCTCGTCCTCGTCGGTCGCGGCGGCGGCCGGGATGCCGGCTCCGGCGGCGCGCTCGAGGCCGCGGGCGTCGGGCCGGCTCGAGACGACGCATGCCACGTCGATGTCGCCGGCGTCGATCAGCGCCTGGAGGTTCGTGCCCTCGCCCGAGATGAGGACGCCGACCCTCAGCGCAGGGTCACTCCCTCGCCCTCGACCACCCGCCCGGCGACGAAGCCCGGCATGCCGCCCCGCTCGAGCGCCCGCAGCGCCACGTCGGCCGACTCAGGCGCGACGACGCAGGCGAAGCCGAGGCCCATGTTGAAGACGCGCCACATCTCGTCGTCCTCCACGCCGAGCGACGCCAGCCACCCGAACACCGGCGCGCGCTCCCACGCGGTCGTGTCGACCTCGGCGCCGAGCCCCGCCGGGAACTGGCGGGCCAGGTTGCCGGGGATCCCGCCGCCGGTGATGTGCGCCATCCCGCGGACGTCGACGGTGCGGGTCACCTCGGCGACGGGGCGGGCGTAGATCGCGGTCGGCTCGAGCACGGCGTCGGCGACGGTGGCGCCGCCCAGCTCGGCAGGGGCGTCGTCGAGCCCGATCCCGGCCCGTTCGAGCAGGCGCCGGACGAGCGAGAAGCCGTTGGAGTGAAGCCCGCTCGACGGCATCCCGAGGATCACGTCGCCGGCCTTGATGCGCCCGCCCGAGATGAGCTCGCGCCGCTCGCAGACGCCGACGCAGAAGCCGGCGATGTCGAACTCCTCCGGCTCCATCATCCCGGGATGCTCGGCGGTCTCGCCGCCCAGGAGGGCGCACCCCGCCTGCCGGCAGCCCTCGGCGACGCCCTCCACGAGCTCGGCGACGAGGCCGGGGTCGATCCGCCCGCAGGTGATGTGGTCGAGGAAGAACGCCGGCCGTCCGCCGCTCGTCAGGACGTCGTTCACGCTCATCGCCACGGTGTCGATCCCGAGGCCGGCGTAGCGGCGGGCGGCCTGGGCGACGAGCACCTTCGTCCCGGCGCCGTCGCACGCCGCCGAGAGGAGCGGGTCACCGACCGACGGCGCGAACAGGCCGGCGAAACCGCCGTGGCCGCCGATGACCTCGCGGCCGTGGGTCGAGATCACCGCGGCACGGATCCGGGCGACCACCGCGTCGGCCGCGTCGAGGCTCACTCCGGCGCCGGCGTACGTGAGCGGGTCGTCGCTCATCCGGCCTCGACGGGCCGGCTCTCGAACCGCAGCTTCGAGAGGCGCATGTCGGCCGGGATCTCGGTGGGATAGGTGCCCGTGAGGCAGGCCCGGCAGAAGCTCTCCGAAGGCTGGTGCGTAGCGTCGGTCAGGCCGTCGATCGAGAGGTACGCCAGCGATGTTGCGCCCAGCCGCTCGCGCACCTCATCGATCGTGCGGCCGGCGGCGATCAGCTGGCCCTGGTCGGCCATGTCGATGCCGTAGAAGCACGGCGAGACGATCGGCGGCGAGGAGATGCGCAGGTGCACCTCGACGGCGCCGGCCTCGAACAGGAGCTGCACGAGCTTGCGGGTGGTCGACCCGCGCACGATCGAGTCGTCGACCACCACCACCCGCCGGCCCTCGAGCGCCGTGCGAAGGGTGTTGAACTTGAGCTTCACGCCTCGCTCGCGCAGGCCCTGGTCGGGCTGGATGAACGTGCGCCCGACGTAGCGGTTCTTGACGAGCCCCTCGCCGAACGGGATCCCGCTCTGCTGCGCATAGCCGACGGCGGCGGGCGTCCCCGAGTCGGGCACGCCGATGACGACATCGGCGTCGGTCGGCGCCTCCTCGGCCAGGCGGGCCCCCATCCGGCGGCGGACGTCGTGCAGGGCCTGGCCCTCCATGGTGGAGTCGGGGCGGGCGAAGTAGATGAACTCGAAGATGCAGAGCGAGCCGCCGTTTCGGTCGACGGCCTGGCGGAAGCGGGCACCCTGCTCGTCGATCACGACCAGCTCGCCCGGGCGGAGCTCGCGCTCGAGCCGGGCCCCGATCAGGTCGAGCGCGCACGTCTCGGACGCCAGCACCCAGGCGTCGTCCAGCCGGCCCACCACGAGCGGGCGGATGCCGTCGGGGTCGCGAAAGCCGGCCAGCGCGCGCTCCGACAGCACGACGGCCGCGAAGGCGCCCTCGATGTCGCGCATGGTTTCGGCCACGGCGTCGGCCAGGTCGTCGGAGGGGTGCTGGGCGATGAGCGCCGCGATCACCTCCGTGTCGGAGGTCGACTCGAGCCGGACGCGCCGCTCGCGAAGCTCCGAGCGGAGCTCCGACGTGTTGGTCAGGTTGCCGTTGTGGCCGAGCGCGATCGTGCCGCGCTCGGAGTGGCGGACGATCGGCTGGGCGTTCTGCCACACGGTCGACCCGGTGGTCGAGTAGCGGGCGTGGCCGATGGCCATGTGGCCGGCGAGGCCGGACAGGCGCGGCTCGTCGAACACCTGGTTCACGAGGCCCATGTCCTTCATGGCCATCACCTGGGAGCCGTCGGACACGGCGATCCCGGCGCTCTCCTGGCCGCGGTGCTGGAGCGCGTAGAGGCCGAAGTAGGTGAGCCGGGCGACGTCGCGATCGTGATCGCCGGGCGGGTCGTAGATGCCGAAGACGCCGCACATCAGGCGGGATCCTCCCCGAGCGCCTTCGGGATCGCGTTCTCGTAGAGCTCGGTCGCCGCGTCGAGCCGGATCGAGGCGCCGGCCACGGCGATCTCCTCGCCGCCGACGGTGCCGATCCGGCGCAGCGGGAGCTCGCCGGCCAGCGCCTCGAGCTCGGCGACGTGCTCGGCGGAGGCCGAGATCACGGCCCGGCCGTCGCCCTCGGCGAACGGCTCACCCGGGCTGGGGGCATCGACCCCGACCTCGCCGAGGATCGCCGACTCGGCGATCGCGATGGCGACGCCGCCGTCGGCGACGTCGTGCGCGCTTCGCAGCAGGCGCCGCTCGGCCGCCGCGGCGAGGAATTCGTGCAGGCGCCGCTCTCCGGCGAGATCGGGCTCGGGGATCCGGCCGGCGGTGGTCCCGTCGACGACGCGCTGGTAGGCCGAGCCGTCGATCGCACACGGGCCGTCGCCGGCCAGGAGCACGACGTCGCCGTCCTCGCGGAACGCTGCGCCGACGGCGAGCGATGCGTCGTCGAGCACTCCCACCACGCCGACCACCGGGGTCGGGTGGATCGGGCGGCCGTGGTGCTCGTTGTAGAGCGAGACGTTGCCCGAGACGACGGGCAGGCCGAGCGCCTCGCAGGCCAGCGACATGCCCTCGATCGCCTCGGCCAGCTCGTAGCCGACGTCGGGGGTCTCGGGATTTCCGAAGTTGAGGCAGTTGGTGACGGCCGCGGGCCGGGCGCCGGTGCAGGCGACGTTGCGGGCCGCCTCGCAGACCGCGCTCATCCCCCCGCGGCGCGGGTCGAGCGACGTGCGCCGTCCGTTGCCGTCGAGCGAGATCGCGATCGCCCGCTGCGACGGTGTGAGCCGAACGACGGCCGCGTCCCCGCCGGGCCGGACGACCGTGCCCGACCCGACCAGGTGGTCGTACTGGCGAAAGACCCAGCGCCTGCTCCCGATCTCGACCGACCCCAGAAGCGCCCGCAACGCAACATCGGGGTCTGACCCCGTTGTTGCGTGAAGGGGGTCGTCGCGCAGGCGGGACGGGCGGATGCGCTCGACCTCGTAGCGCGGGCAGCCGTCGGTCAGCGCGGTCACCGGGATGTCGCCGACCTGCTCGCCGCCGTGGAATGCGCGCAGGTGGCCGGTCGAGGTGACCTCGCCGATCACCGTCGCGTCGACCTCCCAGCGGCGGCAGGCCTCCTCGACCTCGGCCCAGCGCTCGGGCGTCACCACGGCAGCCATCCGCTCCTGCGACTCCGAGATCATGATCTCGAACGGCTCCATGCCGGCCTCGCGTAGCGGCACCCGCGAGAGGTCGACGTCGAGGCCGACGCCGCCGCTCGACGCCATCTCGGCGGTCGACGACGCGAGCCCGGCCGCACCGAGATCCTGGAGCGCCTCGAGCAGGCCGCGGTCGAGCAGCTCGAGCGTGCACTCGATGAGCTTCTTACCGGTGAAGGGGTCGCCGATCTGGACGCTGGGGCGCTTGGCGGCCGAGTCCTCGCCGAAGCCCTGCGAGGCGAGCACGCTCGCGCCGCCGATGCCGTCACGGCCGGTGCGCGAGCCGTACAGCACGAGCAGGTTGCCCGGGCCGCCGGCCCTGGCCGACGTCAGCCTGGCGGCCGGAAGCAGTCCCACGCACATCGCGTTCACCAGGCAGTTGTGCTCGTAGGCCGGGTCGAACTCGACCTCGCCGCCGACCGTCGCGACGCCGACGCAGTTGCCGTAGTGGCCGATGCCCTCGACCACGCGCGAGAACAGGTGCCGCTGGTGCTCGGAGCCGAGGTCGCCGAACCGGATCGAGTCGAGGATCGCGATCGGCCGCGCGCCCATCGCGAAGATGTCGCGCAGGATGCCGCCGACGCCGGTGGCCGCGCCCTGGAACGGCTCGACCGCCGACGGGTGGTTGTGGCTCTCGACCTTGAGGGCCACCGCGAGCCCGTCGCCGACGTCGATCACGCCCGCGTTCTCGCCGGGCCCCTGGAGCACGCGCTCGCCCGACGTGGGGAAGCGGCCGAGCAGCGGGCGGGAGTGCTTGTAGCCGCAGTGCTCGCTCCAGAGGAGCGAGAAGACGGCCAGCTCGAATTCGTTCGGCTCGCGTTCCAGGAGCTCGTGGATGCGCTCGAACTCTCCGTCGGTCAGACCGAGGCTGCGGTGGAGAGGTTGTGGCGTGACGGCGGTCAAACGGCTGTGCGCGCGGGAACCTGATCCTAGCGAACGCACCCGACTGCACCGCTCACCCCTCGGAACGCAGGCGACCGTCAAGCCCCGAGACCGGGAGGAGGGATCCCGGGGCTAACGGTCGCTATTGCGTATGTGGAGAAGACGCCGCGCTGGGGCGGGTCGCGCTCGCGTTCCCGGCCGTGGGAGCGGCGGGGGCGGCGACGGCGGCCGACACGGACGCGGCGGCGGAGGAGGAGAAGCGGGAGGTGCCTTCGAACTTCATGCCGCGCATGCTCGCCGGATCCGGGTCGGGCCGCAGTGCGGACGGCCGGTGAGTGGAGGTGCGGTTAACCCCACCCCCGTTCGGTAGCGTGGCGCGCCATGGCGACCGAGGCCCAGGCGCTTTCCGCAGCGGTCCGCGCCGACCGGCGCGCGCTGGCGGCGATCGCGGCGGGGCACATGTCGAGCGACCTCTGCCAGGGCGCGGTGCCGGCGCTCCTGCCGTACCTGATCTCGGACCGCGGCCTCTCCTACGCGCGGGCGACCGCGCTCCTGCTCGCGCTCACGGTCAGCTCGTCCGTGATCCAGCCGCTCCTCGGGCACGCGTCCGACCGGATGCAGGGCGCGTGGCTCATGCCCGCCGGCGTCCTGGTCGGCGGGGCCGGGATCGCCCTCGCCGGGGTTACGGACAGCTACGCCGCGACCCTGGCGGTCGTCATCGTGGGCGGGATCGGCGTGGCCGCCTTCCATCCCGAGGGCGCCCGCTACGTGCCGCTCGTCGCCGGCTCGGGCGCGTCGACCGGCATGGGCCTCTACTCGGTCGGCGGCAACGCGGGGTTCGTCGTGGGGCCGGCCGTCGTCACCGCCGGCGTCGCGGTGTTCGGGCTGCGGGGCACGCTGCTGGTCGCCGTCATCCCGGCCTTCTCGGCGCTCCTGCTCTGGTCCGTGCGCCCGCGGCTCGTGGCCGCGGCGGTCGCGAAGGCTGCCTCGCCGATGACCGGGGCGGAGGAGGCCGACGACTGGCCCGCGTTCACGCTGCTCTCGGCGATGGTGGTCGCCCGCACCGCCGTCGGCTACGGCCTCCTGGGATTCGTCCCGATCTGGTTCGTGCGCCACCTCGACTCCTCGACCGGCGCCGGGAACGCCGCGCTCACGCTGCTCCTCGCCGCCGGCGCGGCCGGGACCCTGGTCGGCGGGCGGCTCGCCGACCGCTACGGCGCCCGCCCGGTCGTGATCGGCGGGATGGCGGCGCTCTTCCCGCTCGTCGCGCTCCTGCCGCTCGCCGGGGAGCCGGGGGCCTTCGTGCTCTGCGCGGCGATCGGGGTCGCGCTCGACGCTAACTTCGGCATCACGGTCGTTCTGGCCCAGCGGCTCCTGCCGAGCCGCCCGGGCGCCGCATCGGGGATCGTGCTCGGCTTCGCGTTCGGCCTGGGCGGCGCGGCCGCGGCGGGCCTCGGCGTCGTCGCCGACCATTCCGGCCTGCCCGCGGTGATGGCCGCGCTCGCGGGCGTCGCGTTCCTCGCGTTCGTGCTCTCGCTCTTCTGCCGCGTCCCCGGTTAGGCGGGGACGGGCGTGCGGGCCAGATCGAGCAGGCCCTGGAGCAGCCGGCGGCCGTCGGTCGAGCCGAGCAGCGGGTCGACCGCGTGCTCGGGGTGCGGCATGAGCCCGGCGACGTTCCCGCGCTCGTTCGTCACGCAGGCGATCGAGCCGACCGAGCCGTTCGGGTTCTCGGCGTAGCGCAGGAGCACCTGCCCGCGCCGCTCGAGCTCCGCCACCTGCTCCGCCGGGGCGAACCAGCCGCCGTCGTGATGCTTGATGGGGATCGTGAGCACGTCGCCGGCCCGAACGCCCGGCAGCCACGCCGACTCGCGCTCGGCGAGGAGCGGCGCGTCGTGGCAGCGGAAGCGCAGGCCCGCGTTCGGGCGCAGGATGCCGGGCAGGAGCCCGGCCTCGGTGAGCACCTGGAACCCGTTGCAGATCCCGAGCACGGGGCCGCCGGCGTCGGCGTGCGCCCGCACCGCGGCCATCGCTGGCGAGAGCGCGGCCAGCGCGCCGCAGCGCAGGTGGTCGCCGAACGAGAAGCCGCCCGGGACGATGACGGCGTCTGCGCCCCCCAGGTCGCCGTCACCGTGCCAGATCCGGGCCGGCTCGGCGCCCATCAGCTCGACGGCCCGCAGGGCATCGCGGTCGTCACACGAGCCGGGGAAGACGAGGACGCCGACCCGGGTCATGCGCCCACCCGGTAGTCCTCGATCAGCGGGTTCGAGAGCACGCGCTCGGAGATCTCGTCGGCGATCCGGCGGGCGTCGGCCTCGTCGGCCGCCTCGATCTCGAGGTCGAAGACCTTGCCCGCGCGGACGTCGGCGACGTCGTAGCCGAGGCCGGCGAGGGATCTCCGCAGCGCCTCCCCCTGGGGATCGAGGATGCCCTCGCGCGGCCGGACGGTCACGGTGACCCTCACCGCTTCACCCCCGACGCCTCCATGTAGGCGTCGAACGAGCCGCCGGTCAGCCGCTCGTAGGCCTCGACGTAGCGGGCCCGCGTGCCGGCGACGACCTCCTCCGGGATCTCGGGGCCGGGCGGCGTCTTGTCCCAGTCGAGCGTCTCGAGCCAGTCGCGCACGTACTGCTTGTCGTACGACGGCGGCGACCCGCCCGTCGCGTACTCGTCGGCCGGCCAGAACCGCGACGAGTCGGGCGTGAGCGCCTCGTCGCCGAGCACGATCCGTCCGGCCTCGTCCTCGCCGAACTCGAACTTCGTGTCGGCGATGATGATGCCCCGCTCGAGCGCGTACTCGGCGGCGGTCTCGTAGATCTGGATCGAGAGCTGTGCCAGCCTGTCGAAACGCTCCTCGCCCACGAGCACGATGCCGGCGTCGCGGTCGATGTTCTGGTCGTGGCCGTCCGTGGCCTTGGTCGAGGGCGTGAAGATCGGCTTCGGGAGCTTCTGGGCCTCGACCATCCCCTCGGGGAGGCTGTGGCCGCACACGGTGCCCGTGCGCTGGTAGTCCTTCCACCCCGAGCCGACCAGATAGCCGCGGACGACGCACTCGATCGGCATCATCGTGAGCCGGTTCACGAGCATCGAGCGGCCGGCCAGGTCGGGCGCGCCCTGCGCCTCGGGCGGATAGGCCGAGAGGTCGGTCGTGATCAGGTGGTTGGGGACGATGCCCTCGGTGCGGCCGAACCAGAACTTCGAGAGCCCGGTGAGCACGCGCCCCTTGTCGGGGATCGGCGTCGGCAGGACGACGTCGAAGGCGGAGATGCGGTCGGACGCCACCATGAGCAGGCGGTCGCCGAACCCGTACATCTCGCGGACCTTCCCCGACGCCTCGTGAAGGTCGTGGAGCGTGCTCGTCTCAGACATGGGCCACCTCGGCGGTTGTGAGCGTGCGGTCGAAGATCTCGTCCACGTGGACGAGGAAGGAGTCGAGATCGAAGATCTCATCGAGGACGGATGCGGTCAATGCGGCCGCCTCGGGGTCGGCCTCGAGCAGGGGGCGGAGCGGGCGCTCCTCGTCCCAGGCCCGGAGCGCGTTTCGCTGAACGACGGCGTAGGCGTTCTCGCGGGAGAGGCCCGCCTCCACGAGCCGCAGCAGCACGCGGCCCGAGAACACGAGCCCGTGCGACGCCTCGAGGTTTCGCAGCATACGGCCGGCGTCGACCTCGAGCCCCTCGATCAGCCAGCGGGCCTTGTCGAGCATGTAGTCGAGCGCGATGGTCGAGTCGGGCAGGACGACCCGCTCGGCCGACGAGTGCGAGATGTCGCGCTCGTGCCAGAGGGCGACGTTCTCGAGCCCGACGAGGGCGTTCGCGCGGAGGATCCGGGCCAGGCCGCAGATGCGCTCGGCGACGATCGGGTTTCGCTTGTGCGGCATCGCCGAGGAGCCCTTCTGGCCCTTGGCGAACGGCTCGAAGGCCTCGCGCACCTCGGTGCGCTGGAGATGGCGCACCTCGAGCGCGAACCGCTCGAGCGTCGCGCCGACGCCCGCAACGGCGGCGAGCAGTGCCGCGTGGCGATCGCGGGCGACCACCTGGGTCGCCACCGGCTCGCGGTCGAGGCCGAGCGCCCGGAGCGCCGACTCCTCGACCCGGGGGTCGGTGTTGGCGTAGGCGCCGACGGCGCCCGACAGCTTGCCGACGCGGACGCCGGCGAGGGCCGCGTCGAGCCGGGCCCGGCCGCGGCGGAGCTCCATGAGCCAGCCGAGCAGCTTGAGCCCGAACGTGGTCGGCTCGGCGTGCACGCCGTGGGTCCGCCCGATGGTCGGGACGCGCCGCAGCTCCACCGCCCGCGCGAGGAGCGCCGCGTCGACGGCGTCGATCCCGTCGAGCAGGAGCCGGCCGGCATCGCCGAGCTGGAGCGCGAGCGCGGTGTCGACGACGTCGGACGACGTGAGGCCGTAGTGGAACCAGCGCGCATGCTCGCCCACCTGCTCGGCGACCGACTCGGTGAACGCGAGCACGTCGTGGTGCGTGCGGTCCTCGATCTCGCCGATCCGGGCCACGTCGACGCGTGCCCGGTCGCGCACCGCGTCGACCGCCTCGACCGGGACGACGTCCAGCTCCGCCCAGGCCGCCATCGCCGCGATCTCGACGTCCAGCCATCTGGTGAAGCGGCGCTCGTCCGACCAGACGGCGCCCATGGCGGGGCGGGTATAGCGGTCGATCAATCTGGGCCTCACTCTAGATGATCGCTCGGCGGCTCCTCCACGCTTGCGGGAAGAAGACACGGGCCGGCCGCGTCTGGTTCAACATCTGTTCGTCCCTGAGGAGGAGAGCCAGATGTTCCGCACCACTCGTATCGTCCCTTCAGCCATCCTGACGATCGCCGCGCTCGCGCTCGCGCCGGCCGCCCAGGCAAAGCCGTTCATCGGCCAGTCCGGCGGCGCCGGCGACGTGAGCCCGATCGTGCAGTCGATCCAGTCCACGACTCTCGACAAGCAGGCCCGCGGCTCGGTCGTCACCACCGGCGACATGCCGCTCGCGAACCCGGTGCAGCTGCCGGAGAACCTGAGCGCGGGCCTCATGCACGCGAGCACCGTGCACGTCGCCATCGACAAGGTTCCGACCGCTCCGGTCAGCGTCCCCGACTCGTCCGGCAACGGCTTCGACTGGACTGCGGCCGCGATCGGCGCCGGCCTGAGCGGCATCCTGATGCTGATGCTCGCCGCCGGCGTCGGCTTCCGCCGCCGCGGACAGCTGGCCGCCTGAGCCGAAGAGGCAGCCACACCGATGGGCCCGGCCACCTCCCAGGCCGGGCCCTTTCGGCGCGGACCGGGAAGGCTCCCCGGAGGCCGCGCCGGACCCTTTGCGTCGAGCTAGATCCCGCTCTCGGGCGGCGGCCCCTGGCCCTGGGCCAGGATCTTGGCCGCGTAGATCGCGGCGTTGCGGGCGCCGTTGATCGCCATGCAGGCCACGGGCACGCCGGGCGGCATCTGCACGATCGAGAGCAGCGAATCCATCCCGCCGAGGTCGGAGGTCTTCATCGGGACGCCGATCACGGGCAGCTCGGTGTAGGCGGCGATGACGCCGGGGAGCGCGGCGGCCTTGCCCGCGCCGGCGATGATGACGCGCACCCCGCGCAGGGCGGCGGTCGAGGAGTACTCGGCCACGGCGCGCGGGTCGCGATGGGCCGAGAGCACCTTCATCTCGAACGTGATGGCCCGCTCGAGCAGCTCGTCGGCGGCCGCCTGCATGACCTCCTTGTCGGACTCGGAGCCCATCAGGATGCCGACCTGCGGGCCGTCGGCCTCGAGCTCGGCCCAGAGGTGCTTGACCTCGGGGGCGGGGATGGGCTCAGGCATGCACGTGCTCCATGCGCTCGGCCTGTAGGGCGATGTCCGTGCGGTGCATGCTTCCCTCCAGCTGGATGAGTTCGACGGCGGCATAGGCGCGGCTGCGCGCCTCGGAGAAGTCGCGCCCGAGCGCGGTGACGTTCAAGACCCGGCCGCCCGCCGACGTGAGGACGCCGTCGTGCTCAGCCGTCCCGGCGTGGAACACGGTGACGCCGGCCAGCGCCTCGGCGGCGGCGATGCCCGAGATCTTCTCGCCGCTCACCGGAGCGTCCGGATAGCCGCGCGACGCGACCACGACGCTGACGCAGACATCGCCCGTCGCCGGAGCGGCCGCGCCCGCCAGCGACCCCACCGCCGCCTTCTCGAGCAGGTCGAGCAGGTCGGCGTCGAGGCGCGGCAGGATCGCCTGGGCCTCGGGGTCGCCGAAGCGGACGTTGAACTCGATCACGCGCGGGCCCTCGGCCGTCAGCATCAGCCCGGCATAGAGGCAGCCGCGAAACGGCATCCCCAGGCGCGCGAGCTCGTTCACGACCGGTCGGTGCACCGTCGCCACGATCTCGTCGACCAGGTCGGCGCCGATGTCGGGGACGGGGGAGTAGGCGCCCATCCCGCCGGTGTTCGGGCCGTGATCGCCGTCGAGCGCGCGCTTGTGGTCGCGGGCCGGCGCGAGCGGGAGCACGTGCTCGCCGTCGCACAGCGCGAGCAGCGACAGCTCCTCTCCCTCCATGCGCTCCTCGACGAGGATGCGCCGCCCCGCCTGGCCGAAGTCGCCGTCCACCAGAGCGCCCTCGGCGGCGGCCTCCGCCTCGGCGGCCGTGTCGCACACGGTCACTCCCTTGCCTGCCGCGAGCCCGTCGGCCTTGATCACGACGCGGCCCCCCATCTCGGCGATCGCCGCCTGGGCCGCCGCGACCGTGTCGCAGACGACGGCGCGGGCGGTCGGGACGCCGGCGGTCTGCATCACCGTCTTTGCGAACGCCTTCGAGCTCTCGAGTCGGGCCGCCTCGGCCGTCGGGCCGAAGCAGGCGAAGCCGGCCTCACGGATGCGATCTGCGAGCCCCGCGGCGAGCGGTGCCTCCGGCCCGACCACGACGAGGTCGGGCGCCAGATCCTCGGCGACGGCGGTGACCGTCTCGAGGTCGGCCAGCGAGGCGGGATGCAGGGTTGCCAGCCGGCCGATCCCGGGGTTCCCGGGCGCGGCGTGAAGCTCGCTCAGGCGCGGCGACTGAGCCAGCTTCCAGGCGAGCGCGTGCTCGCGTCCGCCGGATCCGACCAGGAGCACTCGCATCTCGCCGAGTCTACATGCCGTGCCCGGCGGGGTGGCTCGGGCCGGCTACTCGTCCGCGCGGATGAGGTACACCGGCACCCTGGCGCGGCGGCGGACGCGGTAGGGCTCGTGCGACCACATGAAGTCGCCGAGCAGGCCGCGGTCGCGATCGCACCCCATCACGATCGCATCCGCGCCGAACTTTCGCGACTCCGTGAGGATCCGCTTGGCCGCCCGGCGCGTGCCGTACACATGCGCCGACGCCTGGAACCCCGCCTTCTCGATGGCCTCGACGGCGCGGCGGGCGATGAGCCGGCGCTCGTCCCACTCCTCCTTGGACGGGTTCAGGCCCGGGTTCGGGAAGCCGAGGCTCGTTCCCCAGATGCGGGCGATGACCACGACCAGCACGCGGGCCTTCCCCGGCCGGGCGAGCTCGAAGGCCTGCTGGAGCACCGGCCAGGCGATGTCGCGGCCCTCCGAGGCGACAACGACGCGCTCGACGGGGAACGTGCCGGGGTCCGGTGGGGGCGATGCCTTGCGGAACATCGCCCCCAACCTATCGAACCCGCGGCTCAGTCGCCGGCGGGAATGGCCGGCGGCTCGGAGGTCCCGCCCGCCGCCTCGTGCTTCGGGTCCTCCACCTTGACGCGGTACCAGTAGAAGAACACGTAGCTCAGGAGGATCGCCCAGCCGATGAAGAAGTAGATCTTCGTGTCGTTGTTGTTGAGAAGCGCGTTCGGCAGCGACGCCTCGACGAGGCCGCCGTACAGCCAGATCACGAAGTAGGAGGCCGCGAGGAACAGTGCGACGTACTTCATGAACTCAGGCAGCCGCACCGGCCGGCGCATGTCCGGCCGGTACTTCCGAAGCAGGAAGTAGCCGACCAGGACCGGCAGGAACGACGCCGTGTAGCCGACGTTCGAGAGCGTGTAGATCTCGACCGCGCCGCCGGTGAACACGAGCGCGATCGAGCAGGCGACGTTGAAGGCCATCGAGAAGCCCGGCACGCCGTGCTTGTTCACCGTCGCGAAGATGCGCGGGAACTGGCCGTCGATTGCCATCTGGTAGACGGCGCGCGCCGATCCCATGATGGCGTTCAGCACAGAAAGGCAGAGCGCAACCACGAGCATCGCCGAGATCGCCCAGTCGAGCCAGCTCGCACCAGTGCCCAACACCTCCGAGGCGAAGGACGAGAACATCGTCTTCGGATCGACCAGCGCCGGGTTGGCGAGCTGCGTCGCACCGAACACGATCACGAAGCTCACCGGGATCATCGTGTAGATGAAGAGGCCGTAGGCCCCCTCGAGGTTCATCGCGATCTTGGCGTCCTTCTCGGGATCGCGGCACTCGCCGATGTAGCAGGCCGCCGCCTCCATCGCGATCACGTTCCAGGTGAGCAGGAAGGCGAAGGCGATGTAGATCGTGAGCCAGCCGTGCCCGTAGAGATCCGAGAAGAACGGCGTTCCGTCGATCTGCTTGAAGCCGCTCAGGTTGCCGAAGTCGCGCGAGTCCGGCTTGAAAAGCGGCAGGATGGCGAGCAGCGTGAGCGGGATCATCGACACGAGGCCGAGAACGGTGGCGAACATGGCCCCCAGCCGGATGCCGTACCACGCCGGGATGAACACGAGCAAGATGCCGATGATCGCGATCACGATCGTCGAGTACGCGATGAAGGTGTGAATCGGTGTGATACCGCTCGTCGTGTTCAGGCTGAACTTGTCGGCGATGTAGAACGACGCGAGGATCATGTTGAGGGGCGCCACCGGGAACCATCCGAGCCAGTAGGCCCAGGCGGTGAACCCGTTCACGTGCTTGGCGAATCGCGGCCACTTGTCCTTGTAGGCCACGTACGCGTATGAGGGTGAGCCGCCCGTGCGCTCGGGCATCATCGCCGACAGCTCGGCGAGGATCAGGCACAGCAGGTACCCCGAGATGGTGACGAGCACCATGAGAGGGATCGCCGCCGCGCCGAGCGATGTGACCATGACCGGCGCGATGCCGGTGACGAGGATGGTTCCTGCGAGTCCGATGACGAACGCACCCCACCAGTTCGTCTCGCGGCTCAGACCACCACCTTCGTAGTCGGCTGCACCCGAATCGACCGATGCCATACGACCTCCTCCCAACACAGACGACAGCGTCCTGTACGTTGCAAGTGAACCATGCGGGCCGGTCGGAACGCAAGCCCGGAATTCCCGTCTGGATCACATGCCGAGCGGCACGAACCGGCTCAGCGCGCGCTGCGCCTCCGAGACGGCCTTGAACGCGCTCTTCAGCTGCTCGCGGGTGAGCGGCGGAAGCTCACCCGGATCGACCCGGTTGTCGGGCTCGACCCCGGCCTCCACCTGAGCCGCCTGGTGCTCGAGCCGCAGGCGCGTCATGAGCGCGAACGCCTCGAGGAGTGCGGCGACGGTGTCGTGCCCGAGCGTCCCGGCGTCCCCTGCCGCGTGCAGCCGGCCGACGGTGCTCGAGATGGTGGCGCCGGCCTGGAGCGCATGGAAGCGGGCAAGGTTCGCGATCGGGACGACGCCGCGCCGCTTCAGGTCGATCGTGCCGTCGTCGTCGAGCGCCAGCCGGCCCCGGAAGCCGAGCGGCGGCGTGAAGTCGGTGGCCGTACGGGCCAGCCGGCGGATGAAGTCGGGATACCGAGGCGCCTGGCGCTCGATCTCGACCAGCGGGCGGACGATCTCGAGCCCGCCGACCACCTGGCGGAAGTCGAAGGCGACGGCGGCGCGGACGAGGTGGCTGCGGTCGGGGTGCTCGAGACAGTCGTGGAAGACCCGCACCCACTCCGAGGAGGTGAGCCGCCACTGCCGGTTTCGGGCCAGGACTTCGGCGTTGTCGGCGCCGAACCCGCACCGGGCAAGCGCCACGTTCACCTCGGACGTGAGCTCGGCGAAGTAGGCGTCCACGTCGGCGCCGCCGGGGTCGGCGTAGGCCAGGGCGTTGTCCTGGTCGGAGGCGAGCGTCGCTTCGCGGCGCGCCGTCGAGCCGAGGGCGAGCCACGACCAGGCGGCCGGTGCCGGCGGCCGCTGAGCTGCGATCAGCTCGATCAGGCGGGTCGTGGCGGTGTCGGACTGGAGCGCGATGACCCGGCCCACGTCGAGCGGCGAGACGCCCGCCCGGATCAGGCTCACGATCATCTGCGGCATGTAGAGCGTCGCCTCCACCAGCTCGTCCACGGTGGTGGAGTGGGCGATCGAGCGGCGCAGCGCGAACGGCGTGCGGCTCTCGAGGTACATGAGGTCAGTCGCCGTCACGACGCCGAGCGGCGTTCCGGCCGAGTCGACGATCGGCAGGTGGTGGATGCCGGCGTCGAGCATGTCGATCATGGCGTCGACCGCCAGGCTCTCGGGCGCGAACGTCCTGGCCGGCGCGACCATGAGCCGGCTGACCGGCGTGTCGCCGGGGAGATCCTCGGCGACCAGCTTTCGGCGCAGGTCGGAGTCGGTCACGATGCCGAACCCGTCCTCGAGCTGGACGAGGACGCACGAGACGTCGGCGGCGGCCATGAGCCGCGCGGCTTCAGCTGCGGTGGTGTCGGGAGGGCACACCGCCACCGGCCGGTGGACGAGCGACCCGAGGTGGGCCGTGCGCTGCTCGGCTTGGGCGTGGGCGACGTGGCCGGTGCGGACGAGCCGCTCGCGCAGGGAGCTCGCCACGAACTGGACGCCGGCCGTGCTCGACAGCACCCGCTCCGCGGCGTCGGCGGGGATGAGCAGGCAGACCGTGTCGTCGCGCGCCCGGACGTCGAACGTCGGCGCCATCCCCGAGAGCAGCGACGTGTGCCCGAACGCCTCCCCCGGCTGGAGGGTGTCGATCGTGTCCTCCTCGTGGCGCAGCTCGACCGCGCCCGACCGCACGACGTAGAACGCCTGCGACGGCGCGCCGTCCTCCGAGAGGATCGTCGCCCCGGCGGCGTACGAGCGGACCTCGGCGGCCGCTGCGACCGTTTCGAGCTCCGGCTCAGGGAGCCCGTTGAACGGCGGAAACCGGCGCAGGAACGCGGCGGCGGCCTGGTCGGCCTCGATCATCGCCCGGATCGTAGTCCGCGCAACACCGGGGTCAGACCCCAATGATGCGCGCGCCGCCCTACGGCGTGGCGTCGTCGTCCGGCCGCGCGGGTGGCACCGGGGAGCCGGGAAGCTGGCCCTGACGGCTCGTCGCGGCCCGTCCGAGGCCGCGGAACCGGCCGACGCGTACCGGCGCGTCCTGGACGGCCGGCTCGCGCGCGGTCCCGAGCAGCAGCCCGAAGAGCCCGGCGGCGATCGCGAGCGCGACGGGAAGCCCGAAGGCGATCGAGAACGGATCGTCGGCGTGGCCGGTCAGGCGGTCGGTGCCGAACACGATCTGGAGCAGGATGCCGGCGATGAACCCGGCCGCCGCGCCGGCGAAGAGGCCGCCGAACTGGCTGCGGCGCCGGTGCCGCTCGGTGCCGGGACTCTCGGCGCGGAGCGCCGAGCGGGGTTGGTGACGGCTCGTGGCCATGCACCCGCAGTGCCCCGGAGGAGGGTCGCCGAAACTACAGCCGCTCGAGGCGTGCGTAGGCGCCGACGGCGCGCTCGCGGGCCCGGGTGGCCTTCGCGAGCTCCGGCCGCACCCGCTCCAACGGCGC
The DNA here is from genome assembly GCA_036258075.1 of Gaiellales bacterium. Classification (GTDB taxonomy): domain Bacteria; phylum Actinomycetota; class Thermoleophilia; order Gaiellales; family JAICJC01; genus JAICJC01. Next base: position 16,603 of record DATAEI010000018.1, read on the forward strand.
GTCCGAGAGCGCATGGCGAGAGAGCAGGCTGATGTTGAGCTGCGCCAGCGTCGCCGCCGACCGGGCCGCCGCCTCGGCCAGGAGCGCCCCGGCGAGAGCGTCGCCCTCCAGGTTGCGGTTGCCCGTCTCGGCCATGTCGGCAGCCAGCGTCGCCACCTCGGCGGCGATGCGCAGCATGTTCATCGGGCAGGCGATTGCACCGGCGACCGCCGCATCGAGCCGGGTCGTGCGCTCCTCGCCGGGCTCCATCCTGAGCGCCTCCAGCACGACCGCGTATGCGCGCCCGTCGGCGTAGGCGAGCGAGGAGACCTCCTCGCGCAGCTCGTGCGCGCGGAGGCGGACACGCTCGAGCCCCGTCGCCGACGTGAACGACGCCGCCATCTCCACGAGCCCGGCCGCCATCGCGCACGTGACCGACGCGGCCGCGCCGCCGCCGGGGGCGGGCGTGCGGGCTGCGAGGTCGTCGAGGAACGCCGCGACCGTGGCGCTCATGTACGGGTCGGGCGTGCCGTTCGTCCCCGGCACGGCGGCTCCGTTAGAAGAGCCCGACGGTTCGTCCATCCGCGTCGATGTCCACGTTGAAGCCGGCGGGGGTCTTGCCGAGGCCGGGCATCTGCATGATGTCGCCGCAGAGCGCGGTCAGGAAGCCGGCACCGGTGTAGGGCCGGATGTCGCGCACGGGGATCCGGAAGCCCGTCGGCGCGTTCGCGAGGGCCGGATCGGCCGAGAGCGAGAGGTGCGTCTTCGCCATGCAGATCGAGAGGCCGGTCAGGCCGTCGCGCGTGAACTGCTCGATCTTCTGGCGCGCCGCGGGCAAGAAGTCCACGCCGTCGGCCTTGTAGACGCGCGTTGCGATCTTCTCGATCTTCGTGTCGATCGGGTCGGAGTCCTCATAGACGAACCGGAACGAGCTCGGCTGCTCGCATGCGTCGGCGACCGCCTCGGCCATCCCGGCCGCACCCTCGCCGCCCTTCGAGAACCCCTCGTTCAGGACGGCCGCGTGGGCGCCGTGCTCCATCGCCAGCTTCTGGACGAGAGCCACCTCCTCGTCGGTGTCGCCCGGGAAGCGATTCGCCGCGACGACGCAGGGGACGCCGAAGCCCTTCGCGTTCTCGATGTGGCGGGCCAGGTTGGCCGAGCCCTCCTCGATCGCGCGGAGGTTGTCGGCCGTCGAGTTGCGGGGGTCGTCCTCGAGCCCGGCGTGGTGCTTCAGCGCCTTGGCGGTCGCCACCATCACGACCGCATTGGGCGCGAACCCCCCGGCCCGGCAGACGATGTCCATGAACTTCTCCATGCCGAGATCCGACCCGAAGCCGGCCTCGGTGATCAGGTACTCGCCGAGCTTGCGGCCGGCGAGGTCGGCGACGATCGAGCTGTTGCCGTGGGCGATGTTCCCGAACGGGCCGATGTGCATGAAGCACGGCTGGCCCTCGAGCGTCTGGATCAGGTTCGGCTTGAGCGCGTCCTTCAGGAGCACGGTCATCGCGCCCGCGCAGCCCATCTGCTCGGCGGTCACCGGCGCGCCGTCGACGTCGTAGCCGACCGTGATGGCGCCGATCCGACGGCGCAGGTCCTGGAGCGAGGTCGCCATGCCCATGATGGCCATGACCTCCGACGCGGCGACGATGTCGAAGCCGGTCTCCCGTGGGATGCCGTGCGTCGGCCCGCCGAGCCCGGTGACCACGTTTCGCAGGTGGCGGTCGTTCATGTCGAGCGCGCGCCGCCAGGTGACCCGGTGCGGATCGATCCGGCACTCGTTGCCGTAGAAGAGGTGCCGGTCGATGAACGCGGCCAGCATGTTGTTCGCCGCCGCGACCGCGTGGAAGTCGCCGGTGAAGTGCAGGTTCAGGTCCTCCATCGGGACGACCTGCGTGAGCCCGCCGCCGGCCGCGCCGCCCTTGATGCCGAAGATCGGCCCGAGCGACGGCTCGCGCAGGCACAGGATCGGGCGCTTGCCGATGTGGCCCAGCCCCTGGGTGAGCGAGACCGACGTGGTGGTCTTGCCCTCGCCGGCCTTCGTCGGCGTGATCGCCGAGACGCACACGATCTTGGCGTCCGGCGCGTCGGCGAGGCGGTCGATCGCGCTCAGGCTGACCTTCGCCTTGTATCTGCCGTAGAGATCGACCTCGTCGTCCTCGAGGCCCATCTCACGTGCGATGTCGGCGATCGGCCGGAGTGTGGCTTCCTGCGCGATCTCGAGGCTGGACTTCACAGATGCTCCTTTGTGGTCAGTGTGAGACTGCGGCGGCGCCGCGCTCGGAGACGAGCCGGTTCTCGTAGAAGCGGGCGAGCCGGAAGGGCTCGATCAGGTCGGGCGTGCGCCCGGTCGCGGTGAGCTCCGCCATCGTCTTGCCGACGATCGGGGAGGCCTTGAACCCGTAGGTGCCCCAGCCCGCGTCGATCAGGAAGCCGTCGGCCTCCGTGAGCCCCATGATGGGCGCGTAGTCGGGCGAGACGTCGCAGAGGCCGGTCCACTGCCGCAGGATCCTCGCATGTCCGAGCATGGGCAGGAGCTCCACCATGTGCATCGCCAGATCCTCGATGAACCGGAACGTGCCCTTGTTGGAATAGCCGGAGTAGGGCTCGATCTCGGATCCCATCACAAACTCGCCGCGGTCCGACTGCGAGATGTAGATGTGGAGCGTCCCCGAGACGATGATCTTCGAGAGCAGCGGCTTCACGGGCTCGGTCACGCACGCCTGGAGGATGTGCGTCGTGATCGGCACCTCGATCCCCGCCAGCCGGCCCACGAGCGACGACCACCCGGACGTGCACGAGATCACCGTGCCCGCGGAGATCCGGCCCCGGTTCGTCTCGATCCCGGTGACCCGCCCGTTCTCGCGCGTGATGCCGTCGACGCGCGTGTACGGGTGGATCTCGACGCCCATCCGGTCGGCCTCCTTGGCGTAGCCCCACACCACCGCGTCGTGGCGGATGATGCCGCCGGGCGGGTGGTACAGGGCCGCGAGGATCGGGAACGTCGGGTGGTCGGAGACGTCGAGCATCGGCTCGAGCTCCTTGATCTCGTCGGGGTAGATCACCCGCGAGTCGACGCCGAGCAGGCGGTTCACCTCGGCCCGCCCCATCATCGTGTTCACCGACCGGTCGGAGTGCGCGAGCGTCAGGTGCCCGTGCTGGGAGAAGAGCATGTTGAAGTTGAGGTCCTGCGAGAGCGTCTTGTAGAGCTGGACGCTGGCCTCGTAGAAGCGGGTGCCCTCGGGCGTCAGGTAGTTCGAGCGGATGATGGTCGTGTTGCGGCCCGACGCTCCGGCGCCGATGTAGCTCTGCTCGACCACGGCGACGTTCTTCATGCCGTGGTCCTTGGCGAGGTAGTAGGCGGTCGCCATGCCGTGCGCGCCGCCGCCGATCACGATCGCGTCGTAGGTCGAGCGCAGGGTGTGGCGGCGGAAGTAGCGGTGCTTCTTCAGCAGGCCGATCATGCGACGGCCTCGGGGCTTCGGGCCGCGGCGGGCGTCCGGGCGGCGATGCCGAGCGTGGCTCCGGCGTCGAGGATCGCATCCCAGAAGTACTCGCCGTACTCCCACCCGACGAACATCGAGACGGCCTCGCCGTCGTGCAGCATGAGCGTCGGCACGCGCATGACCGAGCCGGCCATGCAGCGGTTGGCGGGGAAGCGCGACGCGCGCACGTCGAGGCCGGACGAGCGGTTCATCACCTCGCGCCAGCGCGAGCCGCCGAGCGTGACGCCGGCCAGGCCGCAGGTGACGTCGATGGCGGCGGAGCCGAGGGAGGCGCGGAGCGCCGCGAGCCGCGGGAACGGGCACAGCGCGTAGCCATGCGTGGGCGTGAGCCGCAGGAGCCAGGTCCCGCCGTCCAGGCGCGCCTCGCCCGTGCCGAGGCCGCCGGTCAGCTCGTCGAGCTCGGCGGCGGCGCCACGGAGGTCGAGCTTGCCGACGTGCGAGACGTCGGCGATCCAGGGGCCGTCGCCGTCGTTCTCGGGGTAGACCCCGACCCGCCAGCCGTCGCGCTCCTCGATGGAGGCCCCGGCGGCGAGGTGGCGGCGCTCCATCGGCGTCCGCAGCGCGACGTCCGGGCTCGCCGCTGCCGGCGACATGAAGGCGTACGGGTCGACGCTCATGAGCGGAGCAGCGCTCCCTCGGGGTCGTAGAAGGCGCTTCGGCGGATCTCGGCCGGGATCGACGCCCCCGACGGGTCGGAGATCACGATCGGCGTCCCTTCCTCGGAGCTCGCGACCGGCACCCAGGCGATGCCGATCGCCTTCCCGAGGCGGCGCGAGAACCGCGACGAGGTGACGCGGCCGACGGGCATCCCGCCGTCGACGATCTGGGCGCCCTCCTTCGGCACGGCGCCGTTTCGGCACTCGAAGCCGACCAGCGCGTTGATGTCGCCGCGGCGCTGGTACCACTCGATCGAGTAGCGGCCGATCCAGTCGTTCTCCTTGTCGAGCTTCACGATCCACGGCATCGCCGCCTCGAGCGGCTGCGACTCGGCGTTCGTGTCCTGCCCGATGATCACGTGCATCTTCTCGAGCCGCAGGACGCGCTGCGGCTCGAGGCCGAACGGCCGGACGCCGAACTCCTCGCCCGCCGCCATGAGCTCGCCCCACAGGTGCTCGCCGGCCGCCGTCGGGTAGTGGATCTCGTAGCCCAGCTCGCCCACGAACCCGATCCGCAGGATCAGGCAGGGCACGCCCGCGATCGTCGCGTGGCCGGCGCCCAGGTAGGGGAAGGCGTCGTTCGAGAGGTCGAAGTCGGTCAGCTTGGCGAGGGCGGTGCGGGCGTTGGGCCCGGCCAGGTTCACCGCCGCGATCGCCGAGGTCACGTTCACGATCTGGCAGTCCATCCCCCACACGGCGTTCCACCAGGTGAACCACTGCTCCATGCCGCCGGCGCCCGACGAGGTCGTGGTCACGTAGTACTCGGTGTCCGAGAGCCGCGCCACGGTGCCGTCGTCGAGGATCGAGCCGTCGTCGCCGCACACGATCCCGTAGCGCACCCGGGCCAGCTTCATGTCGCCGTAGCGGTTGGGGTAGAGCCGCTCGAGCAGCGCGGCCGCCTCCGGCCCGCGGACGATCATCTTGCCGAGCGTCGAGACGTCGATCAGGCCCAGCGACTCGTGCACGGCCGCCGTCTCGGCCTCGGCCTCCCCGTAGTCGTACGGCCGCTTCCAGTCGCCGGCCCACAGGATCTTGGCGCCGTGCTCGGCGTGCCAGTGGTGGATCGCAGTGCGCTTCTCGGGCTCGTACCCGCGCGCCGCGAGGAGCGAGAAGCTCGTCGGGTTGTGCGGCGGCCGGGCGGTGGTGACGCCGGCGCGCTCCTCGTCGGGATCGACGCCCAGCTCTTTTGCGATCAGAAGCCCCGAGTTGCGGTGGCACATCTTGCCCTGGCAGGGGCCCATCGTCACGGTCGTGTAGCGCTTCGAGAGCTCGAGCGAGGCGAAGCCCTCCTCGACCGACAGGTGCACGTCCTTGGTCGTCACGTCCTCGCAGTAGCAGACGAACTGCTTCGCGCCCGCGTGCTCGGCCTTCGCCGGTACGGCGCTCTGGGTGCCGACCGCCTCGCCGGCGATCCGCACGCCGTCGGGCACCTGGTCGGGCACGTACACCCGCCGGCCGCGGTCGTAGCGGATGCTCCCGCCGGCCTGCACGAGCATGCCCCACTGGGCGATCGTGCCGCCGCTCATGGCGACCGTGTCAGCCGCGAGCGTGAGCCGCTCGGAGCCGCGCGCCACGGTGATGCCCGTGACGGCCTTCTTGCCGCGCGCCTCGACCGGTGCGAAGCCGGTGAGGTGCTCGATCCCGCACATCGCGAGGCGCTCGTCCTCCTCGCGCTCGCGCAGGTCGGCGACGGCGACGACCTCCATTCCCGCCTCGGCCAGGTCGATCGCTGTCTCGATGCCGAGGTCATCCGCGGTGACCACCACGGCCCGCTCGCCGGGCACGATCCGAAACTGGTTCACGAGCCGCCGGGCGGCCGAGCCGAGCATGATCCCGGGAAGGTCGTTGCGGCCGAACACGAGCGGCTGCTCGATGACGCCGGTCGCGATCACGATCTCGCCGGCGCGGAAGCGGTACATCGTCCGGCCCTGGTAGACGGGGACGAGGTTCCCCTCGTACACGCCGCCCGCCCAGGCCGGCTGGAGGATCTCGACGCCGGCGGCCGTCGCCTGTGCGGCCAGGTCGGCCGCCCGGGTCGAAGCGGCGAGCCCCGAGAACGCGAGCCGCCCACCCAAGGCGAGGCCCTCCTCGACGAGCGCGGTCTCGCGGCCGTCGCGCGCGGCCGCGATCGCGGCCTCGAGGCCCGACTCGCCGCCGCCGATCACGAGCACGTCGACGTGGCGGTGCACCTTCTCGAAGCGCTCCTCGCGGCGATGCTCGGGGTCGAGCTTGCCGAGGCCGGCGGCGCTGCGCAGGATCTTCTCGTAGTACTTCCATGCCCAGCGCGGCCGGATGAACGTCTTGTAGTAGAAGCCGACCTGCATGCCGAACCCGGGCGTTGCGCGGCCGACCGCGTGCAGGAAGTCGGAGTCGAGCGACGGCCAGGCGTTGATCGGGTCGACCTGCATGCCCGGCTCGACCGGCGTCATGCAGGCCCGTACGGCCGGCTCGCCGTCGACCTGGACGAGGCAGTTCGGGCACTGGCCCGAGCAGCACATGAGCCCGCGCGGCCGGTGGTACTTGAACGAGCGCGAGAAGACGCGCACGCCCGCGTCGTAGAGGGCCGAGGCGATGGTGTCGCCGGCCAGGCCGGTCACCTGCTCGCCTCGCCAGCCGAACGAGACGGGCGTCGAGCGGTCGATCAGCTCGCCGCGCCGCTCCGCAAGACGGGTCATGCAAGACCTCCCGGCGGCGCCGTCTGGAGCACCTCGTTCGAGCGCGTGTCGCGCTCGGCCTGGAACCACTCGCGGCAGCCCGACGAGTGGAACCACCACTCACGCTGGTGCCCGGCGACGTTCTGCTTGAAGTAGAGGTAGCGGAAGAGCTCGCGCTCGTCCTCGGACGACCTGGGCCTCACGGTCACCTCGCCGCCGTAGGCATACTCGTCCACCGGCCGGCGGCCGCAGTTGGGGCACTGCAACAGGAAGCTCATGAAGCTAGTGGGCTCCCGAGGGTGTCCGGTGGCCGTTGGTCGTCGCCGGGGCCATCGCCTGGGCGACGGCCTGGGCGAAGCTCTCCGGCCGGAAGGAGAAGTTCGTGCCGACGAGCGGGATGTCGGTGATCGCCGACGCCTCGATCGTCATCGCGCGGAGATCCTCCGGCTCGAGGTCGTGGACGGCGTTCTTGCCGCAGGCCCGCGCGAACATCTGCATCTCCTGCGTCATCGAGTTCAGGAAGCCCTCGACGCGGTCGGCGGCCTCGTCCGCCGGGAGCCGTGCGATCAGATCCTCGTCCTGCGTCGTGATGCCGACCGGGCAGAGGCCGGTGTGGCAGTGGTGGCATGCGCCCGGGACGGTGCCGAGCTTCTCGTAGTCCTCGAGGTAGATCGGCCGGTTGCAGTTGAGCGCGATCATCGCGGCGGTCCCGATCGAGACGGCGTCTGCGCCGAGCGCCAGTGCCTTCGCGGCGTCGACGCCGTTTCGGATGCCGCCCGACACGATCAGGTTGACGACGCCCTCGAGCTTCATCTCGCGCAGCGCGGCGATCGCCTCGACGGTCGCGGCCATCGTCGGGATCCCGGTGTGGTTCATGAGCGAGTCGGGCGACGCGCCGGTTCCGCCCTCCATGCCGTCGATCACGATCACGTCGGCGCCGGCCTTGCATGCCAGCTTCACGTCGTCCGGGACGCGGCAGGCGCCGATCTTGACGTAGATCGGGATCTGCCCGTCGGTCGCCTCGCGCAGCTCCTCGATCTTGATCTGCATGTCGTCGGGGCCGACGAAGTCGGGATGGCGCACCGGCGAGCGCTGGTCGACGCCCGGCGGCAGCGTTCGCGCCTCGGCGATGATCGGCGAGACCTTCGCGCCGAGCAGCACGCCGCCCGTGCCCGGCTTCGCTCCCTGGCCGACGACGATCTCGGCCGCGTTCGCGATCCGCAGGTGGTGCGGGTTGAAGCCGTAGCGGCTCGGGAGCACCTGGTAGACGAGCTGGTCGGAGGCCTCGCGCTCGAGGTCGAGCATGCCGCCGTCTCCGGTGGTCGTCGAGATGCCGACCCGAGTGGCCGCCATGCCGAGCGCCTGCTTGGCGTTCCGCGACAGCGCGCCGTAGCTCATGCCCGCGATCGTGATCGGCGTCGAGAGCCTGATCGGCTTCGCGCCGTGGCGGCCGCCGATCTCGATCGACGTCGAACAGGCCTCGCGGTAGCCCTCGAGCGGCACGCGCGAGAGCGTGCACGGCACGAAGGTGAGGTCCTCGAAATGCGGCGGGCGCTTGGTCATGCCCAGCCCGCGGTTGGTGTAGCGGCCGAGCTCGGCCTTGGACTGGATGTCCTCGATCGTCTCGGGCGACCACACCCAGAGTGGCTGGAGGACGTGGCCGTCGCGACCTCGAGGGATGCCGTCGCTCACAGCGCCCCCCTCCATGCGTCGTATTCGTGCTTCGAGAAGTTCCAGAGCTTCTTGCCGGCGACGAGCTTCTTCCAGTCGACGCCGGTCGAGGTGATCCCGTGCGGGTCGAGCTCAGCGGCGAGGAGCGCGCGGTCGTCGTCGGTCAGCTCCGCCTCGATGCAGTCGGCGCCCAGCGAATGGATGCTCCCGCCGACATAGACGGTGCCCTCGTACATCGAGTCGCCGATCCCGTCGGCCGCGTCGCCGCAGACGATCATCGTGCCGCGCTGCATCATGAACCCGGACATGTAGCCGACCGAGCCGCCCACCACGAGCATGCCGCCCTTCATCGAGATGCCGGAGCGGGCCCCGGTGGTGCCGGCGACGAACACCCGGCCGCCGCGCAGCGTGGCGCCGGCCGACGAGCCGCCGTTGCCGTGCACGTCGATCGTGCCCGACATCAGGTTCTCGCCGACGCTCCATCCGCACGACCCGTTGACGGTGATCCGCGCGCCGTCACCCATGCCGCCGCAGTACCAGCCGACGGGCCCGTCGAAGATGATGTGGATCGGGCTCATCACCGCCACGGCCAGGCAGTGGCGGGCGCCGGGGTTCGTCAGGCGGATCTCGGGGACGCCGTCGGCCGCGGCCCGCTTGATCGCCTGGTTGATCTCGCGCGTCGTGTGCGCGGAGCAGTCGATCTCGCTCGTCAGCGTAGCCACCAGCGCACCTCCCCCGCGGCCAGCTCGCGCGGCTCGAGCGCCGCGTCGCCGTCCACGCTTCTGATCGCGACCTCCTCGGAGGCGATCATCGCGATGTCGTCGTTCTCGGTGTAGAGCAGCGGTTTCAGCGCGAACCGGTCACGGGCGCAGCCGATGCCGTCGGCGGTCGAGATCAGGTAGCTGAACGTCCCGTCGAGGTCGTGGACCGACGCCCGCAGCGCGTCCTCGAGGCTCTCGCCCCCGGCGAGCTTGTCGGCGATGTAGACGGCGATCGCCTCGGAGTCGTTTCCGGTGGCGAAGCGGTGGCCCTGGTTCTCGAGCTTGCGGCGGAGCTTGTGATAGTTCGTGATGTGGCCGTTGTGGACGACCGAGATGTCGGGGAACGGGCGCGCCCAGAAGGGGTGGGAGTGGGCCACGTCGACCATCGACTCGGTCGCCATCCGCGTGTGGCCGATGGCGTGGCTGCCCTCGAATGCGGCGAACGGGGAGGAGCGCTCGACGTCGTTGGCGTCGCCGACCTCCTTCACGATCTCCATCGAGCGGCCGATCGAGAACACCTCGACGTGCGGCTCGGCCTCCACCTGGTCGGTCAGGTCGCCGAGGTCGCCGTCGTAGGCGACGCGGGCGCGCAGGTTCGGGCCGTCCATCGCGTGGTCGCGCACGCCGCCGGCCCGCTCGAGCGTCTCGAGCACCCGCTCGGGTGTGCCGGAGTTGGCCTCGATGCGGGCGCGCAGCACGTAGGAGCCCGCCTCGGGCGGACCGTAGAGGGCGATCCCGGTGGAGTCGGTGCCGCGGCGGCCCATCGGCAGGAGCATGCCGTGGAGCACCTTCCCGACGGCGCCGGTCCGCGCCGCATCTTTATAGAGAAACCCACACAGCCCGCACATCGGCGCACCCCTTCCGTGGACCGCCGCGAATCCTACGCCGCTTCGGCCCCCGGCGGGAGTGCCCGGCGACAACGAATTCCCGGGGGCGGTGTGTGCGAATGCACCACGCACCACCGCCCCCGGGGGGACTCGTGCATCTGCCCGGCCCCTAGAACAGGGTCAGGTAGTTCTTGACCTCCCACGGCGTGACCTGCTCGTGGTAGGCCTGCCACTCATCCTGCTTCGTCTTCACGAAGTAGTCGACGTAGTCCTCGGTGCCGGTGTTGCCGAGCGCCGCCCGGATGACCTTGTCCTTCTCCAGGTGGCGGATCGCATCGAGCAGGTTCGCGGGCAGGAGCTCGATCTTCCGCCGCTTCAGCTCGCGCTCGCTCAGGGTGTAGAGGTTGTCGTCGTTCGTCGGGCCGGGATCCAGGTGATGCTCGATCCCGTCGAGGCCGGCCGCGAGGATGGCCGCGGCCGCCAGGTACGGGTTGCAGCTCCCGTCCACGGTGCGGTCCTCGATGTGGCCACCGGGGCAGCGCAGCATCTGCGTGCGGTTGTTGCGCCCGTGGGTGATGAAGATCGGCGCCCACGTGGCGCCCGACGTCGGCGTGCCCGCCGTGGTGGTCAGCCGCTTGTAGCTGTTCACCGTCGGCGCGGTGACCGCGATGTAGGCCTTGGCGTGCTTCTTCAGGCCGCCGAGGAAGTGGTAGCCGAGCGTCGAGAGGCCGAGGCCGTTCTGGTCGGACGGGTCGTCGAAGAGGTCGCGCTGCCCGGACTCGTCCCACAGCGACATGTGGAAGTGGCCGCCGTTGCCGGTCAGGTGGCCGAACGGCTTCGCCATGAACGTGGCGAGCAGACCGCGCTCCTGCGCCATGGCGTGCACCATGTAGCGGAAGAAGATCGCGCGGTCAGCGGTCTCGAGCGCGTCGGCGAACTCGAAGTTCGACTCGAACTGGCCGTTCGCGTCCTCGTGGTCGTTGGCGTAGGAGCCCCAGCCGAGCTCGTTCACATACTTCGAGAGCTGCGACAGAAACTCGTACTGGCGCGTCAGGCCCTTCATGTCGTAGCAGGGCTGGGCGAGCCGGTCGAGCGGGTCGGCCAGCTCGATGCCGCCGTCCTCGGTCTCCCGCAGGAGGAAGAACTCGAGCTCCATCCCGATCTTGAACGTGAACCCGAGCTCCTTGGCACGCGCGAGCTGGCGGCGCAGGATGGTGCGCGGGCAGTAGGCGAACTCCTCGCCCTCGACGTGGATGTCGCAGGCGAACCGGGCGAGCCCGGGCTTGAACGGCACCTTGGTGTAGGTGCGCAGGTCGGGGATCGCCATCATGTCGGGCGACGCCGGCGTCTGCCCGATGGGGCCGGCCGCGAAGCCTGCGAAGCCCGCGCCCTCGCTCACCAGCCCTTCGAAGTTCGACATGGGCACGAGCTTGGCCGACGGCTTCGCGTTCATGTCGACGAACTGCGCGAAGAAGAACTCGATCCCGTCCTCCTCCGCCCTCCTCTTGATCGCCTCTGCGGCGGGGCGCGCCATGGTCGTCGCCATACCTCCCTCTCCTTCGTGGGTGCCGGGCGGGCCAACTGTTCCACGCCCGCGGCCCAATTACCAGCGGCCGCAGGTGGAAATTCACGATTCGGCGATGGTTTCAGCCAGAAACGCGGCGCGAATTACCCAATTTGGGCCGCGGACTGCCCCAAAACGCGGTCGAGGCGCAGGAGCTTGAGCTCGATCTCGACCATCAGCCAGTCCTCATGCTGGACGTCGAGGCCGGTCAGATCCTGGATCCGGCGCAGCCGCTGGCGCAGCGTGTTCGGGTGCACGTAGAGCGTCTGGGCCGCCTGGGCGATGTTGCCGCGCCGCTTCAGGTACTCCTCGAGGGTCAGGAGGAGCTGCGAGCGGTGGCGGCGGTCGTAGTCGTCGAGCTTGCGCAGCGCCTCGCCGCGCGGGTCGCGCGTCCGCCCGTCTTGGCTCACCCGCAGCAGGTACTTGTAGGCGCCGAGGTCGTCGAAGCTCACGACATCGGGCGTCGCGCTGACGACGGCCGCTGCGGTCACCGCGTGCTCGGCCTCCTCGAAGCCCGTGCGCGATCCGGCGGCCCCCTCGCACCGCTGCGAGAGCCCGATGGCGAGCGGGTGATCCTTGTTCAGGCCGGCGTGGATCTCGCGCAGGCGCGTCGCCGCATGTGCGGCGTCGCGGCCGCCGAGGCTGACCAGGCCGCGCACGGCCCCGTCGCGCCGGTCGAAGAGCGAGCCGGGGAATGCGCGGGATGCGGCCACCTCGAGCGCGCGGGCGACGTCGTCCCAGCTCCGCGAGGCCTGCTCGGCCCGCGGCACCGCGAGGAGCACCACATGCGGCTGGTCGATGTCGACGCCGAGGGCGCGGCCGCGCTCGCGCAGGTCGGCCGCCGACGAGCGCCCGGCCGACAGGTCCTCGAGGAAGTCCTTGATGGCGTTGTGCGCCGTCAGCCGCTCGATCATGCGGACGTTCGCGATGCCGACGGCGGTCTGGCCGGCGATCGAGGCGGCGAGCTCGCGCTCCTCGGGGTCGATCGGGCGGGCGGCGGGCATCCGCAGCGCGAGCACGCCGACCAGCTCGTCGGCCGCCACGAGCGGCGCCACCAGCGCGCGCGCCCCGGCATCCGGGCCCCACAGCAGCTCTGCCATCCGGCGCCCGTCGCCGTCGGCCGCGGTGCGGGCGAGCTCCAGGCCGACCTCCGCCGCGGTGAACGGCGTGTCCGCGGCCGGGGCGTCGGGCCATGCCGCGCCGCGCCGGAAGCCCCCGTCGGCGTTCACGACGAGCACCTCGCAGGCCTCGGCATGCAGCAGCCGGTGGGCGCGGCGGGCGACCGCCGGGAGCAGCACCTCGATGGTCGAGGCGGCCGACACCGCCCGCGACAGGTCGGCGAGCCCCTCGACCAGCGCCAGCCGCCGGCGTGTGCGCTCGTACAGGCGGGCGTTCTCGATGGCGCCGGCGACGAGGCTCGCCGCGTGCATCATGAAGTCGGAGTCGTCCTGGGTGAACTCGCGCGGCGCCTCGGAGTGCAGCGAGATGACGCCGATCACCTCGCCCGCCTTGCCCCGCAGCGGCACGGCCACGAGCGACTGGTAGCGGTCCTCCTCCGCCTCGGGCACGACCTTGGCGCGCGGGTCGGTCAGCGCGCCCTCGGCGAGGAACACCGGCTCGTCGTGCCGGGCCACCCAGCCGGCCAGGCCCTCGCCCGGCTCGAAGCGCAGCCGCCCGACGAGGGCGGTGTAGGGGTCGGAGACGGCTCGCAGGACGAGCGAGGCGTCCGGCTCGACCACGTAGACGAAGCAGGCGTGACAGTCAACGGCGTCGGAGACGAGGTCGACGATCGCCCGCAGCACCCGATCGAGGTCGAGCGTCGATGAGACCGTGTTGATGATCCGGTACAGGTGGCGGGCGTCGGTGGATCGGCCCTGCGCCTCCGGTGTGTGCACTGCGGACATATGAAGATGCTACATGTGAACCCGCGGAATCTGTGACATCCTCCCAGGCGGTGTGCCGGGAAGCCTGGTCGGCGAGGCCCGTCCATGCGCGCACTCCGCCGCCTCCTCCACACCCGCCCCGTCCTGCTCCTGGCGTTCGCGTTCGCCGTCATGGGCGACCCGGTCTCGTCGGTGGCATACGCCATCGAGGCGGCGCTGCGCGCGCTCGACGGACGGCTGGCGCTCCTGCTTCCCACGATGGGTGTCGTCGTCGCGATCATCGCGCTCGTCATCGCGAACTACCACCGGCTCGTGGCGCGCTTCCCGGGCGGCGGCGACGCCGCCGCGGCGGGTACGGCGTTCGGCGAGGGGTGGGCGTTTCTCCCCCTCGGAGCGCTCATCGTCGACTACGCGCTCACGATCGCGATCAGCGTCGCCGCGGCCTCGTCGGCGGTGATCGCCTACCAGCCGTCGCTCGGCCCGGCCCGCGTCCCGCTCGCGCTTGTCCTGCTCGCCGGCGTGGCCGGGCTCACGTGGTTCGGGCACGCCGGGCGGGCCGTCTTCGCCCTGATGACGATCTCCTTCGTCGCCGTCGGCTCGGCGGTCGTGCTGCTGGGGCTGATCGCGCCGCACGGCCACGGCGCCGGGGCGCTGCACCCGGCCGGCGCGCACGGATCGCCGCCGCTCGCGGTGCTGCTCGCGTTCCCCGTCGCGATGGCGCTTGCGACCGGGGTCGAGGCCCCGTCGTCGGCCGTCGCGCAGCTCGGCCAGCTCGACCACGCCGGCAAGGTGCGGTTCGGCCGGGTCACGCTGTGGCTCACGCTCGGCATCGTCGCCTGGCTCACGATCGGCCTGACGGCGGTCGCGGTGCGGCTCCGGGTGGGCCTGCCCCCCGCAGACTCGACCCAGATCGCTGAGGTGGCGAGGGCCGCCGCGGGACCCGGCGCGCTGTTTGCGGCCTTCCAGCTCTCGAGTGCGGTGCTCCTCCTGGCCGCCGCAAGCTCCTCGTTCCAGGCGGGGCCGGGGCTCCTGAAGGCGCTGGCGCGCGGGGCGGGAGAGCGAAGCGGAGTGGGCGTTCTGCCGGGCCCGCTCGGCGCGGCCAACCGCCACCACACTCCGTACTGGGGCGTGGTGGTCTTCCTCTGCGTGGCGGGCACCGTGGTCACCGCGGCCGGGGGGCGGGAGCAGGAGCTCGTGCTCTTCTACGCGGTCGCCGTCTTCATGTCGTTCCTCTTCGGCCTGCTCAGCATGGCGCTCCTCTCACACCGGGAGGGCGTCCGGCTCTTCCTCGTCCTGAACGCTCTCGCCATCGTCGCCGTCGTGATCACGCTCGCCGTGAACCTCCGGCGCGGCTATCCGATCGCCTCGCTCGGCGCGGCCTGCGCCATCGCGCTCGTCCTGCATCGCCTCTGGATCCGGGCCGGGCGGCCGCGCGGAGTGTCGGAGGTCGAGCGCATTGCCGAGGCGGACCTGGCGTCGGCTCCATAGACCCAGCGGGCGGCGCCTCGGTAGGATTCGTGGCCGCACCGTCAGGAGAGGAGAGGTTTGTATGGCAACGGTCGCCCCCGAGTCGGCCATGAACGGGCTCGATCCGATGTTCAACCCCGAGTGGTACCTGACCGATGAGCAGCTCGGTCTGCTCGA
>DATAEI010000019.1:0-12574 GCA_036258075.1 Gaiellales bacterium
GCCGGGACGATCGCGCTCGACGTCTGCTCGCGGCTGGTCGACGACGTCGTCCTCGTCAGCGACGACGAGATCCGCGAGGGCATGCGCTTCCTCTACGAGCGCGCCAAGCTGGCGTGCGAGCCGGGGGCAGCGGTGGGCGTCGCGGCGCTCCTCGCCGGCAAGCTCGACGTGCACGGCTCGCAGGGGGTCGCATTCGTGATCTCGGGCGGCAACGTGGCGCCCCAGCTGGCCGCCGAGATCCTGGCCGGCTGACTACGCCCTGGCGCTCGGCCCGTAGGCCAGGTGCAGGAGGTCGCCCTCGGCGAAGCGCGAGAACCGCAGCGGACGCAGGTCGATCGGCGGTTCGCGGCCCGCCAGCTCGGCGGCGGCGCACTCGGCCACCGCCGGGGCCAGCTTGAGGCCGTGGCCCGACATCCCGGCGATCGCATAGACGCCGTCGCGCACGTAGCCGACGACCGGGTTCCAGTCCGGGGTCGCGTCGTAGGCGCCGGTCCAGCCGTCGACCCACTCAGCCTCGCCGCCGCGCCGGTAGCGCTCCGAGAGCGCCCGCGCGACCGAGCTCCGGTAGGAGTCCTCCGGAGCCTCGGGCGCCTCGTCGCGATCGGCGTACCCCTCGGGCTCGCGGTAGGCGACCGCCCACGCCATGTCTCCCACGTGCGGCCGGACGACGACGTTCGTGACCGTGTCCGACACGACCACCGAGACCCTGAGCGGCCGCACCCGTGCCACGTCGATCCGCCTGAGCGAGATCGGCACGTCGGGGAGGAGCCGCGGTGTCCAGCCCCCGGCCGCGACGACGACGGTGCCGGCGTCGAGCGCATCGAGATCCGTCACCTCGTCGCCCAGCCGCGCCTGAACGCCGAGCGACAGCGCCTCGGCGAACCATGCGAGCGTCATCCGGCCGGGGTCGACCAGGCCGCCGTCGGGCTCGTGGGCGGCGGCGGCGATCCCCTCGGTGCGAAGCGCCGGCTCGACCTGGGCGACCTGCTCGGGGTCGAGCAGGCGCGAGTCGATCCCGAGCGACCGTCCCAGCTCCACGTTTCGGGCACAGGCCGCGCGGTCGCGCTCGGCCACCGGCAGCATGTACCCCGTGCGCACGTAGCCCGACCGCCGGTCGGCCGCCAGGAGCTCGATCCCGCGCTTCGCCAGCCGCACCGTGACCGCGTTGGAGTAGTGCGCCCGCACCATCCCGAACGAACGCCCGGTGTCGCCCGCTCCCGGCGTCGCCTTGTCGTGGAGCTCCACCCGCATGCCCTCGCGCGCGAGCGCGACGGCCAGCGACGAGCCGAAGAGCCCCGCCCCCACGATGGCGACGTCCGCCCTCATGCCGGCGTCGTGTAGGCCGCGGTGATCCCGCCGTCGACGACGAGCGCCTGCCCCGTCGTCCAGGCCGAGTCGTCGCTCGCCAGGTAGAGAACGGCGCCGGCGATGTCGCCGAAGGCGCCGAGGCGGCCCATCGGGATGTGCACCATGCGCGACGCGAGCCCGCCCTCGTCGGCGGCGAGCGCGTTTCGGAAGAGCGGCGTGTCGACCGGCCCCGGGCAGAGCGCGTTGCAGCGGATGCCGCGCCGCGCATAGGTGATGGCAACCTCGCGGGTCATCGCGAGGACGCCGCCCTTGGCCGCCGCGTAGGCCGTCTGCGGCGTCGCCGAGCCGATCAGCGCCACCATCGAGCTCATGTTGACGATCGACCCGCCGCCGGTCTCGAGCATGTGCGGGAGCTGGTGCTTCATGCACAGGAAGACGCCGGTCAGGTCGACGGCGATGATGCGGTTCCAGACGTCGATGCCGGTCGCAGGCGGGTCGGTGTCGTCGGGCAGCAGGATCCCCGCGTTGTTGTGGCACACGTCCACCGACCCGAACCGCTCGCGCACGCCGGCGTAGAGCGCCTCGACCGACGCCGAGTCGGTCACGTCGACCGCGAACGCCGCCGAACCGGGGATCTCCGCCGCGGCCCGCTCGGCCCCCTCGGCGTCGATGTCGGCGAGCGCCACCCGCCCGCCCTCCTGCGCCAGCCGCGCGGCGACCGCCCGGCCGATGCCCGCGGCGGCGCCGGTGACCACACACACCCTGTCCTGCACACGTCCCGGCATGCCGCCATTAAACGCGAGAGGGGCGCCCGCGTGCTGCGGACGCCCCTCAGGCGGCTGGTACTAGAGACCCTCGTGCACCATGCGGCCGATGGTCTCGTACTTGGCCCGGTCGCTCGATTTCAGGTAGAGCGCGTATCCGATGCCGCCGACGAAGACGAGCACGTCGATGATCACCAGGTACCACGCGTACCGGTAGCCGGCTCCCAGGAAGTCGATCTTCTGGATCGCGATGCCCAGCACGATGAGCTGCGCCACGACCGAGATCAGCGGGGCGATCGTGTGCGTCCAGATGTGGTGCTCGGACGGATGGTGGGTCCGGAAGTAGTTCCAGATCGCGACCGACACGAGCGCCTGGATGAACAGGATGAGCACGACGCCCATGAACGCCATGAGGCCGTAGAGCTGCACGTAGGCGATCGACGTCGCCGAGTCGGAGCCCGCCGCCGTGGTGGCGAAGAGCGCGAAGGCGATCACGATCACCGCAGCGATGACCGACTGGGTCGTCGAGGCGATGTGCGGGCTCTTGTGCTTCTCGTGCGTCCGGCCCAGCGCCGCCGGCAGCACCTTCTCACGGCCGAGCGAGTAGAAGTACCGCGCGGTCGTGTTGTGGAACGCCATGCCGCAGGCGAACGAGCCGGTGATGATGAGGTAGCTCAGGATGTCGCGAAGCGTCTCGTTCCCGAACTGCTTGGCGGGATCGAGGAAGAACCCGTAGGCGTTGTTCACGGCCTGGTTGGCCGCGGCCTCGGTCGAGGCGTACCCCGAGATGGCCGCCCACGACGTGATCACGTAGAAGATCCCGAGCCCGATGACCGAGATGTACATCGCCATCGGCACGATCTTCTTGGGGTTCTTCGACTCCTCGCCGTAGTTCGGCGCCATCTCGAAGCCGACCCACGACCAGAAGGCGAAGAACACACCCACGGCCCATGCACCGGCCGCGAGCGCGTTGTCGCCGCTCCCGAAGCCCGGCATGTTCTTGAACGCGTTCACCGGGTTCAGCGCCGCGGCCTGGATGTTCTCGCCGCCCTGTCCGAAGACGAGGATGTCGAAGAGCAGCAGGAAGACGACCTCGCTGATCAGCGCGACGCCGAGGACGCGCGCCGAGATGTGGATGTCGAAGTACGCGAGGATGCCGATCAGGGCAACCATGAAGAGCGCGCACCAGTACCACTCGACGCTGTAGCCGTACTGCGCCAGCTTGGCGACGGCGAAGTACGCGAAGCCGCCGCAGAGCGACGCCTCGAACACGGAGTAGGCGACGACCATCGCGAGGCCCGACGCCATCCCGAGCTCACGGCCGAGGCCGTGGCTGATGAAGCTGTAGAACCCGCCGGCGGCGGTGACCTTGCGCGCCATGGCGACGTACCCGACCGAGAAGATGGTGAGGACCACCGTGGCGAACGCGAACCCGGCCGGAGTCCCGATGCCGTTCCCGAACCCGACCGAGAGCGGCGTGTTGAAGAGCATGGCCGAGATCGGCGCCGCGCCGGTCACGGTCAGAAACAGGACGCCGAGGATCCCGACCGCGCCGCCGTGCAGCTTGTGAACGTCACCACGCTGCGAGACGTCCATCGTGTCCACGGGGATCATGCCCTCGTGGTGGGAGCTCAGGCCCCCGTGCTCGCTGTCCACGCGACCTCCTTCGGAAAAAGGGACAGGAAGAGACCACCGTTTTTACAGCATTGCGGCAGCTTTAGCAACGGCTCCCGCGCATGTTGTTAAAGCGATGGCTCAGGCCGGGACCGGGCTTCGCGCGGGCGGCGCGGCCTGTGAATCGGCGAGCGTCTCGACGAGCAACCGCTCGACGACCTGCCGCCACTCGCCCGTGCGGATTTCGACCTTCGCCGGAAGGATCCTGCGCGGCGTGCGGTCGGCGTGATGCCGCTTTCCGAGCCGGTCGAACGCCCCGATCGCATTCAGGACCGTCGCGTAGCCCTGCGAGCCCACGAGCGCGCCGATCCAGTCACCCGGCCGGCCCTCGTCGCGGAAGACGCCCTCGCGGACGCCCTGCCAGTAGGCATGCTGGAAGAGGCACCCGGCAACGCCCCGGTCGGTCCAGCAGCCGGCGGTGACCTCGGCGTCACCGCGGTCGATCCCCCGCAGCGCGAGCTGAAGCAGCCTGCGCCCGTCGTCGGTGCCGGCGAGCGTTCGAAGCTCGCCGCGCAGCTCACGTTCCTCGGCGGTCATGCGCACCCTCCCTGAATCGGTCTAGAAGACCTCGGTGTACTCCTGCCGTTCCCAGTCGGTGACGTGGTCGTCGAATCGTTGCATCTCATACCTGCGCATGACCGTATACGCGGTTACGAAATCCTGGCCGAGCGCCTCGACCAGCTTCGCGTCGGACTCGAGGCCGGCGAGCCCCTCCTGCATCGTCGTGGGGAGCGGCTCCTTGGAGGCGTCCTCCTCCGCCGGCGTCGCGGCCGCCGGCTCGAGCTCGAGCTCCTCCTCGATCCCGTTCAGGCCCGCGGCCAGCATCGCGGCGCCCACCAGATAGGGGTTGGAGAGGCCGGTCGGCGCCCGGTTCTCGATGTGGCGCGACCCGGCCGACCCGCCCTTGATCCGCAGGAAGGCGGTGCGGTCCTCCGGCCCCCACGAGACGTTCGACGGGCTGAACGTGTGCGGGCGGCGCCGCTTGAGACAGTTGACCGTCGGAGCCAGCAGCGTGTAGATCCCGCGCGCGTGGCGAAGCTGCCCGGCCATGAACCGGCGGCAGGTGTCCGTCATCCCCTGCGGATCGGAGTCGTCGCCGAAGACGTTCTCGCCGCCGTCGAGGCTCGTGAGGCTCACGTGCGCATGGCAGCCCGAGCCGGCCGAGTCGGCGAACGGCTTCGACATGAAGGTCGCGTTCAGCCCGTGGGCGAAGGCGATCTCCTTGGTCGCGTTCTTGAACGAGAAGGCGTTGTCGGGGCCGGCCATCCCGGCCCCGGGCCGGAAGTTGATCTCCCACTGCGACGGGGCGTACTCGCAGTTGGCGGTGATGATCTCGATTCCGAACGCGTTCATGTGGTCGATGAGCTCGGTGATCATCGGGACGTACGTGTTGCGGACGGAGTTGAAGATCTGGTGGCCGCCGAAGAGCGGCGATCCGCTGTGGTCGAGCAGGTAGAACTCGGGCTCGAAGCCCAGCACCGGCTCGAAGCCCATCTCGCGGCAGCGCTCGAGCTGGCGGCGAAAGACGTAGCGCGGCAGCGCCCGCAGCGGCTCGCCGCCCACGAACTGCGAGTCGCAGATGAAGCGGGCGGTGGCCTCGGCCCACGGCACGACGGCCGCGGTCTCGGGGTCGGGGATCAGGCGCTGGTCGCCGTAGCCGATCTCCTCGTGGTAGAGCGTGTTCGGCACGACGTCGGAGCGCGAGTCGAGCACGGCCGCGCCGCCGTACATGTTGAGGCCCTCGGCGCAGTAGCCGGCCGCCTGGGCGATCGGCACGATCTTGGTGCGGCTCGTCCCGTGCATGTCGGGGAGCTCGAAGCGGACGTAGCGGATGCCGTCGGCGCGCCAGGTCTCGATGATGTCGGTTGCCGAGGCGGTGGCGGTCTTAGCCATCAGGTGGTTCCTCCGGATCCGGGGTGCCGTTGTGCCAGTGTCGAAGCTCGAAGCCCTCGCCCTCGAGCCGGTCGCGAAGGCGGCCCGCGATCGCCGCCGCCGCGATCGCAAGCACGCCGCCCTCACGGCCGTCGTCGCGGCGAAGTGCGGCGGCGACGCGGTCGGGCGGCTGAAGGTGGTGGCCGGCGAGGCCGAGCTCCTGGTAGGTGTCGCGGACGACGACGAGGTCTGCCGCCGGGCCGCGTACGAGCGCGGCGAGGTTCACGAAGTGGCCGACGTCCCAGTCGGCGGGCGGCGGCTCGACCCGCTCGCCACGCAGGTGCGCGAGGACGGTGGCCGGGTCGGGGCGCGATCCCCAGAACGCGCCGGTGCGGACGTTGGCGACGAGCGTCGCGTCGGCGGCGGCGTCCATGAGCGTCGAGACCGAGTCGGGCGCCCAGGGGCCGGCGACCGGGATCGCGGCCAGGGCGCCGGACGAGAGCCGCTCGATCGCACGGGCGACCGCGGGCGCGGCCGTTCCCGCGACGTTCGGCGCCGGATCGACGCGGAGCGCGACCCGGTAGTCGTTCCGCGGTGTCGCGCCGGGCGCGACGTGGGTCTTCGGGTCGCCTCCCGGCAGGATGGCGCCGGCCGCCTCGGCGACGGCGTCCTGGTCGGCGTCGACCCCGGCGGAGCGCAGCACGAGCGCCGCCCAGAAGCAGCCGCAGAGGTTGTCCTTCTGCTGCCGCTCGGCGGCGTACAGCTGTGCGAGCCCCTCCTGGCGGGCTGCGGTGACGCTGGCTCCGGCCACGCGATGAGCATACCGACCACGCAACAACGGGGTCTGACCCCGATGTTGCGTGGGGGCGGTCAGCCGCTGCTGTCGGCCGGGGCGCCGGTGAAGAGGCTCGAGAGGCTCTCGCGCCGGTGAATCCGGCGGATCGCCTCGGCGAAGAGCGGGGCCACCGACACGACCTCGACCCGGGAGCCCAGCGGCTCGGGCTGCGTCTCGACCGTGTCGGTGACGAGCAGCCGCTCGATCGGGCTGGCCTCGAGGCGGGCCGCGGTACCGGGCGCGAAGACGGCGTGGGTGATCGCCGCGATCACGCTGCGGGCGCCGCGGCGGCGCAGCTCTTCGGCCGCCTCGACCAGCGTCGCGCCCGACACGGTGAAGTCGTCGACCAGGATCGCGTCGCGGCCGGAGACGTCCCCGATGAGGCTCGCGCTCTCGATGCGCTGGTCGTGGCCGGCGCGGGTCTTGGCCGCGATCGCCATCGGCGCCTCCAGGCGGTCGGCGAAGGCCCGCGCCTTCTTGGCGAAGCCCGCGTCGGGCGAGACGACGACCGGCCGATCGGGCAGGCCGCGCCGGAGCGCCGCGCACAGCCGGTCCACGGCATACAGGTCGTCGACCGGCGCGCGGAAGAACCCCTGGATCTGGGGCGCGTGGAGATCCATGGTGACGACGCGGTCTGCGCCGGCGCTCTCGATCGCGTCGGCGCAGACCCGGGCGCGGATCGAGACGCGCGGCTCGTCCTTCTTGTCGCCCTTGCCGTAGGAGAAGTACGGGATGACGGCGGTCACCGACTCCGCGCTCGCCCGCTTCAGGGCGTCGATCCAGAACAAGAGCTCCACGAGGTGGTCGTTGGCCGGGAAGACGGTCGACTGCACCAGGTAGACGCGCCTCCCACGCACGTTCTGGAGAACGCGCACGAACAGCGTCCCCTCGGAGAATCGCAGCACCTCGCCGCGGCCTACCCCGACCCCGAGGTGGCGACAGATGGCGGCAGCCAGGCGCGGGCTGCCCGAGCCGGCGAAGACGAGCGTCTCGTCCTCCGGCGCGGCGGGCGTCCGGCGCCGAGTCCGCGGGAGCCAGCTCCAGCTCGGCATCTCACCCAAGTCTAGGCGGGGCGGCGGTCGGCTCACCCGCCGCCGCGGCCGCCATGCTGCATACTGCCGGCATGCGACGCGCTCATCGCCTGCTCCGGCTCCTCGATGCGGCGATCTGCCGTGTCGGCCGCGGGTGCTGCGTCGCGCGCAGCCAGGCGCGCGGTCGGTAAGATCGCCCGGCGATGCGAGCTGCAATCTGGAACGGCCCGGGCGAGATGGAGCTCGGAGAGGTGCCCGACGCGACCTGTCCCGCGGACGGGGCGCTCCTGCGCGTCGTCGCGTGCGGCATCTGCGGCACCGACGTCCGCACGTTCTACAACGGCGACCGCCGGATCGAGCCGGGCGCCGTGCTCGGCCACGAGATCTGCGGCGAGGTGCTCGAGATCGGCCCCGAGGCGAACGGCGACCTGCGCGCCTCGAAGGGCGACGTCGTACACGTCATCTCGACCCTCTACTGCGGCGTCTGCACCCTGTGCCGAACCGGGAACGAGCACCTGTGCCAGCACGGCGGCCTCATGGGCTTCGACTACCAGGGCGCCTACGCGGAGCTGGTCGCCGTGCCGCAGGTGGCTCTCAAGAACGTCTTCGTCGTCCCGGAGGGCCTCGACCCCGTCCACGCGACGTTCGCCGACCCGCTCTCGGACGCCATCTGCGGCCACAAGGACCTCGAGGTCGGGCTCGACCTGCGCGCGGTCGTGATCGGCGCCGGGCCCGTCGGGACCGCTCACGTGGCCCTCGCGCTCGCGCAGGGTGCCGGCACCGTCTACCTGCTCGAGACCGAGGCCCGCCGGCTGGAGCTGGCCCACAAGGTGCTCGGCGACGAGCGCGTGCGCTACGTCGATACCTCCGCCGTCGATCCCGTCGAGCACATCCGCTCGGAGACAGGCGACGGCGCCGAGCGGGTCATCGTCGCGTGCTCCAACGCCCGCGCGCAGGAGCAGGCGATGGAGATGGCGTCGCCGCGCGGCCGGGTGCTCTTCTTTGGCGGCCTCCCGAAGGGCACGACGACGATCGAGTTCCCGTCGAACGTCCTGCACTACCGCGAGGTGGCCGTGCTCGGAAGCTACGCGTCGCGGTACCGCGACCAGGTGCAGGCGCTCGACATGCTCGAGCAGAACACGGCCAACATCCGCGGCGTCGTCACGGACGTCGTGTCGCTCGACGAGACCCCTGCGGCGTTCCCGCGCATCCGCAGCGGCGAGGCGCTCAAGGTCGTCGTCACGCCGTAGGCCCGCGGTCACGGTCCACGGCCTCGACCCACAGGGGATGGTGGTGCTCGGCCCACTCGCGGTCGACGTGGCCGAGCGTCATCCCGCGCAGCGCGTGGCGGGTGCCGGGGTTGAACACCGCCATGAAGACGTGCCCCGAGAGCAGGCCGACGAGCGCGACCGTCGTCAGCGTGTGGAGCGGCCCCTGCGGCAGGCCGCGGCCGACGAGCAGGAGCGCGAGCCCGGTGGCGTAGAGCACCGCGAACCCGAGGGCCGCCAGGCGGGCGTTCATCTTCTGGCCGGCGTTGAAGCGGCCGACGGGCGGCGCCGGCGCGCCCGACCGGAGCCGCTCGGGGACCCCCCGAAGCCAGTCGCCGTCCCCGGGCTCCGTCGTGGCGAGCTGGACCCCCGTGGCGAGAAGCGAGCGCCGGTCCGCCCGCCAGAGCAGGAGCGCCATCCCGGCGACCAGGATCGCGGCGCCGCCGACGTGCACGTCGACGACCGGCTGGTCGGCGTCCCAGCGGTGCGGCATCTGCGTCCCGCTGAGCAGGATCGCCGCGAACATCGCGACCACGAGCCAGTGCGCGGCACGCTCCGTCCGCGTGAACCGTTGCAACCGTTCCGCCGTCACCATCACAGTATGCGCGGCTGCACATGAGAGATTCGTGAAAGGTGGCTGAGAGGCGGGCCGGCCAGATCTGGTTGAATGGCCGCCGACCACCGCGAGGAGGACACATGAGTCTGGGCAAGACCATCCGGTTGAAGCGGGTCCTGAACGACCCGACGAACACATCCGTCATCTGCGCGCTCGACCACGGCATGACGTCGCCGGTCTTCCTCGAGCCGCTCGCCGACATCCGCGCCCGTGTGACCGAGGCTGTCGCCGGCGGGGCGAACGTGCTCATGCTCTCGCGCGGCATGTCCCGGATCGCGGCGGCCGAGCTCAGCCAGACCACCGCCGTCGCCTACATGCTCTCGGCGTCGGCCGACCCGGGCGAGAACCCGAGCATCGCGGCCGTCGCGGAGGTCGAGGAGGCGCTGCGCTCCGGCGCCGACGCGGTCGTCCTCTACGTCGCCCTCGGCACCGACACCGAGCAGGACATGATCGAGCGGCTCGCCGAGGTCGGCTCCGCGTGCGACGAGCTGGGCATGCCGTTCATCGCCGAGGCCGAGTGGCCGAGCGCGTACTCCGGCACGACCGCCGAGCTCGGGACCGATTACCTGCTTCGCAACGTGCGCCTGTGCGCAGAGCTCGGCGCCGACGTCATCAAGACCAACTGGCCCGGCTCGGGCGAGGAGTACGCCCGCCTCGTGGCCGCGGCCGCCGGCCTTCCGACGGTGCTGGCCGGCGGGTCGCGGATCACCGAGGCCGAGCTCCTCACGCGCCAGCAGCACGCCATGGAGGCCGGCGCGGTCGGCTGCAGCGTCGGGCGCAACATCTTCATGCACGAGAACCCGGAGGCCATGACGCGGGCCCTGAAGCGCGTCATCGTCGACCGCTGGACGGCGGAACGCGCGCTGGAGGAGCTGGGAGCGGCAGCCGCCGCCTGATGGCAGCGCCGGACCTCGTCTGCGGGATCGACGTCGGCTCGCAGGGGTCGTGCCTGGCCGTCTTCGACGCGGCCGGCGAGCGGCTGGCGACGTCGTATCAGGCGCACACCCTGTCGTACCCGCGCCCGGGATGGGCCGAGCAGGACCCGCGCGACTGGCGGGCTGCGGTCGTGAACGGCTTCCGCGACCTCTCGGCCCGCGTCAACCTGCGCCGGGTGCGGGCGGTGTCGTTCGGCTCACAGCTCGACGGGCTCGTGTGCGTCGACGGCGGCGGCCAGCCGGCCGGGCCGGCGATCATCTGGATGGACCGCCGCGCCGACCCCCTGTGCCGGGCCGCCGAGGAGCGCATCGCGCCCGACGAGTGGTACGCCCGATCGGGCTGCAACCTCGACGGTTCGCATGTCGCGGCCAAGATCGCCTGGGTGGCGCGCGAGCGGCCCGACCAGGACGCGCGCACCGACCGCTACCTGCTCCCCGGCGCCTACATGGTGCGGGTGGCGTGCGACGCGGACGCGGTCGACCGCTCGAACGCGTCGTCGACGATGGCGCTCGACCCCGATGCGGGGACGTGGGACGAGCTCCTGCTCGGGGCGTTCGACATCGACCCCGCACGGCTCCCGCCGGTCGTCGGCTCCGACGAGCCGGTCGGCGAGATCACGGCCGAGTTCGCGGCCGACACCGGCCTGCCGCCGGCGACGACGGTCGTCTGCGGGTGCGGCGACGAGATGGCCGCAACGCTCGGCGCGGGGCTCGTCGAGCCGGGGATGATCTGCGACGTCCTCGGCACCGCGGAGCCGGTCTGCGCCGTCTCCGACCGTCCGCTCCGCGACGAGTCGCGGATCGCCGAGTGCCACCCCCACGCCGCGCCGGACCGATGGCTCCTCGAGAACCCCGGCTGGGCGTCGGGCGCGTCGTACCGCTGGTTTCGCGACCAGCTCGGCGCCGGGCTCGACTACGAGGGGCTGAACGCCCTCGCCGCCGAGGCGCCGGCCGGCGCCGACGGGCTGATCTTCCTGCCCTGGATGGGCGGAGCGATGGCGCCGCGCTGGGAGGCCGACGCGCGCGGCGGCTGGTACGGGCTCACGCCCGCCCACGGCCGGGCGCACATGGCCCGCGCCCTCCTCGAGGGGTCCGCCTACGCTCTTCGGGACGTCGTCGAGGCGATCGCGGCGGCCGGGCTCGAGCCCTCCCGGATCGTGTGCGTGGCCGGCGGGGCGCGCTCGCCCCTCGTGCGCCAGATGCGCGCCGACGCGACCGGCGTCCCGGTCGGCTGGTCGGAGGACGTCGAGACCACCGCCCGCGGCGCCGCCATGCTGGCCGCGGCGGGCTCGGGCCTTCACCCGTCCACGGCCGCGGCGGCCGAGACGATGTCGCGGGTCGCGGCCGAGACGCACGCGCCGGACCCCGCCGGCGCGGAGGCCTGCGCCGAGGGCCATCGCCGCTACCGGGAGCTCTTCGACGCCCTCGCCGGCAGCTTCGGAGCGCTGGCGTGAGGGTCGTCCACCTGACGGGGTTCGGCGGGCCCGAGGTGCTCCAGCCGGCCGAGGCGCCCGACCCCGAGCCGCGGCCGGGCCACGTCGTGGTCGACCTCGAGCGGGCCGCGCTCAACCACCGCGACGTGTGGATCCGCGAGGGCCGGCCCGGCCCGCTCCCGGCGATCCTGGGCTCCGACGGCGCCGGCGTCGTCTCGGCGGTGGGCCCCGGCGTCGAGCGCGTTTCGCCCGGCGACGAGGTCGTCATCAACCCGTCGCTCGACTGGGGCGACCGCGACGACGCGCCGGGCCCGGACTTCCGCATCCTCGGTGTCCCCGACCAGGGCACCTACGCCGAGCGGATCGTGATCGCCGCGCACCAGGTGCGGCCGAGGCCGGCGGGCTGGTCGTGGGACGAGTGCGCCGCGTTCCCGCTCGGCGGGCTCACGGCCTGGCGGGCGCTGCGGCTGGCCGGAGCCGGGCCCGGACGGCGGATCCTCGTGACCGGCGCCGCCGGCGGCGTCGGCACCTTCCTCGTCCAGATCGGGGCCGCGCTCGGCGCGACGATCGTCGCCACCACAGGAAGTGCCGCCAAGATCGCGCGGGTTCGCGAGCTGGGTGCGGCCGAGGCGGTCGACTACCACGATCCCGACTGGCCGCGCCGGATCGGGCCGGTGCACGCCGCGATCGACAGCGCCGGCGGGTCGGGGCTCGACACGGTCATCGGCACGCTCGCGCGCGGCGGCGTCCTCGTCAGCTTCGGCGACACCGCCCGCGAGACCGCGACGGTCGACCTGGCC
Source organism: Gaiellales bacterium (assembly GCA_036258075.1). Taxonomy (GTDB): domain Bacteria; phylum Actinomycetota; class Thermoleophilia; order Gaiellales; family JAICJC01; genus JAICJC01. Next base: position 12,537 of record DATAEI010000019.1, read on the forward strand.
GAGGTCTTCCTCGAATGGCGCGCGATCCAGGGCACGAC
>DATAEI010000020.1:0-2273 GCA_036258075.1 Gaiellales bacterium
ACGGTCACCTGGACGGTGTGCGTCGCTTCTGCGGCGGTGGTTGCCATCGTCATCCCCCTTCCTGGCCGGCCCGGGCGTCGGCGATCGCCTGGCGCAGGCCGCGCTCGGTGTAGACGCGAACGACGCTCCGCTTGAACTCCGCCGAGCCGCGCACGTCGTCGCGCGGCTGTGCGGCCTCGGCGGCCAGCATCGCCGCCTCACGGATCGCGTCGTCGTCCGGCGCCCGCCCGGCGAGCGCCTCCTCGGCCGCCCGCGCGCGCATGTTGGCCGGGCCGACGCCGGTCAGCGCGATCCCCGCCTTGCCGATCGTGCCGTTCGAGAGCGAGACCTGCACCGCCACGCCGACCGTGGCGAAGTCGCCGATCTTGCGCTCGAGCTTCAGGTACGCCCCGGAGGAGCGCGGCCCGGGATCGGGCACCCGCACCTCGGTGATGAGCTCGTTCGGCGCGAGCGTCGTCATGAAGGGCCCGGCCAGGAGGTCGTCGATCGAGCTCGTCCGGACGGCGCCGCCCGGGCCGCGGATCGCAACCTCGGCGCCGGCGGCGAGCATCACCGACGCCCAGTCGCCCTGGGGATCGGCATGGGCGAGCGAGCCGCACACCGTCCCGTGGTTTCGCACGATCGGGTCGGAGATCTGCGGCGCCGCGCGTCCCAGCAGCGCATGGCGGCCGCGCAGATGCTCGGAGCGCTCGCAGTCCCTATGGCGCACGCGGGCGCCGATCACGAGGCCGCCGTCGCCGGCGGTGATGCTGTCGCTCAGGTCGCCGACGCCGTTGATGTCGACGAGCACGGCCGGCGCCGCAAAGCGGAGCTTCATGAGCGGGATCAGGCTCTGGCCGCCGGCCAGCACCTTCCCGTCGTCGCCGTGGGCGTCGAGCTGTGCAATGGCGTCGTCGAGCGTTTCAGGCGCCACATACTCGAAGCTGGCCGGGTACACGCGGTCCCTCCCTCCGGCGGGCGAGACCCGGCTTCCTCGGCCGGAACCGGCCCGACGCTCGAAGATGCGTCGAGGATACTCCTTGGACGAGCCTCAAAGTGTGCGCGGGCCCAATCGCCGCAGGCGAAGCGGCTCCGCCAGAGGACAGCACGGTGCGCGGCTGACGTTTCGGCGCTCGCGCCCCGGGTAGTCAGCGGGCTTCCACCCAAGGAGGACGCATGACGATCACGCTCACCCCCCAGGCGACCGACGCCATCAAGGAGCTCGTCGAGGGCGCCGACCTGCCCGACACGGGCGGCCTGCGGCTCGACATGAGCGACGGCTCGCTGAACAGCGCGCCGCCGAGCCTGGCGCTGACGCTCGTCGAGAACCCCGCCGCCGGAGACGAGGTCATCGACGAGGGCGACGTGCACGTGTACGTGTCGCCCGAGGCGGCTCCCCTGCTCGACGGCAAGGAGATCGACGCCCGCAGCGAGCCCGGCGGCGTCACCTTCCTGGTGAACGAGGCGTAACACCACCCCGGTGCAACATCGGTGCCTGGCACCGGTGTTGCACCGCCGGGGTGCCGGCTCGCTACCCGGCGTCGTCGAGCGACTCGGCCAGCAGGGTCGCAACGTCGGCCACGCGGATCTCGCGGCCCGACGTGCGAACGCCGTCGTCGAGCATGATCGTGCAGTACGGGCAGGCGACGGCCAGCGTGTCGGCGCCGGTCTCGGCGGCCTCGCGGACGCGCTCCTCGTTGATCCCGCGGCCGCGCTCCTCCATCCACATGTGCGCGCCGCCGGCGCCGCAGCAGAACGTCTGCTTGCCGCTCCGGGCCATCTCCACGGGCGTCCCGACGGCCGCCACCAGCTCGCGCGGCTCGGCGATCACGTCGTTGTGGCGGGCCAGGTAGCAGGAGTCGTGGTAGGTGATGCTCCGATCGCCGCCCCCCGGCGTGATGCGGCCCTCGCGCACAAGCTCGGCCAGGTACTCCGAGTGGTGCACCACCTCGTAGCTCCCGCCGAAGTCCGGGTACTCGTTCGAGAGCGTGTTGAAGCAGTGCGGGCAGGACGTGAGGATCGTGCGCACGCCCGCCTCGTTCAGCGTCTCGACGTTCTGCTCGGCGAACGCCTGGAAGACGTACTCGTTCCCCATCCGCCGGGCCGGGTCGCCCGTGCAGGCCTCCCGCGGCCCCAGGATGGCGAAGTCGACACCGGCCGCCTGGAGCAGCTTCGCCGTCGACTCGGCCGACGCCTTCGCGCGCTCGTCGAACGACGCCGCGCACCCCACCCAGTAGAGCACCTCCGGCGCCGGGTCGCCGGGCTCGAGCACGCGCACGCCCAGGCCCTCCGCC
>DATAEI010000021.1:0-18856 GCA_036258075.1 Gaiellales bacterium
CGGCGCTGCCGCGCGGTTGCCGCGCGTGCCCGCATCGAGTTGTGCCGCGAGTACGCGGCTCTGCCGTCGGCTCGGGCCCCGGCCTACCTCGTCGAGGATGCCCCCTCCTCGGCCGCCCTGTTCGTCGGCTCGCTGCTCGCACCGCCGCCGCGCAGCCGGCTCGCGACGCCGGTTGCGGCGCTCCTGTGGGCGATGGGCCGGATGGGCGATCCGAGTGGCCTCCTGCGCGTGCTCGCGCCCGGCCGCGTGGCGGTGGGCAGGCGGCGATGAGCGAGGCTGCGCCGCAGCTCGTGCCGCCGGTGGAGAGCCCGGCGCCGACCCTGGCGGAGTTCGTCGAGTCAACCGGGCTGGCCTCCGTCCTCGTCGGCGTGTCGAAGGACCCGAACGCGAAGGTCACCGTACTGCTGGTCTCCAGGACGACGGGGCGGGCCGTTCTGGCGGTCAAGGTGCCCACCACGACGGCGGCGGCCGCGGTCGTGGCGGTGGAGCGGCGGACGCTCGAGGCGCTGCCGCGACGGCTCCCGCACGACCTACTCGGAAGCGTTCCCCGGACGGTGCAGATGGTGGACGCGAACGGGCTGCCGGCGCTCGTGACGACGGCCGTGCCTGGCGCGCCGATGTCCCGAGACTACCTGGGCCGGCCCGCGGCCGTGCGCGCTCGGGCCGCGGAGCACTTCGCGGCGGCGGGCCGCTGGCTGGAACGGCTGCAGACGGCGACCGCCGGCGCGCGGGCGCCGATCGAGGTCGCTACGGGCGCCGCGACCGCGCTCCAGGCCCGCTTCGAGGACGATCCGCACGTCGGGGACGACGTCGCGCGGCTCGCGGAGGTGTCCGCCAGGTTGCGGGAGCACGCCGTCCCCCGGACCGTCGTGCATGGTGACCTGTGGTTCGGCAACCTGCTACTGGACCGCGGGCGGATTACGGGGGTGGTGGACTGGGAGGCCTCGTCAGCCTGCGGGGAGCCGCTGCGGGACGTGGCGAGGTTCGTGGTCATGTACGCGCTGTATCTGGACGCACGGACGCGGCCGGGACGCCGCGTGCGGGGGCTCGACGGACTCCGCGCCGGGGACTGGGGGGCCGGCGTGGCGTTCGCGGTGGACGGAACCGGCTGGTTCCCGGAGCTCTTCCGCGGCTTCGTGCGGGGGGCGCTCGACCGGCTGGGGGCTCCGCCGGAGCTGTGGCGCAGCGTCATCCTGGCAGGGGTGGCGGAAGTGGCGGCACAGACCGACGATCCGGCGTTTGCGCGTGCGCATCTGCGGCTGCTGAGGCGGCTGCTGTGAATGGGACATTCAGGAGGGACGACCAGAATGACGACCCGAATCAGGCGAGCACATGGGCTCAGGCTGGCCGCCGCGCTGCTTGCGGTGGCTGCCTTCTCGACGTCCACGGCGGAAGGGGCCGCGTCGACGCTGTACGTTGATCGCGCAAACCCGGCGTGTTCGGACAGCGGCCCCGGGTCGCAGTCGCAGCCGTTCTGCACCATCGGAGCCGGCGCGGCGGTCGCGACCGCGGGCCAGACGGTCGAGGTGGCCTCCGGCACGTACCCGGAGGTGGTGCGCGTGTCGCGGTCCGGCGCCGCCGGCGCGCCGATCGTCTTCACGAGCGCGCCCGGAGCGGCCGTCACGTTGACGGGCGCGACGGACGGCTTCGCACTTTCCAGCGCGAGCTGGGTGATCGTGAACGGGTTCACGATCACCGGTACGGTCAGCTACGGGATCAACGTCACCGGCGGCTCGCATGTGACCCTCTCCAACAACCACGTGAGCCAGTCGGGGCACCCGGTGCAGGGCCAGATCGCCGCGGGCATCCGGCTGTCCGGCGTCTCCGACTCGCAGGTCTCGCGCAACGTGTCCGACCACAACAGCGACTACGGCATCACGGTGGTCGGAGGGTCGACGGGCGTGGTGGTGAGCCACAACCAGACGTTCAACAACTCCCGCGTCTACGAGCGGGCCACCGCTGGAATCCGGATCTACCAGTCCACCGGCAACACCGTCGACGGCAACATCACCCACGATAACCAGGACTCGGGCATCGAGTGCTACCCCGGCGCCAACAACACGCTGGTCATCAACAACGTGTCGTACAACAACGGTGACCATGGAATCGACAATCTGACCGCCACGGGCGAGCGGATCATCGGGAACACGGTGTTCCACAACGTGACGGCGGGGATCAATGTGGAGGGGGGCTCCACCGGCGCGACGGTCGCCAACAACATCAGCGTCGATAACGGGATCAAGAGCCCACGGACCCACAGCGACATCCGCATCGAGCACGGCTCGACCGCCGGCACGACCGTCGACTACGACGTGGTCTACCTTTCGACGCCGGACACGCTCCTGATCTGGGACTCGGTGAGCTACTCGACGCTCTCCGCGTTCCAGCAGGCGAGCGGCCAGGAGATGCACGGGATCGTCGCCGACCCGCAATGGCGCGACCGGTCCGGCGGAGACTTCCACCTGACGGCGGGGTCGCCGGCGATCGATGCGGCCAATTCGGGAGCAAGCGGCGCCCCCAGCGTTGACGTCGAGGGGAACGGCCGCCGTGATGACCCCGGCACGGCGAACACGGGCGCCGGCCCGCGTACATACGACGACCGTGGCGCATACGAGTTCGGTGGCACGACCCAGGATCAGCCGCCTGCCGCGGCGCTCACGGTCACGCCGTCCTCGGGGCCCGCACCGCTTCAGGTGACGGCCGATGCGTCGGCGTCGACGGACACGGACGCCACGCCGATCCAGAGCTACAGCTTCGACTTCGGCGACGGCTCGGCGCCCACCGGGCCGCAGGCGGCGCCCACCGCGGACCACAGCTTCACCGGCCCGGGCACGTTCACCGTCACCGTCACCGTCACCGACACGGGCGGGCTCACGTCGACGGCCACGGCAAAGGTCAGTGTGGCCACGCCGGCTGACGACCCGCCGAGCGCCGCGCTCGCGGTCACACCGTCCTCGGGGCCGGCGCCGCTTCAGGTGACGGCCGACGCGTCGGGCTCGACGGACACGGACGCCACGCCGATCCAGAGCTACAGCTTCGACTTCGGCGACGGCTCAGCACCGATCGGGCCGCAGACGGACGCCACGGCCGTCCACACGTACACGGCGGACGGCACCTACACGGTGACGGTGACCGTTACGGACACCGCCGGCCAGTCCTCCACTGCACACGCCGCCGTGACTGTGAGGTCGAGCCAGAACCTGGTCGGCAACGCCGGGTTCGAGTCCGGTCTCACGGGCTGGAACACGTCGGGCTCGGGAGCCGGCGTGACGCTCGCCCAGGTCTCCGACGCCCACAGCGGGGCGTTCGCCGCCCAGTTGGCGAACTCCTCGGCAGCGTCGGCATCCTGCACGCTGAACGACTCGCCGAACTGGGTGAAGACCACCGTCTCGGGCACCTACGTTGGGTCGCTCTGGGTCAAGGCGCCGACGGCCGGCGCGACGCTCAAGGTGCGGTTCCGCGAGTACGACGGCACGACCAATACTGGGAGCGTGACCGCCCAGTTCACCCTGACCACGAGCTGGCAGCAGGTCTTCGTCAGCTACGTGCCGAACGTGCCCGGCTCGACGCTCGACTTCAACGCGTACATCTCGAGCGCGCCCCCGGGGACGTGTTTCACCGTCGATGACGTGGACATCCACGTCACGTGATGAGGTGCGCCCTGTGAGCTCGGTGCCGGTTCCCGCGGCCGCCCCGGCCGGCCGACGCGTCGCTGCTGGCGAGCGTGCGGCGCGCGGCCGGCCCCCGGGGTCAGAGACTCTCGCTCGGCGGGCCCGGCTGCCGGTCGCGATCACCGCCGCCGCCGTGGTCATGGTACCGGTGACCGTCCCGCGAGGGCCCGGCAACGTAGGCCCGGCGGACGTCCTGATCACGCTTGCGATCGGCGCCTGGCTGGTCTCGGCCGCCATCAGCGGCGAGCGTCTGCGGTTCCCGTACGCGCTGGGCCTCGGACTGTTGATGGTCGGCGGGGCGATTGGCGGCCTCGCCGGCCCCGTGCCGTCCGCGGGCGCGCTCGCGCTGCTCCAGGACCTGCTCCTTGCGGCATGGGCGTGGACGGTCGCGAACGTCTACCGGACGCCGGCCGAGGCATCCCTCGTCCTGCGAACGTGGGCCTACAGCTCGATCGGTTGGGCGATCATCCTCTTCGCGGGCCTGGCTGCGCACCTCCCGTCGGTCACGGGTCAGATACCGAGCGAGGGGAGCCGCACAGCGCTCACGTTCGCCGATCCCAATGTCTTCGCCAACTACCTGTTCATCTCGGCGATGCTGGTGTGCGCCACGGGATGCCCCCGCCGCCGCTGGCTGCGCGCGGCCGCCTACGTCCTTCTGTTGGCCGCACTGTTCACGACCGGCTCCAACAGCGGCCTCGTCTCGGTCGCCGTCGGCGTCGGTGTGCTGGTCGTGCTCGAGGTCTATCGGCGCGCGTCGCTCGTGGCCGCGGTCGCGACGGCGGCGTGCCTGATCGTCGTGCTCGGTGGCGCGATGTCCATGATCAGCCTGCACTCGATCCAGCAGCGCGCGTACACGAGCGGCTACGCGGTTCTGCGCGACGGCATCGGGCGCGGTCAGGCGAGCGTGAACGAACGCAGCAAGGTGTTGAGCGAAAGCCTTGGTCTCTACGCCGAGGGCGGTGCCGCCGGCGAGGGGCCTGTGTCGACCAAGCCGCGGCTCGAGGCGGCCCAGGACCCGTATCCGAAGGAAGCGCACGACGACTACTTCGCGGCCCTCCTGGAGCGCGGCCTCATCGGGGCCGTCGGCCTGGCCGTCGTCATCGCCAGCCTGGTCACCCGAACAGGCTCGCTCGTCCGGCGCACGGCGGAGCCGTTCGGACGGGCCGTGCTGCCCGTGCCGAGCGCGCTGGTGGCGGCCGTCGCGGGGACGATGGTCACCATGACGGTGTACGAGTTGCTCCACGTCCGCCACGTGTGGGCGCTGTTCGCGACCATCGCCGCATGCTCGATCTGGGGGAGAGCGCGATGACCTCGCGTTCGCTGCGGTTCCGCGTGGGCTCCCTGTCCGGACTGCTGCTCGCGAATGTGGCGGCCCGGGTGGCCGCTCTCGCCAGCGTCGCCGCCGGCACGCTTCTCGTCGCGCGCACGGCCGGCGCGGCCGGAGTGGGGATCTACGCGCTCTTGCGGGTCCTGCCCGGGCTGACAGGCGTCGTAATCAGCTGTGGCCTGCCCGGCGCGGTCGCGTACTTCCTCGCCGGCCCCTCGCGCGGCGACCGCCGCCTGCCGGCGACGATCGCGGCCCTGACCCTGGCGGGCGGCGTCGCCGGGTCGCTCATCTGGATTGCGCTCATGCCCCTGACGGGCGACCGGCTCTTCCCCGGCGTCAGCCCGGTGGTGACCGCCGCCGCCGGTTTGACCGTCCTCTCACAGTTGATCGTGGCGACGACCAAGTCATGCGCGCAGGGCAGCGGGGACCTGCGTGGAGCGAACCTCGTGATCGTGAACGAGGAGCTGATGTTCCTGCCCGTGTACGGCGCGCTCTGGCTGGCCGGCCGCACCGGCGACGCCGGCTTGGTGGCGAGCCTCCTCGCCGCAGACATCCTCACGTTCGCCTGGAGCCTCGCACGGCTCCGCCGGCGGCGCTTCTTCGCGGGCGCCGAGACCCCATCGCCTACGCTTGCCCGGCGGATTGCCGCCTACGGCCTGCGCGCCCAGATCGGCGGCATCATGACCCTGCTCAACCTGAGGCTGGACTTCATCATCCTCAGCGTACTGGCGGGTCCGGCCGTGCTCGGCGTCTACGCGATCGCCTCGAAGTTCGCGGAGCTCGTCAAGGTGCCTGGGATGGCGCTCACGTACGTCCTCTACCCACGCTACTCCCAGGCCGGGCCGGCCAGGGCCGGTACGGACGCCCGCCGGCTCCTGCCGCGGGTGGGGGTTCCGATCGCCGTGGCGGTGGCGCCGCTCTGGGTCGCCGCGGGCTGGCTGATCCCGGCGCTTTACGGGAGCGGGTTCGACCCCGCCGTCACGCCGGCGCGGATCATCCTGGTCGGACTCATCCTCGAGGGTGTCGCGGGGGTGATCACCGCCTACCTGTACGGAATCGGCCGTCCGGGACTGAATTCCTGGGCGATGGGCGTCGGCCTGGCGGTTACCGTGGTGCTCGACGTGCTGCTGATCCCGTCGTTCGGATCGACCGGAGCGGCCGTCGCCTCGGCGAGCTCGTACCTCGTGAGCACGCTTGCGCTCGTCGGCTGCTTCGCCGTGCTCGAGCGGGCACCCGCGGTGCGGCGAGCGGTCCCCAGCTGAGCTCCATCACCGCGAACGTCGCGGGGTTTCAGCGATCGTTGGCAGTGGGCTGCTGGAGAACCGCCCAGCGGCTGGCCTGGGTGCGGTTCGACACGCCGAGCTTTCGGTAGATGTTCGAGAGGTGAAACTTCACCGTCTGCTCGGTGATCCAGAGCCTCCGGGCGATGTCCCCGTTGGGCAGGCCGTCGGCGACGAGCGTCAGGATCTCCAGCTCCCGCCGCGTCAGCTGGGGTTCTCCGGCCAGAGCCGCGCCGCCGTTCGGGGCCGCCGGGGAGAGGCGTGGCGTCGTGTCTGCGTCCGCCGCTACGACGGACGGGACGTCTCCCGTGGGTGCGAAGAAGATCGAGTGATGGAAGATCTGGCGAACCGCGGCGGCCAGGTCGTCCGGAAGGACGTGTTTGAGCGCGTACGCCTGCGCACCGGCGGCGATGGCGTCCGCGACGATCCGCGATTCCTCGAACGTCGCGAGCACGATCACCTTGACGTCCGGGCACACGGCGAGCGCCCGCTTCAGGTACGGGATGCCGCCCTCGCCGGGGTTTGCGAACTTCAGGTCGGTCACAAGCAGTGCCGGCTGCAGCTGCTTCAGCAGCAGCACGGCGTCGGCCGGGGAGGTCGCCTTGGCGGCGACGGTAATACCCAGCGGGCGCAGAACCCGCTCGACCGCCTCCAGCCAGAGCGGGTACGCGTCGGCCAGGACCGCCGTGGCGGCCGTCTCAGAGCCGGCGCCGCCAGCTGCCTGCAGAACTCCATCCACAGCGTCGTCCTGGCCCGGAACCGCGTCGGCGTCACGGGCCAGCAGACTCGCAGCGCGATACGCCGGCACGTTCGGATAGCCAGAGCCAGGGTGCTCAGGCTGCGCCCCCAAAGTAACCCCCCACCGTTGGTTGGGGCCCCCCCGTCAAGACCCAGTTCTTTCCAATTTGCGGAAAGAGCGTCCTTATCGTAATCGAGTGGTTATGAACAAGTCAAGTGGACATTCGCACGAGACCCGGCTCCGGTGCCCAGGTGTGTTTCCTCAGGGCCAACTCGACCATTGGCGAGACATCCAAACCTGGTCTTGCGATCGGATGGGCCGCGTCCTACGCTCGGCGCACTTCCCGGTCGCGGCATCTGGCGCGTGCGCCCCCTGCACGTGATGTCCGGACGGAAGCTCGCCTAGACCGTCGGCCTCGGGAGCGCTCGGTTCCCGGGGCCGCAGGTCGATTGTCAGGATTGCGGTTGCTGGCGGCACCCCAACGTCCCGATGCCGAGCCATACAGTCGTTATTGACCGATAGTTGCCGTCGCAGTAGCCTCGTGACCGATGGTTCGGTTCGCCGTCATTGCGTGCGGGTTAGCCGGACTCCTGGGCGGCTGTGGCGGCGATGACAGCGGAACGGCTGCGTCGGTGAAGAGCGGTGCGCAGGCCGGAGGTACGTCGGCGACGGTGAACTCGGCTGATGACCAGCGGCGAGCGGCGAGAGCTGTGCTGCGACGATCCGATCTGGGACCGGACTGGCACAGCTACGACATGGCCACCGATCCGATTGTGGCCGCCGAGCTGAAGTGCCTCACGGATGCCTTTCCCAACCCCATCTCGTCCGCGGAAGAGACCGGTCCCGCGTTCGAGGCGGGCCCGCCCGCGATTCTGGTGCAAGGCAGGCCGTTCTCGAGAGCAACGCACGTTCTCGCCTCATCGGTCGCCGTCTACAAGTCCAGCGCGGATGCGCGGGCCGTCTTCGACGGGACACTGACCGCTCTGGTGACGCAAACGACCGGAGGCTGTCTGGTGAATGCCGAGCAGCGTCCCGACGGCCCGCGCGTTCTGCGTGGAAAGGCGGCGCGTTACCTTCCGGCTTCGTTACCTCACGTCAGCGATCAGGCCGGCGGCGTCAGCTACCGCATCTTCCTTCGAGGACCGGCCGTGGTGTACGTCGACGTCTTCCTTCTGCGACAAGATCGAGCCGTGGGGACGGCCTTCTTCTCGAGCATGGCGCTCCCCGGCATAACGGGTGAATTCACGTCGGCGTTCGTGATCGGCAGAGCACAGGTCCTCGGCAAGCGGCTGGCATCCTAAGCCCGCGGATCGCGGTCGACCGTTTCCGGACGAGCGCTACCCACAGCCCGAGTTATCGCCGCAGTCGCGGCACGTGTAGCACGCGCCGGTGCGGATCTTGCGGCCCCCGCACTTGGCGCACTCGACCGCGTCCTCCCAGGCGTTGAAGAGCGCCGTCTGGCCCACGCCGGGGGCGGGCGTGCCGGTCGCCGGGGGGTCGGATCCGGGCACCGCCGGTGAATGGCCGTTGCCGGTGGCGAGCTGCTCGCGCACGGCCGCGCTCATGATGCCGAGCTCGGACTGCCGCTCGGCGTCCAGGAAGCGCTTGCCCATCCACCGGAAGATGTAGTCGGGGATCGACTTGGCGATGCGGATGTCGGGGTCGTTCGTCATGCCCGACGGCTCGAAGCGCATGTGCGCGAACTTCGAGACGAAGACGTCGAGCGGCACGCCGTACTGGATCCCGACGGACACGGCGATCATGAACGCGTTCATGAGGCCGGCCAGCGCGGTGCCCTCCTTGGCGATGTCGACGAAGATGTCGCCGGGGTCGCCCTCCGGGAAGAGCCCGACGTGGATGTAGCCCTCGTACTCGCCGACCTGGAACTTGCGCCCGATCTCGTTGCGCTCGATCGGCATCATGCGGCGCGACGGCTTGGCAGCGAGCAGCTGCTCGGAGCCCTTCGTCTGGAGCGGCTGGGCCACCTTGCACCCGTCGCGGTAGATCGCGATCGCCTTCACGCCGAGCTTCCACGCGTCCATGTAGAGCCCGGCGATGTCGTCGACCGTGACCTCGGTCGGCACGTTCACGGTCTTGGAGATCGCGCCGCTCAGGAACGGCTGCACGGCCGCCATCATGTTGACGTGGCCCATGTGGTGGATGGCCCGGTCGCCGACGGCGACGTCGAAGACCGACAGGTGCTCACCCTTGAAGCCGGGCGCCCCGACCACCGTGTTGTGCTCGTTCACGTGGGCGACGATCTGGTCGATCTCGTGCGGCGCGTAGCCGAGCTTGGCGAGCGCGACCGGCACCGTCTGGTTGACAATCGTGATGTCGCCGCCGCCGACCAGCCGCTTGGACTTGACCAGTGAGAAGTCGGGCTCGATCCCGGTCGTGTCGCAATCCATCATGAACGAGATCGTGCCGGTGGGCGCGAGCACCGTCGCCTGCGCGTTGCGGTAGCCGTGCTCCTCGCCGGTGGCGAGCGCCTCGTCCCAGGAGCGGCGGGCCGACTGGAGCATGTCGTCGGGCACGAGCCCGCCGTCGATGTTGCCGACGGCCGCGCGGTGCTTTCGGATGACGCGCAGCATCGCGTCGGCGTTGGGCGCGTAGGCGTCGAACGCACCGACCCGGCCGGCCATCTCGGCCGACTTGCGGTACGCCCGACCGGTCATGATCGCCGTGATGGCGGCGGCGTACGCCCGGCCCTCGTCGGAGTCGTAGGCCAGGCCGCGCGCCATGAGCAGCGCGCCGAGGTTGGCATAGCCGAGGCCGAGCTGGCGCATCGCCCGCGCGTTGCCGGCGATCTCGTCGGTCGGGTAGCTCGAGTTGCCGACCAGGATCTCCTGGGCCATGAAGATGATGTCGACGGCCCGCTCGAACGGCTCGACCTGGAACTCGCCCGTCTCGGGATCGCGGAACTTGAGCAGGTTCAGGCTCGCCAGGTTGCAGGCCGAGTTGTCGACGTGCACGTATTCGGAGCACGGGTTCGAGGCGTTGATGCGGCCGCTGGCCGGGCATGTGTGCCAGTCGTTCATGGTCGTGTCGTAGTGCATGCCGGGATCGGCGCACTTCCAGGCTGCCTCGGCGATCTGGTGCATGAGGTCGCGGGCCCGGACGGTCTTCACGACCTGGCCGTCTGTGCGGGCGGTGAGATCCCACTCGGTGTCGTCGAGCACCGCGCGCATGAACTCGTCGGTGACCCGGACCGAGTTGTTGGCGTTCTGGTACTGGATCGACGCCCAGTCGGGCGAGTCGAGGCTCATGTCATAGCCGGCCGACTGCAGCACGCGGGCCTTCTCCTCCTCGTGCTGCTTGCACCAGATGAACTCCTCGATGTCGGGGTGGTCGACGTTCAGGACGACCATCTTGGCCGCGCGGCGCGTCTTGCCGCCCGACTTGATCGTGCCCGCCGACGCGTCGGCGCCGCGCATGAACGACACGGGCCCGGAGGCGTAGCCGCCCTTGGCGAGCTGCTCCTGCGACGAGCGCAGCTTCGACAGGTTGATGCCCGAGCCCGACCCGCCGCGGAAGACCAGCCCCTCCTTGCGGATCCAGTCGAGGATCGACTCCATGTTGTCCTCGACGGACAGGATGAAGCACGCCGAGCACTGGGGGTGCTCCTCGAAGCCGACGTTGAACCACACGGGCGAATTGAACGCGACCATCTGGTGGAGGAGGAGGTGCGTCAGCTCGGCCCGGAAGGTCTCGGCCTCGTCGGTGTCGGCGAAGTAGCTGTCCTTGATGCCCCACGCCGTGACGGTGTCGGCCACGCGGCCCACCATCTGGCGCACGGAGCGCTCGCGCTCGGGCGAGTTGAGCTTCCCGCGGAAGTACTTCTGGGCGACGATGTTGGTCGCCGTCTGGCTCCAGAACGCCGGAAACTCGACGCCCTTCTGCTCGAACGAGGGGCCGTCCTTGCCGGCGATCAGCGCGTCGCGCTCCTCCCACTCGACCAGGTCGAAGGGGTGCTCGCCGGCCGTCGTGAAGTAGCGCGGCACGCCGATGCGGACGTCCTCCTTGCCCTCGGCCACCTGCGTCTCCGCCTGCTTCACGTCCGTCGCCGCCATGCCTTCCTCCTCGCGTTTCCGCATCCTCGAAGTTTACCTGATTACCGAACAGGTGTTCGCGGGGCCGGGGCCTCGAGGAGCTCGAGCTCGCGCTCGAATTCCTCGACGTCCTGGAAGTCGCGATACACCGAGGCGAACCGCACGTAGGCCACCAGGTCGAGGTCGCGCAGGACTCGCAGCGCCTCCTCGCCCACCGCCTCCGATGCCACCTCGTCGCCGACCCCGTTTCGGAGCTCGGCCTCGATCCGCACCGCCGCCCGCTCGATCTCGGCCAGCGGCACCGGGCGCTTGACGCACGCCCGCACGAGCCCCGCCATCAGCTTCTGCGGGTCGAACGGCTGCCGCGCGCCGTCGCGCTTCACCACGTGGAGCGGGGCCTGCACGACGCGCTCGAACGTCGTCATCCGCTGCCCGCACAGGAGGCACTCCCGCCGGCGGCGGATCGCGCCCTTGCCCGCGACACGGCTGTCCACGACCTTCGTCTCGCCATGTTCGCAGTACGGGCAGTTCATGCGGCTTCCCTCAACATGTGGTGGGTCGCCCGTCAACCGACCCACGAGATATTGGGGGTCGGGCGAATCGGGGGAATGGAAGTCTTGCTCAGGGGTCGGACGGACAGCCGTCAGCGCAGGTCCAGGGCCATCACCGGCAGGTCGCGACCCCAGTCGGAGCGCTGCATCCGGACGGTGCGCCCGCCCATCCGCCGGTAGAAGCCGACCGCGTTCGGGTCGGACTCCCACTCCATCGTCCCCGCGCCCTGCTCGCGCGCCCGGTCGGTCGCCCAGCGGAAGAGGCGCGTCCCGATGCCCGCCCGCATGAAGCCGGGCACGACCCAGAGGTGGTCGAGCACCGCCGTCCCCCTGACCGGCGGCACGAGCTGCGCCCAGCCGACCGTCCGCCCCTCCGACTCCGCCACCACCGTCTCGGTCGCGTCGAGGAGCTCAGGGGAGATGTGCAGAGCCTCGGCCCACCCGTGCACGAGCTCCTCCGGATAGCCCCAGAACGCCTTCGACGCCACGGTGACGTCGCGCAGCTCGGCGCAGTCGGCCGCACCGGCGCGGCGGATGCGGACCTTCGCCGCCACGATCAGCGGCGCAGCTCTGCGAGCGTCTGCGCGAGGCCGTCGCCGAAGCCGACCTCGGCGGTCCAGCCGAGCTCGCGCTCGGCCCGGGCGCAGTCGAGCGCACTGCGGGAGAGCTCGCCCAGGCGCGCCGGCCGGTGCTCCGGCGTCGCCGCCGTCCCGGCCGCCTGCTGAATGCCCTCGAGCAGGTCGAGCACGGTGGTCTCGATCCCCGTGCCGATGTTGAAGACCTCCTCGTCGCCCTCGTACTCGAGCGCGGCGAGGTTCGCCCGAACGACGTCGCCGACGTACACGTAGTCGCGCGTCTGGAGGCCGTCGCCGAAGACGAGCGGCGCCGCCCCCTCGGCGAGCTTCCCGAAGAAGATCGCGACCACCCCGGCCTCGCCGTGGGGATCCTGGCGCGGCCCGTAGACGTTGCCGTAGCGCAGGATCACGTGGCTCGTGCCGTACAGCCGGTTCGAGAGCTCGACGTAGTGCTCGCCGCACAGCTTCGAGACCCCGTACGGCGCCATCGCCGCACACGGCGTCGACTCGGGCGAGGGGATGGTGTCGACCTCTCCGTAGATCGCCCCGCCGGTCGACGAGAACACCACCCGCGCGCCCGTCGCCCGGGCGGCCTCGAGCACCTCCACGGTGCCGCGCACGTTCACGTCGGCGTCGAAGCCGGGGTCGTTCACCGAGACGCGCACGTCGGCCTGGGCGGCGAGGTGGAACCACGCCTCCGGCTCGACCTCGGCAGCGAGCGCGCGGAGCGCCGCGCCGTCGCGGATGTCGATCTCGCGCAGCTCGGCTCCGGCGGGAACCCGCTCGCGCCGGCCGGTGGACAGGTTGTCGACGACGACCACCGAGTCGCCTCGCGCAAGGAGGCCGTCGGCCACATGCGAGCCGATGAAGCCGGCTCCGCCGGTGACGATCGCGCGAATGGCCACGGCGCCGGAGGATAACCGGCCGCCGCCGGAGCTACGCCGCCTGCGTCGCGGCCTCGGTGCCCTCGTCCTCGCGCTGCACCTCGACCGTGTGGTCGGGCGTCAGCACGAGCCGGCCGCGGAACGTGCCCTTGCGGTCCTTGAAGTCCATCCAGTCGGAGACGCCGCTCTCGATCACCTGGCGGGCCTCCTCGATCGAGATCTGGCGGCCCTTGGTCGACTTCCAGATGACGAAGCCGCAGCCCGGCTACTTGCGGCTCTTCCATGAGGAGCAGCCGTACGCGCGGCTGTTCTCCCGGATCTCGCCGTCGCATTTCGGGCAGTCGGCGATCTTCTCGCGCGGGCCGGCCGGGGCGTCGAGCCGGGTGCCGTCTTCGGCGATCAGCTGGACCTGGTTTCCCTCGGCCAGGACGAGCCGCGCCCGGCTGGGCCGGGTCTTGAACCCGTCGAGCAGGTCGGTCTGGCCCTTCTCGAGCAGCTCGCGGGCCTCGGCCGGCGAGATCGAGCGGCCCTTCTGCTGCTTCCAGATGACGAACCCGCAGCCCGGCTCCTCGCGGCTCTTCCACGACGAGCAGCCGTACGCCAGGCGGTTCTCGCGGATGACGCCGTCGCAGTTCGGGCAGGGGCCGATCTCGGCGCGGAGCGCGCGAACGTCCTCGGAGGAGAGCTCGCTGAAGTAGCCGACGATCTGCGACGTGAACTCGCGGATGTCGTGCATGAACTCGTCGCGCCGGCCGGTGCCGCGCTCGATGTCGGAGAGCCACTTCTCCCACCGCCCGGTGAGGTCGGCCGACGTGAGGGCGTGGTCGCCGAGGAGGGCGATCGCCTGGCGGCCCTTCGAGGTGGCCCGCAGCTGCTTTCCGAGCCGCTCGATGTAGCCGACCCGAAGCAGCTTCTCGATCGTCTCCGCCCGGGTCGCCGGCGTCCCGAGGCCGGCCTCCTTCATCGCCTCGCGCAGCTCCTCGTCCTCGATCTGCTTGCCCGCCGTCTCCATGTCCTTGAGGAGCGACGCCTCGGAGTAGCGCGCCGGCGGCTTGGTCTGCTTCTCGAGCACCTCGGCCGACTCGCACCTCCCGGTCTCGCCCTCCTCGACCTTCGGGAGCGTCTGGCGCGGCTCGTCATCGTCGCCTGCGGGCGGCTCCTCGGCGGCGGCCTCCTCGCCGAACGCCGCGGCCCGCCAGCCGGCCTCGATCAGGCGCCGGCCGCGCGTGCGGAACCGGTGCCCGCCGGCCTCGGTCACGATCTCGGTGTCCTCGAAGCGGGCCTCCGGGTGGAACACCGCGAGGAAGCGGCGCACGACCAGGTCGAAGACGCGGGCGTCGTCGCCGGTCAGCTCCTTCCGGGGCAGCTCGCCGGTGGGGATGATCGCGTGGTGGTCGCCGACCTTGGAGTCGTTCACGACGCGCGCCAGCGGCAGCACGTCGAGCCCGGCCACGTAGGCGGCCGCGGCGCTCACGGCCCGGATGCCGGTCAGGCTGCGGGCGGTCGGCTTGAGCGACGGGATCATGTCTCCCGGGAGGAACTGCGACCGCGTCCTCGGGTAGGTGATGACCGCGCCGGCGGTGGAGCCCTCGTAGAGGCGCTGCGCGGCGGCCAGCGTCCGCTGGGCCGAGAGCCCGTAGCGGCTGTTCGCGTCGCGCTGGAGGCTCGTCAGGTCGTAGAGCAGCGGCGGGCGGGTCTTGCGCTCGCTGCGCTTGACGCTCGCGACGGTCGCGGGCGCTCCGCCGGCAGCCGCGGCGACCGCGTCGGCCACCTCGCGCTCGGCGGTGCGGTCCTCCTTCCCCTCGAACCAGCGGCCGGTGTATGACCGCGGGCCGTCGAGGCCGAAGCGGGCATCGACCTGGAAGTAGGTCTCGGGCACGAAGGCGTCGATCACGAGGTCGCGCCGGACGATCAGCGCCAGTGTCGGCGTCTGCACCCGTCCCAGCGAGACCACGCCGCCCAGCGCGCGACCCTTGACCGTCGCGGCCCGGGTGGCGTTCATGCCGACGAGCCAGTCGGCCTCCGAGCGCGAGCGGGCCGCGTCGGCGAGGCTCTCGAGCTCCTCGCCCGGGCGCAGGTGCTCGAAGCCGTCGCGGATGGCGTCCTTGGTCATGGACGAGACCCACAGCCGCTGCACCGGCTTCGTCGTCTTGGCGACGTCCATGATGTAGCGGAAGATCAGCTCGCCCTCGCGTCCGGCGTCGCAGCCGTTCACGATGTCGTCGACGTCGTCGCGCTTGATGAGCCGCTTCAGGATGTCGAGCTGCTTCTTGTTTCGCGCGTCGGGCCGCAGCTTGAACTGCTCGGGGAGCACGGGCAGCGTCTTGATCGACCAGCGCTTGAGCGACTCGTCGTAGTCCTCAGGCTCGGCCAGCTCGACCAGATGCCCGATCGCCCACGAGACGATGTGCTCGTCGGATTCGAGGTAGCCCTCGTGCTTCTGGAAGCCGCCGCCGAGCGCGCGCGCATAGTCCTGCCCGACGGAGGGCTTTTCGGCGATGACAAGCTGTTTTCCCATTTACGGGGCGGCAGGGTAGCACGGTGCTTTTCGGCAATCCGGGCCGCGGGCCAATTGTCACACGTGTGCCGGTCAGCCCAGGTGGAAGGCCGTTCGCATGCTGGCAGCGGACGCGGCTCCGCCGAGCAGGGGCAGGCCCAGCAGCTCCTCCTGGGTGCGAAGGAGCGAATAGTGGGTGAAGGCGGTGCCGGCGCGGGTGCCAGGCGGCACCGACGGTGCGACGACCACCGTGTAGACCCGGTTTCCCTCCACATGGTCGTCCTCGTCATAGGTGATGAAGAGCACGGTCGTCCCGTCGCGGTAGGCGGGCGAGCGCACGATCCGGGGGACCCAGCGCGCGAGCCAGCGGTCGCCGTCGGAGATCTGGCAGTCGTGCTCGTCGGAGCAGAGGTTCGGGGTGACGAACGAGTAGGGGGCAAGGTCGCCCGCCTGGAGGTCTGTGAGGAGGCGCGGCAGCGGCAGATCCTGCTGTTGGCACTGCGCCGCGATCGCCGTGAAGTACACGGCCGGGTTGTGGCGCGGGGCGTAGGCGCCGGAGTTCCGGTCGACGCACGCGCCCGGCATGCTCTCGGCGTACGCGCGCCAGGGCGTCTGCGCGAAGACGCTCGGGCCGCTGCTCTCGCACCCCGAGCCGGGCGAGCAGTCGGAGCCGTCGAGCCCCTGCGTCGACCCCGACACGAGCGCCAGGTAATTGGGAAGGGACGGGTGCGAGACGGCGCGGTAGTCGGTCGCGAGGCCGCACCGGTGCGCGAGCGCGTTCAGGAACGGCGAGTGCCCGTCGATCTGCGAGAAGCCGTGGTTCTCCATCACGATCGTGACGACGTGCTTCACCTGCGCGGGCGGCGCGGCCCCGGTGCACGGGTGCCCGGCGGCCTTCGCATGCCCTGCAGGCCCGCCTCCGTGTGTGCACGCGGCGGCCGCCACCGCCACCAGCACCACTCCTATGACGCGCTGCAACATCGGGGTCAGACCCGAATGTTGCACGGTCGGTCTACGCTGTGCCGCGATGGACGACCCAGAAACCGACGCGACCGTCATCGCCCAGTGGGCCGCGGCCCACGGATTCGCGCTGTCCGAGCGGGAGCTCCGCGGCGAGACGCCGCTCCTTCGGCAGGGCGTGATGGACGTCGCGACCGACGTCCACGAGGGCGAGCTCGACGGCCGTCCGGCCCGGGTCTTCGATCTCTACGTGGATGCGGCCGGCCTGCCGGTGCCCGGCGACACGGGCGTCACGACGGTTCCCTTCACCGTCCTCCTGGTCGAGGTCGACGCCCCGGCATGGCCGCGCGTCACGATCCACCCGGCCGAGTTCTCGGAGGGCGACTGGCTCACCCGCCTCCTGCGCCACGACGACCACCGGGTGCGCGACGTCGATCCCGCCTTCGACAGCCGCTACCGCCTGCGTGTGGCCGACTCGACGCCGGATGATGCGCTCGACCGCCTGGTCGGCTCCGAGCTGATCGGCTGGTGCGTGGATCAGCCGAGCCTCATCTTCGACCTCGAGAACAACGTCGACACCGGCGACTCGCTGGTGGTCGCGGCGCACGGCGACGAGGTGGACGAGGCCGTCATCGACAGGCTCGCGGACCAGGCCCGGTGGCTGGCCGCCTGGTTCGAGCGCCCCGCCTGAGACACGCTCGAGGGGAAGCCCCGACGCGGCGCGTCGGGCCGGCGCGCATCATGGGCGCATGACCTTCATCCTCTTCGAGTCGATCCCGTTCGTGGCGCTCGCCCTCGCCGCCCGGCGCCTCGGGCGGTGGCCGGAGGCCTCGGGGTGACCATTGCGGTGTGGGCGCGTCGGTCCAGGCGGAGATCGCTCACAGCCAGCGCTTGCGGCGGAAGTACACGAGCTGCGCGACGGTCGACACGATGATCAGCGTCCACGACCACCAGTAGCCGAACGACCAGCGGAGCTCGGGCACGTCGTGGAAGTTCTGGCCGTAGAGGCCGACGATGAACGTCGGCACGAGCAGCACGGACGCCACCGCCGTCAGCCGCTTCATCACCTCGTTCTGCTCCTGCGCGACCATCGCCTGGTAGTAGTCGCGCACGCCGGCGACGAGATCGCGGCACAGCTCGAGCGCCTCGGATGCGCGCAGGAGCTTGTCGTAGGCGTCGGCGAAGTGCAGCTCGATCGGCGGCGTGAACAGCTCCTCGCCGCCCTCCATGTCGATGCGGTTGTCGACGACGCGCCGAACGGCGTCGCGGGTGGGGGAGAGCGTCCGCCGGATCTGGAGCATGTCGTGGCGGAGCGCCGAGAGCCGGCTTCGGATCTTCACGGCGGGCCACTCCTCGACGTGATCCTCGAGCTCGTCGATCTCGTCGTTCAGCGCGTCGAGCAGGTTGAGGTAGCTCTCGGCCACGTCGTCGATCAGCTGGTAGGCGATCATGGCAGCGTCGGGGGCGTCGCCGACCGCCTTCTTCACGCCGGCCGGGTCGTACGGCTCGCGCCCGCTCGGCGTCTTCCGCACCGTGAGGAGCTGATCCTGCGTGAGCGCCAGCTCGATCTCCTGGTAGTACACCGCGTCCTCGTCGGGGACCGCCACGGCCACGAGCAGGATCCCGAACACATAGCCCGTGTGCGCCTCGAGCGTCGGTCGCGGCTCCTTGCCGGGCTCGCTCGGCGCGAGCATCGCCTCGACGGCGCGCGGATGCAGCGGGCACGGGGCGGCGGCGTCCAGCGCGGCGCCGTCGGGGTCGAGCAGATCTGTCCACCTGGCGGCCACGCCGCCCCGGAACGCTACTTGCGCGCTCGGCTACCGTCCGTGGCGTGGACGGCATCCACGATCTCGGCGGCAAGCAGGGCTACGGCCCGGTGGTACGCGAGGAGGACGAGCCGCCGTTCCACGAGCCGTGGGAAGGGCGCGTCCACGGGATGAACCTGGCGTCCGACGTCGGCCCGGCGTTTCGGTGGTCGATCGAGCGGATGGGCGCGATCGAGTACCTGACGACGTCCTACTACGAGCACTGGCTGGCGTCGATGGAGCGAAACGGCGTCGAGTCCGGCGCCTTCACCCAGGAGGAGCTCGACGAGGCCGCGACGCGGATGGCGGCCGGCGAGCCGGTGCCGACGCGATCCGATCCCGAGAACGTCGCCGCGGCGCTGCGCCGGCTCACGCCGCACGACGAGCCGCGGTTCGACGCCCCACCGCCCAGGTTCGCGCCGGGCGACCGGGTGACGGTGTCGCGGCGTGCGGTGCCCGGGCACTCCCGCTGCCCGGCGTACCTGCGCGGCGCGCCGGGCGTGATCGAGTCGGTGCAC
>DATAEI010000022.1:0-15322 GCA_036258075.1 Gaiellales bacterium
CGTGGTGACCGAGCCCGACCGGTACGGGTTCCTGCTCGACGAGCTGCGGACGTCCAAGGGCGAGCTCTCGCTCGACACGCGCCGCGACCTGGCCGCCGAGGCGTTCGCGCACGTCGCCTCGTACGACGCGGCGATCGCCGCGTGGTTCTCCGACACCGAGCCGTTCCCGGAGCGGGTGTCGCTCGACCTCGTCAAGGTGTCCGACCTGACCTACGGCGAGAACCCGCACCAGCGGGCCGCGTTCTACCGCGAGGCCGGCGCCCGCCGCCATCTGCTCTCGCGGATCGAGCAGCTGGGCGGGAAGCCGCTCTCGTTCAACAACCTCACCGACCTCCAGGCCGCGCGCACGATCGCCTCGGCGTTCCAGGTGCCGTGCTGCGCCGTCGTGAAGCACGCCAACCCGGCCGGCGCCGCCGTCGGCGCGACCATCGACGAGGCCTACGAGAAGGCGCTGGCGAGCGACCCACAGGCCGCGTTCGGCGCGGTCATCGCGGTCAACCGCCCGGTCAGCGAGCAGCTGGCCCGGCGCATGCTCGAGACGAAGGTCGACCTGCTCTTCGCGCCGGGCTACGACGACGGCGCACGCGACGTCCTGAGCGCCAAGACCACCACCCGCGTGCTCGAGGACCGGGAGCGGCGCAAGGTGTCAGCCGGCGAGCGCGACATGCGCCGCGTCCTGGGCGGGATCCTGATCCAGGATCGCGACCTCGAGGTCGAGGATCGCAGCGAGATGCAGGTGGTGACCGAGGCCCAGCCCGGCAAGCGCGAGTGGGACGACATGCTCTTCGCCTGGCGGATCGCCCACTTCGTCCACTCGAACGCGATCGTGCTCGTGAAGGATCTCGCCACGGTGGGCATCGGCGCCGGGCAGATGAGCCGGGTCGACGCCGTGCGGATCGCCGTTGACAAGGCCGGGGAGCGGGCCCGCGGAGCCGCGCTCGCGTCCGACGCCTTCTTCCCGTTCGACGACGGCCCCAAGCTGGCGTTCGGCGCAGGCGTCGCCGCCGCGATCCAGCCCGGCGGGTCGGTGCGTGACGAGGAAGTCATCGCCGCGGCCAACGCGGCGGGCACGGCCATGGTCTTCACGGGCCGGCGCCACTTCCTGCACTGAGCGCCGGCTAGCCCGCGATCAGCCGCTCGTAGGCCTCCTCGTACTCCTCGACCATGCGCTCGGCCGAGAACTTCTCCTCGGCCACGGCGCGCACCTCGCGGCGGTCGAGCTCGATCGCGGCCTGCACCTGCGGGATCAGCTCGTCGACCGTGTCGGCGACGATGCCGCCACGGCGCTGCTCGACGACCTCCGGGACGGCCCCGAGCCCGGTGGCAAGGACCGGTGTCCCACAGGCCATCGACTCGACCATCACGAGCCCGAACGGCTCCGGCCACTGGATCGGAAAGACCGTGAGCAGCGCGCGCTGGAGCAGCTGCACCTTCTCCTCGTGCGACACCTCGCCGACGTACTCGATGCCGTCGCCCAGGAACGGTCGCACCGTGGCGTCGAAGTGCTCCTGCTCGAGCTTGTCGTGCATCTTGCCGGCGAGCTTCAGCGGCAGGCCCGTCTCGCGGGCGATTCGCACGGCGTTGTGGGCGCCCTTGTCGGGCGACATCCGCCCCAGGAAGAGCAGGTAGCCGTCGTTCCCGGGGTCGAACGGGTAGTCGTCGAGGTCGATGGCGTTGTGGCAGGTGGCGAGCCACGGCAGCTCGGGGAGCGGCGAGCGCTGGTCGTACGAGAGCGAGATCAGCCGCACCCGCGGGCACACGCGCGCGATCTGTGAGTACACGAGCCCGGGCTCGCCGCGCAGCGGGCCATGCACCGTGTGGCAGAACGGCGTCTCGACGACCTGGCCCAGCGCGCAGGCCAGCGGGCCGGAGTGGTCGTTCACGACGTCGAACTCGCCCGCCCGCTCGAGGCACGTGAGCGCGTGGTGCAGGTCGGGGAGCGAGAGCCCGATCCGGTAGCTGGGCGCCTCGTCGTAGCTCGTCACCAGCGTGGCCTTGGTCTGGGAGTCGCCAGCGGCGAAGAGCGTCACGTCGTGGCCGCGCTCGACCAGGCCGTCGGCGAGATGCGAGACGACCCACTCGATGCCGCCGTAGCGCACGGGCGGGACGGCGAACCAGGCAGGTGCGAGGAGCGCGATCCTCACCGGTCGGCGACCGGGATGACGAACTTCTCGGCGGTGTGGGTGTCCGAGAACCGCACCACCTTCACGTCGACGAGGCCGGCGGCAATTCCGGCCTCCCTGACGTCGGACTCGGTGAGGTCCTTGCGGCCCTTGCGGCGCAGCGTCCACACCGCGCCGTCGCGGGCGATGAGCGGCACGAGGCCGCGCAGGCCCGCCAGATCCTCGTGCGTCTCGACCGCCACGAACAGGTGGTCGGCATCGCCGTCGTCGACGAGCTCGGCGCCGCGAGCGGCCAGGTCGGCGCGGAACCCGTCGGCGTCGAGGCCCCGGAGGATCACCCGCTGGCCGGGCTTCACGCCCAGCTTGTCGATCACGGTCTTGGGGTGTGCGATCAGGTCGGCCCAGCGGGCGGCCTTGTCGCCGAGCTCGAAGCTGGTCGTGCGGCCGTCGTGGTCGACCTCGAGCAGGCCGTCGCGGGCACGCACGGCCTTCACCGTCGCGTACGGGATCTTCAGGCGGACCCCGTCGCCGCGAAAGAGCAGCTCGTCGGTCTCGAGCAGGGCGCGGCCCTCCACGCGGCTGCCGGCGGTCGATGCGGTGCAGGCCGTCTCCTGTCCCACGGTGCGAAGTGTATTGCGCGTGACGTTTTGCGCCTCCGCCTGGATGGACCCTGTGGAGTCGAAGGAGGGATCAGGATGAAACGGATCGTCATCACGGCAGGGCTGGTCGTCGCAGCGGCGCTCGCGACCGCGCCGGTTGCGAGCGCGAAGGGGTATGTGCGGGCCGTCCAGGTGTGCGGGCCGTCGGCCTGCGCGAAGGTGCACGGTGCGCAGCGGGCGATCCAGCGGCTGGGGATGGACATCCTGGCCGGCACCGGCAGGGATGCGCCCTCGCCGGCGCTTCTCCCCTACTACCGGCTCCGGTTCCAGCCGCGCTTCGAGGTCCCGAGCGCCGACACGTTCTACATTCCGGAGGCGAAGGTGATCTGCACGGACAGCGGGTGCATCCAGGCGCGGAGCGGCCTCGCGCCGGCGCTCCAGGCGGCGGCGGCGAGCGTCGGCTCGTTCACGCCCCGCATCAGCTCGGTCACCGTGAACGACCACGCGCGCACCGATCGCGCCGGGTTCGCGATCCTGTACGACCAGCGGCCGGCGCAGCTGCCCTCGACCAGCGTCTGGAAGAGCCGCCACTCCTCGGTCATCGTCACGTTCAGCGCGACCACGCCGTGGTCGCTCGGCGGCGCGAGCTGGATGGTGTACTACCCCCGCTACCACGCCCTCAGCCGGGGCGGGCGCTGGTTCCAGGCGGGCGCGGATGTCGGCCGGCTCGTGCGCGGCCCCGCGCGGGCGGCTGCCGGGGACGGCCACGCCTGGCGGACAGCCGCCACGGTGGTCGCCGTGCTTGCCGCGGCGGCGGTCGTCGTGCTGGCCGCCGCGGCGGGCACCGGCCGGAGGCTGTGGAGGCCGAGGTCCGGCTGATCCGTGGCGGATGACGACCACGCCGGGTTCCGACGCTCCCAAGCTGACTTCGATGCCCTGTTTCGCGCCCACTACGCCGAGATCGTGCGCTACCTGGCCGCCCGCCTCGGCTCGCGCGAGGATGCGGCCGATGTCGCGGCCGAGGTGTTCGCGGCGGCCTGGCGCGGCGTCCCCCGCCTGCGCTACCGGGGCCGTCCGGTACTGGCGTGGCTCTACCGCGTCGCCTCGAACATGGCGAGCGACAGGCTGAGGGAGCGGATGCGCGAGCCCGTTCCCGTCGAGGAGGTGCGCAGCCCGCCCGTCGCGGACGCGGCGGAGGCGATCGCCGACCGGGACGCGCTGGAGCGGGCGATGCACCGGCTCCCGGCCGACCAGCAGCTGGCCGTGCACCTGCGCCTGGTGGAGGGCTACTCGTTCGCCGAGGTCGGCCGGCTGATGGGCCGCAGCTCGGGTGCGTGCCAGATGCTCGTTCTGCGGGCCGGACGGCAGCTGCGCGAATCGCTCGAGCGGGAGGGCGTGCATGTCTCGGGCTGACGAGCGCACCGCCGCCCGCCTGCTCGCCGACGCCCTCGACGGCGCCGAGCCGGCCGATGCCGACCTGGCCGCGACCGCGCGCGTCCTGCGCGAGGCCGCTGCAGCCGCCCGGTTCGACATCTCGACGGCGGAGACCGAGCGAGCGCTCGAGCGGGCCCGGCCCCTGCCGCGTGTCACCCGTCGCCCGCGCCGGCGGATCGGCGTCGCCGCCGCCGCGCTCGCGGCCGTCGTCGCACTCGCCGCCGCGATCCTGCTCGCGCTGCCGTTCGCCTCCGGCCCGGTGGACGTCGAGGTCCAGGCCCGCGCGCTGGCTGCGCTGGGGGGCCACGACGCGATCCTCTCGGTCGTCGAGGTGGTGCGGCCCGGTCCGGGCGAGTCGTTCCCGGCATCGCTGCGCAACGGCTGGATCGACGCCGCCGGCGGCAGGCAGCGATGGACGCAGTCGACGACCGGCGGGACCGTCGTCGCCGAGACGATGGTCGACCACGGACGGGTGACGCGCTACGACCCGCTCGACCACACGGCGGTCGTCGCCGCCTCCTGCGCTGCGCTCGGGAGCGGGTGCGCCGACGCCGTCGACCCGATCGCCTTCTACCGGCGAGCGCTGGCCGCCGCCGGCCCGCTGCGCACCCACGAGCGCACCGTGGACGGGCGCCGCGTCTATCAGGTGCGGCTCCCGGCGCAACGGCTGGGCGCGTCGCGCATCGTCCAGGTCGCAACGATCGACGCCACGTCGCTCCTGCCGGTGCGGATCGCCTGGCGCGAGCTTCGGCCCGGCGCGGCGGCGCACACGTTCGCGGTGATCGTGGTCCGCCAGATCGCGCGGGAGAACGCGGCGCAGATCTCGCCGGGGCTCCTCGACCTCGCGCTGCCGCGGGGGACGAGGATCACGCAGCTCGCCGCACCGGGCGTCCCCGTCCGCCTCCTGTCCTCGCGGCCGATCTCGCTCGCAGCGGCCCGCGCGCTCACGCCCCGCCCGTGGTGGCTCGGGCGCTCGTACCGCGGAAACCCGATCGGCTCGATCACGCTCCTGCGCTACACCGGTGGGACGGCTGTGCGGATCTCGTACGGGCCGACGACGCTCTGGACGTACGGCCGCGTGATCCCGCCGTCGCTTCTCGCGTCGCGCATCCCCGGCAAGACGATCCCCGTGGCCGGCGGCGTCGGCCGGTTCTACATGACGATCGGCGGCCTCCTGATCGGCGAGCGCACGGTCGCGACGGGGACCGTGGCCGTCGAGGCGCCCGCCAACGCCTCGACGTATGCCGCGCTCGGGAAGGCCCGTCCGATCCGCTAGACCCGCGGTAGCATCCCGCGCGATGGAGGAGGGCAGCTTCGACATGGTCGCGGCAGGACTGCGCGCCGATGCGACCGACCTGAACGCCTTCGTCGAAGCGCTGGCCGTCAAGCTCACCGAAGCCCTGCCGGGGCGCGTGGCGATCGCCCGCCACGGAGGACTCCTCTCCCGCTCGAAGGGTGTGCGCGAGATCTCGGTCGACATGGGCGACTGCCGCTACACCCTGGTCTCGGACGGCGGCCGGATCGAGACTGCGCGCCGAAACGAGGTGCGCGGCATCGCGATCAAGTCCGAGCCGCTCGATCTCGACGCCTGGATCGCCGCCCTCTCGCGCGAGCTCGAGGCCGCCGCGCGCGAGAGCGCCGAGGGCCGCCGGGCGCTCGAGCGCCTGCTCGAGGAGTAGGCGTGGGACTCTTCAGACGCGGATCCGGCGAGGGCCGCGAGGCGGAGCGTGAACGCGAGGAGCGCCAGGCGGCCGACATCGCGCGGATCACGGCGGGCGGCATTCCGCAGACGGCGGAGGACCGGCTGCGGCGGCTGGGCGCAGAGAGCGGCGAGGCGTTCACCTCCGACCTGTCGGTGCCCGAGTTCGCCCTGGCCGGCCGCCACGGGCTCGAACCGCTGACGCAGGTCATGGGCACGTCCATGTACCACGTCGGCTGGCAGGCGGTGAGCCGCGGCTTCTTCGGAGCCACCTCCCAGGAGCTCGGGACGCTGACCGAGGCCTACAACGACTGCCGCCGCCGCGCGCTGGCCCGCCTGCGCCAGGAGGCCGACCTCGTCGGCGCGGACGGTGTCGTCGGCGTCCGGATCGCGACCGCCCGCTACGACTGGGGCAGCGACCTGGTGGAGTTCCAGGCGATCGGCACCGCGGTCCGGGGAGCCGCGCTCCGCGGCCCGCGCGGCGCCGCACTCACCAACCTCTCGGGCCAGGACGTCGCCCTGCTGCTCGACTCCGGCCACCGGCCGGTCGGCGTCGTCGGCGCGACAAGCGTCTTCTACGGCCAGCTCTACACCTGGGGCCAGCCGATCCCGACGAGCGGCTGGGGCGGCGGCCGGTGGATGAACGTCGAGATGGAGGGCGCGACCCAGACCTGGTACCACGCCCGCCACCGCGTGCTCTCCGGCCTCACGGCCGAGGCGGCGGCGCTCGGCGCCGACGGGATCGTCGCAACGGCCTGGGGTCAGGAGGAGCGGCCCTACGAAGCGAACGACCAGCTCGTCGGCGTCACCTACACCATCCACGCGATCGCCACGGGCATCGCGGCGGCCGGCCCGGCCGCGCACCCCACTCCGACCACCGCACTGATCGTCTAACGAGGAGCCAGCAATGAGCTACGACCCGACCTCGCTCGCGGGCGTCCCGGAGGACGCCCGCGGTCGCCTCGCCCAGAACAAGGCGGGCCTCTTCACGTCCGACCTCTCGGTGCGCGAGTTCCTGCTCGTGAAGCAGGCGGGCTTCGACCCGCTCGGGCTCGTCGTCGGCAGCTCGATCTACCACATCGGCTACCAGCAGTCGAGCTGGAGCCAGAACCAGGAGATGGGCGTCCTCACGCAGGCGATGTACCACGCCCGCGAGCTCGCGATGACGCGGATGGAGGAGGAGGCCGACCAGCTCGGGGCCGACGGCATCGTCGGCGTCCGGCTGGATGTCGGCCGGTACGAGTGGGGCTCGGATCTGGCCGAGTTCATCGCGATCGGGACGGCGGTGAAGCACCGCGGCGGCGAGCTCCACCGCGCGCCGAACGGCCGCCCGTTCACGAGCGACGTGTCGGGCCAGGACTTCTGGACGCTGCTTCAGGCCGGCTACCGGCCGGTCGGGATGTGCATGGGGAGCTGCGTCTACCACGTTGCCCATCAGGGCCTGCGGGGCTGGTTCTCGAAGGTCGGCCAGAACGTCGAGATGGAGAACTTCACCCAGGCGCTCTACGACGCCCGTGAGCTCGCGATGGAGCGCATGCAGAGCGAGGCGCAGGCCGTCCAGGCCGAGGGGATCGTCGGCGTCCAGATCCAGGAGCGAAGCCACGGCTGGGGCTCGCACGTGATCGAGTTCTACGCCGTCGGGACGGCCGTCGTTCCCACGCGCGCCGAGCACACGATCGACCAGCCCGCGCTCATGCTGAGCCTCGACGGCTAGGAACCGAGGCTCAGCCGGAGCGCTTGAGCCGGCCGTGGCGCTTGGCGTAGCGCTCGCCCTGCGCGAACACCGCGAGCCCCGCCGGGATCGCGATCACGCCGATCAGAAGGAGCGGCCAGATCTCGCCCCAGAGCGCTGCCACGCCGGCGCCGTCGAGCACCGCCCTGCGCGCGCCCTCCAGCGTGTACGTCGCCGGCGAGATGACAGAGAGCCACTGCATCCACTGCGGGAGCACCGACACCGGGTAGTAGACCCCGGAGATGACAAGCAGGAGCCCCTGCGCGATGAAGCCGAGCTGCGTCCCCTTCTCGGGCGAGATGAGCGGCAGGACGGCGGTCATCATGCCGATGCCGACGAACGAGAACGACGACGCGGCCAGGACGACCATCGCCGCGCCGAAGTCGGCATGGACGAATGTGACGTCGAGGAACTCGGACACGACGCCGAACAGGAGCACGGTGCGAAGGACGCCGTACACGACGGCGAACGCGCCCATCCCGAGCAGGTGCGCCGGGCGTGAGAGCGGCGCCATGAACGTGTACTCGATCGTGCCCTCCCACCGCTCCCACGCCACCGTCTCGGTGACGATCTCGAAGAGCAGCCCGAGGTACGACCACACGACCGCGCCGATCAGGAGCACGATGGTCTCGCGGTTCACGTCGAGCCTGTAGCCGGCCGCCTCGGCGCCCTTGGCGATGAAGACGATCGTGAGCGTGTTCGCGACGGTGTAGAGGAACCACGCCACCTCCCACCACACGAAGCGGCGGATGAGGTACGTGTTGCGCTCGACGATGCCGGCGAACCCGACGAGCTCGTTGCGCAGCGCGGCGGTGTCGAGCCGGATCACTCGTCGTCCTCCTTCTCGTCCTCGAACTGGCGTCCGGTCGCTGCCAGGAACGCGCCCTCGAGCGTGTCGGCGGCGTACTCCCGCTTGAGCGCATCGGCGGTGTCGAGGCAGATGAGCGCGCCCTTGTGCAGGATCCCGATGCGGTCGGCCAGCGCCTCCGCCTCGGCCATGTCGTGGGTGCAGAGCAGGATCGTCGCGTCGTGCTCGTCGCGGATCGAGCGGATGAACGCCTGCACCTCGAGCTTGGAGCGCGGATCGAGCCCGGTCGTCGGCTCGTCGAGCAGGAGCAGCACCGGCGCGACCAGGAGCGCTCGGGCGAGCGCGATCTTCTGCTGCATCCCGCGCGACAGGTCCTCCATCGGCTCGCCCCGCCGCTCCGGCGGGAAGCCGACCCGCTCGAGGATGCGGGGGATCGCCTCGCGGGACTGGCGCGGCGTCATCCCGTAGAAGCGGGCCGAGTAGCTCAGGTTCTCGGCGGGCGACATGCGCTTGAAGAACGACGCCTCGACCGACACGCGGTTCACGAGCCGCTGCACCGCACGCGGCCGCCGGAAGACGTCGTAGCCGAACACCTCCGCCGTGCCGCCGTCATGCAGGAGCAGCGTCGAGAGCAGGCGCACGAGCGTCGACTTCCCCGAGCCGTTCTGGCCCAGGATCGCCACGCACTCGCCGCGGGTCAGGGTGAAGGTGATGCCGTGCAGCGCGGGCACACGCCGCCGGCGCCGGCGATGGCGCAGCCCGCCGCCGCCGTCACGGCGGATGAACTCCTTGCGCAGGTCGCAGACTTCGACAGCAGGCTGGGCGGACACGATGACTCCATGCCGGGGAGGGCCCCAGGCGGGCGCGCACATGGGCGCGGGCCGGGGAAGGACGTCGATTGGGGCGCGGGCGGCGGCTGGCGCCGGATGGTTCTCGTAACCGGCGCAACGAACCACTCTATCAAGGAGCGCTGCCGACCTCAAGCCGCGCCGCGGCGCGTACGATGCTGGCGATGCTGGCGCTGGTCAAGAAGCTCGCAGAGCCGGGGCTGTGGCTGGAGGACGTGCCCGAGCCTGAGCACGGCCTGAACGACGTCCTGATCAAGGTTCGCCGCACGGGCATCTGCGGCACCGACCTGCACATCCAGCACTGGGACGCGTGGGCGGAGCGCACGATCCCGGTCCCGATGACGATCGGCCACGAGTTCGTGGGCGAGATCGTCGCCGTCGGGTCGAACGTGAGCGACTTCCACCCCGGCGACGTCGTCTCGGGCGAGGGCCACGTCGTGTGCGGCCGCTGCCGCAACTGCATGGCCGGCCGGCGGCACCTGTGCGCGCACACGAGCGGCGTCGGCGTGAACCGGCCGGGCGCCTTCGCCGAGCTGATCGCGCTCCCGATGACGAACATCTGGCACCACGCCGACGGCATCGACCTCGACGTCGCGGCGATCTTCGACCCGTTCGGAAACGCGGTGCACACCGCGCTCCAGTTCCCGGTGCTGGGCGAGGACGTCCTCGTCACAGGCGCCGGCCCGATCGGCTGCATGGCCGCGGCCGTCGTCCGCCACGCCGGCGCGCGCCACGTCGTGGTCACCGACCTGAACCCCTACCGGCTCGAGCTGGCCCGGCGGATGGGGGCCACCCTCGCCGTGGATCCGCGCGAGCACGACCTGGCCGACGTGCAGCGCGACCTCGGCATGACCGAGGGCTTCGACATCGGCCTCGAGATGTCGGGCGCGCCGGACGCCCTCCACGCGATGGTGGCGAACATGTCCCACGGCGGCCGCATCGCGGTGCTCGGCCTGCCGTCCGAGGCGTTCGCCCTCGACTGGAGCACGGTCATCACCAACATGCTCACGCTGCGCGGCGTGTACGGCCGCGAGATGTACGAGACCTGGTACCAGATGACCGTGCTGCTGCAGTCGGGGCTCGACATCACGCCGGTCATCACGCACCGCTTCTCGTTCCGCGACTACGAGGAGGCGTTCGCGACGGCGGCGTCGGGCGACTCGGGCAAGATCGTCATGAGCTGGGAGGACGTATGAGCACGCTTGAGGAGGAGCTCGCCGGGACGCTGGCGGAGCTGAAGGAGTCCGGGCTCTACAAGGACGAGTGGGAGATCGAGACGCCGCAGAGCGCCCACGTTCGCGTCGGCGGCCACGACGTCCTGAACCTCTGCGCGAACAACTACCTCGGCCTCGCCAGCCATCCGTCCGTGATCGCCGCCGCGCACGCGGCCCTCGACCGGTGGGGGTTCGGGATGGCCTCGGTGCGCTTCATCTGCGGGACGCAGACGATCCACACCGAGCTCGAGCGGCGGATCTCGGAGTTTCTCGGGACCGAGGACACGATCCTCTACTCGTCGTGCTTCGACGCGAACGCCGGCCTCTTCGAGGCGATCCTCACCGCCGAGGACGCCGTCATCTCCGACGAGCTGAACCACGCCTCGGTCATCGACGGCATCCGGCTCTGCAAGGCGCAGCGGCTGCGGTTCCGAAACGGCGACATGGATGACCTGGAGCGATGCCTCACGGAGGCCGCCGGAACGCGCCACCGCCTGATCGCGACGGACGGCGTGTTCTCGATGGACGGCTACCTGGCGAACCTCGAGGGCATCTGCGCTCTCGCCGAGAAGCACGACGCGCTCGTGATGGTCGACGACTCCCACGCGGTCGGCTTCGTCGGGCCGCGGGGGCGGGGGACGCCCGACCAGTTCGGGGTCGTCGACCGGGTCGACGTCATCACCGGCACGCTCGGGAAGGCCATGGGCGGCGCGTCGGGCGGCTACGCGTCGGGGCGGAAGGAGATCATCGAGATCCTGCGGCAGCGCTCGCGGCCCTACCTCTTCTCGAACAGCCTCGCCCCGCCGATCGTGGGAGCGGCGCTCGCGACGCTCGACCTGCTCGAGACCTCCGACGAGCTGCGCACGCGCCTGCACGAGAACACGGCGTGGTTCCGGGAGCGGATGTCGCGGGCCGGGTTCGAGATCCTGCCCGGCGAGCACCCGATCGTGCCCGTGATGTTCGGCGACGCCGTCGCCGCCGGCCGGTTCGCCCAGGGCCTCCTCGACCGCGGGATCTACGCGGTCAGCTTCACCTACCCGGTCGTCCCGAAGGGCAAGGCCAGGATCCGCACGCAGATGTCGGCGGCGCACAGCCGCGACGACCTCGAGACCGCGGCCGCGGCGTTCGAGGCGGTGCGCGGCGCGGGCCCGGACGGCCCGAGATGACGCTGCCGCTCTTCCAGGTCGACGCGTTCACGGACCAACCCTTCGCCGGCAACCCGGCCGCTGTGTGCGTACTTGACAGCGAGGAGGAGGGCGCCTGGCTGCAGGCGGTCGCGACGGAGCTCCGCATGCCGGCGACGGCCTTCGTCGTGCCGGCCGAGGGCGAATGGCGGCTGCGCTGGTTCACGGCCGAGACCGAGCTCGAGCTGTGCGGCCATGGCACGCTCGCCGCCGCCCACGTCCTGTGGGAGACCGGGATGAGCGATCCGGGCACGAGCATCGCCTTCCAGACGCCGGCCGGCGAGATCCGCGCCACCCGCGAGGGCGAATCGATCTTCGTCGCGCTTGCCGCGGGCAGCGTCGAGGAGACGGCCCCTCCTCCAGGGCTGGTCGAGGCGGTTGGGGCGCCGGCCGTCTCGGTGTGGCGGACGCCGCTCGACCTGCTGGTGCTGCTCGAGAGCACGGCGGCGGTCGCCGAGGCGACGCCGGCCATGGACGACCTCGCGGCGCTCGAGGCCCGCGGCGTCATCCTGACCGCCGCCGGCGGAGAGGGCGTCGACTTCACGTCGCGGTTCTTCGCTCCCAGGATCGGCATCCCGGAGGACAGCGTCACCGGATCGGCGCACGCGAGCCTGGGGCCGTTCTGGGCGGAGCGGCTGGGCACGACCTCGCTGCGGGCGCGCCAGGCCTCGCCACGCGGCGGCTATGTGGACCTGCGCATCGACGGCGGCACCGCGCACGTCGGCGGGCCGGCCGTGACGGTGTCCCGCGGCCTGCTCGCGGTCTGAGCTATCGGCGGAGCGCCAGGATCGCCCGCAGGTGGGCCGTTCAGTACCACCTGCCCCGCGCGAAACCGCCGAAGGCGATCAGGCCGATGAGTGCGATGATGATGCCGAGGATCAGGCTCCAGACGATCGCGACGATGATCCCGATGATGACGATGATGCCGCCGATCGTGATCCCGCCGATGCCGCTACTTCCTCGCGTGGTCATCAGGGTGTCCTCCGTGGGTTTGACGCCCCACCTGGGCGTTCTAGGGTGCGGATGCCCGCACGCGGCCGCTCGCCAAACCTCGCACCCCGCGGCTACCATCCTGGCAACGCGATGAGGCTCGCGTCCAACCGCCCTCAGGGCTGATGGCCTCTACCTCAGAAGCACGACCCCGGAGGTGGAGCGGTGAGCGACCTCGCACTGGCGGCCGTCCTTGCGGCCACGATCCTCGTGGCGAGCACGGTCTCGATCGAGCTCGGCCTGTCGGTCGCACTGATCGAGCTCGCGGCGGGCGTCGCCGTCGGGAACATCTTCACGCTCTCGATCCCTGACTGGCTCTCCTTCATCGGCACGTTCGCCGGGATCGTCCTGACGTTCCTGGCCGGGACGGAGGTGGACGTGCCCCAGTTCCGGCGCGAGTGGCGGGCCAGCCTTGCGATCGGGGCGACGTCCTTTCTGGCCCCGTTCGTGGTCGCGATGGCGACCGCCTACTGGGCGGCCGGCTGGACGCGCGACCAGGCCGAGATCGGCGGGCTCGCCCTCTCGACGACGAGCCTCGCGGTGGTGTACGCCGTGCTGGTCGAGACGGGCCTCAACCGATCGGTGACCGGCAAGCGCATCATGGCCGCCACGTTCGTCACCGACATCCTGACCGTCCTCGGCCTCTCGGTGCTCTTCATCACCCCGAACCTGTGGGTCGTGCCGTTCGCCGCGGCGTCGGTGCTCGCGATCTGGGGCCTGCCGCGGATCGCGCCCTGGTTCTTCAGCCGCTACGGCGACCGCATCATCGAGCCCGAGATCAAGCTCGCCTTCGCCGTCATGTTCCTGCTCATGTACCTCGGCGGACGGGCCGACAGCCAGGCCGTCCTGCCCGTCTTCGTGCTCGGGCTGGCGATGAGCGGCCATTACGAGTCCCACCGGCTCGAGCAGGAGCGGCTGCGGGTGGTGGCGTTCGCGTTCCTGACGCCGTTCTTCTTCCTGAAGGGCGGGCTCAACCTGTCGCTCGGGGCGGTGTGGGCCAACCTGGGGCTCCTGGCCCTCCTGGCCGCCGCGAAGATGGTGCCGAAGCTGGCCGGCGTCTATCCGCTCGCCCGCCGGTTCTGCGCACCCGACGCCACGTTCACGACGCTCCTCATGTCGACCGGCCTCACGTTCGGGACGATCACGTCGCTCTACGGCCTCCAGGCCGGCATCATCGACCGGACGCAGTTCTCGCTGCTCCTCACCGTGATCGTGTTCTCCGCGGTCGTCCCGACCGCGATCGCCCAGCGCCTGTTTCAGCCGTCGCCCGTTGAGGTCGAGGGCCGGCGGGCCGTGCGGTAGTAGGCCTCGACCCACGCGGGGCGGTCGGCGTCGAGCCCCGCCTGCTCGGCGAGCACGGCCGAGAGCGCTGTCGCCGACGGCAGCGTGGTCGCAAGCGCCAGGCGCGGGTCAGAGCGCTCGCCTCCGGGGCAGCGGACCAGACGCGCGCCGGTGTCGGCGCAGACGCGCTCGGCCTCTGCCTCGGCCGGGTCGCCGACCGGAAGCGAGACCGCCAGATGAGCGGCGCCGAGCGCATACATCGCCGAGGTGGCGCCCTCGCGCGCGTCGACGCCCTCTGCCGGAACGCCCGCCACCTCCTTCAGGAGCAGGGCCGCCTCGAGGGCTGCGGCCCAGCCGGGCCCACCCGAGAACGCGACCGCCGCCGCCGGGGCCCGCAGGCCGGCGAGCCCGGCGGCCCACTCCTCGGCCTCTGCGACGGCCGCGCTCAGCGTCTCGGGAAGCGCTGCCAGCGCGTCGCCGAGCTCGGCGTCCCCGGTGAGGCGCACCCACACGCCGAGCGCACACGCCAGGCCGCCGGCCAGCGCCTGGGTGTGAGTCACGGCCCGCTGCCCGAGCACGCGCTGGAGCGCCCGCGCGCCGGCGGCGCGCTCGATCGTCGACCCGGCGGTCGCCGTGACCGCCGCGTAGGGCTGCGGCACCGCACCCGCGCCGACCGCCTCGACGAGGTCGCGGAACTCGCCGGAAGACGACACGGCGAGCAGGCGGTCGCCCGGCCGGAACCGGAACCACCCGCCGGCGAGGAGGCCGCTCGGAACCGCCACCACCTCGGGGCCGTCGCCCGCGGCCGCCGCCAGCCACAGGGCGAGAGCGACGTAGAAGGCGGCGCCGTTCCCGCTCGCGACGATCCGGCTGACGCCCGGGGCCGACAGGAGCGCGGCCGTCTCGTCGAGCCCGTCGGCGGCGTCGAGGGTCGCCGCCACCGAGTCGGCCATCTCGCGCACATCCGTCCAGAGGCCGGTGTCGCGCCACGTCATGCCGGCGCCTCCGCCGCGGCGAGGGCCGCGCCGATCACGCCGCCCTCCTCGCCGAGCGCGCTCGCGACCACGGCCACGTCACGCGTCGCCTCGCACCAGATCGCCGGCCGGAGCGCCGCCGCGACGCCGTCGGCGAACCCCGGCGAGGCTCCCAACCCGCCGCCGAGCACGACCGCCGCGGGATCGAGCGCGTTCACCAGCACGGCCAGGACGCGGCCGACCGCCGCGGCCGCCTCGGCGCGGACTGCGGAGTCGTGGGCGCTCTCGCCGAGCGCCGCCCCGCCCGCGACCTGCTCGACCGGCGGCGCGCCGAGGATGATGGCGTTCCCATGCTCGCCGAGGTGGGGTCGGCCGTCGACCACGAGGCACATCGCCGCGCCCGTGCCCACCACGACGTGCACGAACGTCCCGAGCC
>DATAEI010000023.1:0-6710 GCA_036258075.1 Gaiellales bacterium
GTGATCTGGCTCGACGACGTCTTCTGGGTCGGATCGAACGTCGGAGCGACGATCAGGTCGTCGGCAGTCGCCTGGAACTTCGGCTGCTGCTGGGACGAGATGAAGTACGTGGCGCCGGCCACGAGGAGGACGGTGGCGGCGACGATCCACCAGCCTTTTCGGATGGTGCGAACGTAGTCGGCCATGGGGCGGCCCGGGCGCCCGAGTTCGTCGATCACAACCTTCCTCCCTGAAAGGAAAAGCGACGGGGCCGAATGGTACCCCGTCCGTCAGGAATACCCCAGCATCCAGATCGTGTCAAGCTGGCACAACGTTACGAACGTCATATTCCAATCCGGCTCAAACAGGGGGATCGCGGCGCCTGCGGCCGAGCTCGCGAAGCGGCGCGAGCGGATCGCGGCCGTCCCCCTGGAGGAGCACCATCGAGTGGAACCAGAGATCGGCGACCTCGGAGACGAGGTGATCGCTCCCGGGGTCGGCGAGGACGGTCTCGATCGCTTCCTCGCCCACCTTGCGCTGGCGTGCCTCCCGGGCCTCGCCCAGAAGGCCGGCGACGTACGAGCCGTCCCCGCCCGATTCGGCGCGCTCGCCGAGCGTCTCGACCAGGTCGCACAGCGTGGGCGAGGCGCCGTCGAAGCACGACTCGGCGCCGGTATGGCAGGCCGGCCCGGCCGGGAGCGCCAGCATCAGGATCGCGTCGGCATCGCAGTCGGGGGTGAGCGACACGACCCGGAGCACGTTCCCGGAGGTCTCGCCCTTCTTCCAGAGCCGGCCGCGTGAGCGCGAGTGGAAGTGGCCGAAGCCGGTGTCGACCGTGGCGGCCAGCGCCTCGGCGTCCATGTAGGCGAGCATCAGCACCCGGCCGGTGTCGGCGTGCTGGACGACGCACGACACGAGGGCACCCTCGGCGATGGTCACGAGCGGACGGGGAGACCGCATGCGGCCACCTCCTGCTTCACGCCGGCCATCGTCGCCTCGCCGTCGTGGAAGATCGACGCCGCAAGCGCGGCCTGTGCGCCCGCCGCGAGCGCCGCCGCCATGTCGGCCGGCCCGCCCGCGCCGCCCGACGCCACCAC
Source organism: Gaiellales bacterium (assembly GCA_036258075.1). Classification (GTDB taxonomy): domain Bacteria; phylum Actinomycetota; class Thermoleophilia; order Gaiellales; family JAICJC01; genus JAICJC01. The sequence goes on from DATAEI010000023.1 coordinate 1,077, forward strand.
CGGCACCGAGACGGCCCCGGAGACCGCCGCCACGAGGTCGAGGTCGTAGCCGGCATGGCCGCCGTCGGCGTCGATGCTCGTGACGAGGAGCTCGCCGGCGCCCCGCTCGACCACCTCGCGCGACCAGGCGATCGCGTCGCGGCCCGTGGGCCGGCGGCCGGCGGAGGCATGTGCCTCCCAGCTGCCGTCGACCCGGGCTGCGTCGACTGCGACGACCACGCACTGCGAGCCCAGCCGCCCGGCGAGGTCCGAGACGAGCTCCGGCCGGTCGAGCGCGGCGGTGTTCACGCTCACCTTGTCGGCGCCGGCCAGGAGCAGGTCGCGGGCGCGCTCGAGCCCGTCCACCCCGCCGCCGACGCACAGCGGCACATCGACCCGCCGCGCGGCCCGCTCGACCGCCCGCAGGAGCTCCGCCCAGGCCTCCTCGCCCGCCGAGATGTTGAGCCACACGATCTCGTCGGCGCCCGACTCCGCATACCGCGCGGCCGCGTCGACCGGGTCGCCGCAGTCGCGCAGATCGCGGAACCGGACACCCTTGACCAACCGCCCGCGACGCACGTCGAGGCAGGGGATGATCCGCCTACGCAGCATCGCCCCTGCGCAGGAGCGCCGCGAGGAGCGCGCGGCCGGCCGGGCCGCTCCGCTCAGGGTGGAACTGCACGGCGGCCACGCGGCCTCGCGCCACGGCCGACGCGAACGTGCGCCCGTCGAGCTCCGTGGTGGCGAGGACGTCGCGGCCGTCCTCCGGCTCGGCAACGTAGGTGTGGGCGAAGTAGCAGACGGCGGGGAGCGCGTCCGCGAGCGCGTCGCCGCGAGCCGGGGTGACGTCGTTCCAGCCCATGTGCGGGACGGTCCCTGCCCAGTCGATCCGGTGGACGGCGCCCGGGAGGAGCCCGAGGCACTTTGTGTCGCCCTCGTCGCTTCGGTCGAAGAGGAGCTGGAGACCCAGGCAGATGCCGACGACGTTCGCGCCCCCTGCCGCCGCGGTTCGGATCGCGCGGGCGAGGCCGGTGACGCGCAGCCGCTCCATCGCCGGCCCGGCGGCGCCGACCCCCGGGACGACCACGACCGCCGCGGCCTCGACGGCGGATGGATCCGACGTGATGCGAACGTCCTCTCCGAGCCGCTCGAGCGCCGCCCGCAGGCTGCGCAGGTTGCCGGCGCCGTGGTCCACGACGGTCACGGTGCTCACAGGCTGCCCTTGGTCGAGGGGATCGCCCCGGCCCGGCCGGGATCGGCCGCGACGGCGGCCCGAAGCGCCCGTGCCAGCGCCTTGAAGGCCGCCTCGAGCAGGTGGTGGTCGTCGCTTCCCGCCGCCGAGATGTGGATGCCGAGCCGGCCGTTTCGCGCCAGCGTGTCGAAGAAGTGCGGCACCAGGCTCCCGGACAGAAGGCCGATGCGTTCCCCCGCGAACGGCAGGTCGATCGCCGCGACGCCGCGGCCGCCGAGGTCGACCGTCGCATGCGCGAGCGCCTCGTCGAGCGGCGCGCGGGCGTCGCCGAAGCGCGCGATCCCGGCCCGGTCACCCAGCGCGGAGTCGACGGCCTGGCCGAGCACGATCGCGACGTCCTCGACCGTGTGGTGCTCGTCGACCCACAGGTCACCGGTGCACGTGAGCTCGATGTCGATCAGCGAGTGGGTCGCGAGCGCCGTCAGCATGTGGTCGAGCATGCCGATCCCCGTCGCGACCGCCGCGCGGCCGGTGCCGTCGAGCGCGACCCGGCAGCGGACGTCGGTCTCGGCCGTCAGCCGCTCCGCGACCGCGGTCCGCGTCCCGGCCTCTGGCGGCGCGCTCGCGCCGGCCGCGCCGAGTGCGGCCAGGAGCTCGTCGTTCTCCCGCGGTGTCGCAGGGCTCATGCGGATGTGCGTCGCGAGCAGCGGGTCGGCGAACGTGCGCACGACCAGGCGCTGGTCGAGGAGGCGCTTCGAGACGGCCGCCGCGGGCTCGCCGACGTCGACGAGCAGGAAGTTGGCGCACGAGTCGGCCACCCCGAGCCCGGCGGCCCGAAGCGCCGCCGCCATCCGGTCGCGCTCGGCGACGGTGGCCGCCGCGCGGCCGCGCATCTCGCCGGCCTCGCGGAGCGCCATCCCCGCGAGCGCCACCGAGAACGAGGAGATCGACGCCGGCGGGCGGATCGCGTCGAGCCGGCGCGCGATGGCCGGCGGAGCCAGGATGTAGCCGATCCGAGCGCCGGCGAGCGCGAACGCCTTCGAGAACGTGCGCAGGACGACGGTGTTGGGCCGCTCGCGCGCCAGGCTCGCCAGGTCGCGGCCGCCGAACTCGACGTACGCCTGGTCGATCACCACGAGGCCGTCGCGTTCGGCGAGGTCCTCGGCGGTCGCGTCGGCGCCGGTCGGGTTGTGCGGCGCGCACACCCACCACAGCCGCACCCGTGGCGACGGCTCGTGCACGAGCGCCGCGCCGGCGAGGCGGGTGACGTTGGCGTACCAGGAGTAGAACGGTCGGCGGACGTACGCCTCGTCGCCGGGCCGAAGCGCCAGGAGCGCGCACAGCTGGGCCGCCTCGTCGGCACCGCCGGTGAGGACGACGCATCCGGGATCGAAGCCCGTGTGCTCGCCGATCGCCTCCTTCAGGCCGGCGTAGGTCGCGTCGGGATAGGTGTGCACGGCGACGCGGCCGAGCGTCGCCACCGCGCGGCCGTACCAGGCCGGCGGCACCGGCGAGAGGTTCATGTCGAACCGGCGCAGGCGCCCCTCGGGAAGCCCCTCCTCCCAGTGGTAGGCCTCGGCGTCCAGCAGGTCGGCGCGAACGGGCAGCCGCGCAACATTGGGGTCTGACCCCGTTGTTGCGCTCATGGGATGAGGTTCTGGATCGGGAGCACGAGCAGCGAGCGGGCGCCGGCCGACCGGAGCGGGGCGAGCAGGTCGGCGACCGCGTCGGCGTCGACGACGGCGTGAACGGCGTGCAGGCCGCCGCGCGCCAGCGGCAGCACCGTCGGCGAGTCCATGCCGGGCAGGAGCCCGATCACGGCGTCGAGCGATTCGTCGGGCGCGTTCAGCATCAGGTAGCGCTTGCCGCGCGCGGCGACCACGCTCTCGATTACCGTGGCGAGCTCCTCGGCCACCGCCTGTGCCGGGGCGTCGAGGCCGCGCCGCGCGACGAGGGTCGCCTCCGACTCGAGCACGGTCGCGATCGGGCGCAGCCCGTTCTGTCGCAGCGTGTCGCCGCTCGACACCAGGTCGACGATGCCGTCGGCCGCGTCGAGCCGCGGCGCCAGCTCGACCGAGCCGCGGATGGGCACGGTCTCGACGGCCAGGCCACGGCCGGCGAAGAACGCCGCGGCGGTGCGGGGATGGGCGGTGGCGACGCGGCCGCCGTCGAGGGCGCCGACGTCGTCGACCTCTCCGCCGGCCGGGACTGCGACCTCGAGCGCGCAGCGCCCGAACCCGAGCGGCACGAGCTCGTCGACCTCGGCTCCCGACTCGACGATCTGGTCGTGGCCGGCCACCGCCGCGTCGACGGCGCCGTCGGCGGTCCACGCCGGAATGTCGTCGGCGCGCGCGAAGAGCACCTCGATGTCCCACCGCGAGCAGTGTGCGTGGAGCGCACGGCCGTTCACGTCGACCTCGACCCCGGCGGCTCGGGCGAGCTCGAGCGCGGGCGTGTGCAGACGGCCTTTCGACGGCAGCGCGAGCCGGAACGGGCGCGTCACGGCCGCCTCGTCGAGTGGCCGCGGCGGTCGAGCACGAGCCGGTAGCCGCCCTCGCCGTGCCGCAGCCAGTGAGCGACGCGCGTGACGGTCGCGGTCGAGCCGCGCACCGTACGGGCCACCTCGGCGTAGGGGATGCCGCGGTCGAGCAGCTGGGCGGCGTGCCAGCGGTGGGCCAGCACCTCGAGCTCGTGGAGGGTGCATACGTCGCGCAGGAAGGCCGCCGCCTCGTCGCGGTTCCGCAGGGCGACGACGGCATCGCAGAGATCGTCGACCTCGGGTGTGCGCCATTCGCTCATCGTGATAGCATTTTAGCATGCTAAAACGATGGGGCACGCACGCCGTGCCGGCGATCGATCTGCTGGGCGGGCGCGTGGTGCGGCTGCGCCAGGGCCGTTATGACCGCGCGACGGTCTATGCCGACGACCCGGTGGCCGTCGCGGCCGAGCTCGCCGCGGAGGGGGTGACCCGGCTCCACGTCGTCGACCTGGACGCCGCCCGCGACGGCGTCCGCCCGCCGGGCCACGCCCGCATCCTGGCCGAGATCGCCGCCCTGCCGGGCGTCCGGCTCCAGCTGGGCGGGGGCATCCGCACCGAGGCCGACGTCGCGGGCGCGATCGAGACCGGCGCCTGGCGCGTGCTCGTCGGCACGCTCGCCGTCGATGACCCCGTCGCCACCGGACGGCTCGCGAGCGAGACCGGGCGCGTCGTCGCCGCCGTCGACTGCCGCGAGGGCAGCGTCCGCGTGCGCGGGTGGGCCGCCGACTCGGGCGCCGACCCGCGGGCGCTCGTCGACCGGCTCACGGCCGCAGGCGTGCGCGACGTGGCGGTGACCGCGATCGAGCGAGACGGCACCGGGGCCGGCCCCGACGTGGGGCTCATCGGCCGCCTGCGCTCGGCGGTGCCCGGCGAGCTGATCGCCGCCGGCGGCGTCCACGCGCCGGTCGACGTGACCGCGGCCGTCGGCGCGGGCGCCGATGCCGTGGTCGTGGGGCGCGCGCTCTACGAGGAACGCTTCCGTGTTGCATGATCATGCATGTATTGGTATGCTCATGCGTCCATGCCTGATCGCCGCCAGCTGATCGCCTCGCTCCTCGACCGCCATCCGGTCACGTCGCAGCCGCAGCTCGTCGAGCTGCTGGCCGGAAACGGTGTCCACGTGACCCAGGCGACGGTGTCGCGCGATCTCGAGCGGCTTGGTGCCGTCCGGGTGCGGAAGGGCGGCCACCTGGTCTACGCGCTGCCGGCAGAGGACGAGCCCGTGGAGCCGCTCGAGCGGCTGCGCGAGGCGCTCGTGCTCGTGCGGTCGATGGAGGCGTCGGGCAACCTGCTCGTGCTGAAGACCGCGCCCGCGAACGCCATGCCGGTCGCCCGCGCCTTCGACGTCTCCGATCTCCCCGAGGTTGCGGGCACGGTGGCGGGCGACGACGTGATCCTCGTCGTGGCCCGCGAGCCGCACACCGGCGCCGACATCGCGGCTCTGTGCGCCGAGATCCAGTCGGGGGCGCTCCGTGCCTGAGCTGGCCCTCGCCTCCGAGCGCCCGGCGCTCGGCGGCCTCTGCGGCCGCGACCTCCTGCGGATCGACGACCTGTCGGCCGCCGAGCTCGTGGCCCTGCTCGATCTCGCCGAGCGCCTGAAGGCGCTCCAGCGCGAACGCGTGCCGCACCCGATCCTCGCGGGCCGCACGCTGGCGATGATCTTCGAGAAGCCCTCGACGCGCACGCGCGTGTCGTTCGAGATCGGGATGGTGCAGCTCGGCGGCCACGCCGTCCACCTGGCGACCGCGGAGAGCCAGCTCGGCCGCGGCGAGCCGATCGCCGACACGGGCGCCGTCCTGTCGCGCTACGCCGACGCGATCATGATCCGCACCCACGCCCACGCCCGGGTCGAGGAGCTGGCCGCGGCGGCGTCCGTCCCCGTGGTGAACGGGCTCACCGACGAGCACCACCCGTGCCAGGCGCT